>NZ_CP156660.1:3651150-3955413 GCF_039851975.1 Desulfoscipio sp. XC116
AGCTCATTTGGCCTTTTTCCTTGCACAATTGCAATTTACTTGGCAACAGAATATTTTTCGGGCTGTCCGCTTTGTCCCAAAAGGCATGCTAATTGTTTTCGCAATGCCCACCGTCCCGTATTTAACAGCCGGGATACCGGCGTTTCTTCTATACCAATCAGCTCTGCTATCTCGACATAGTCCAGCCCTAATACTTCCCGCAAAACCAATACCAGCCTTTCCGCAGGCGGCAGCGTTAAAAGAGCTTCCTGAACTTTATTTGTACTATTGCTCTTTCTCGGCGGGCTTTTTTTATTTTTAGATGAATTTTTACCCGGACTGGATATGGCTTTATTTATGTATATTAAACAGAGGCTTTTCAAAGCTATGTTTAAATTTATATTGTCATTTAGTACGTTGAGAACATCCTTTAATAGCTTTTGGGTTTCCCTATGATTGCCGGTTAATCTGTAGCCAGTGTTATAGAGCAAATTTACTATTTGTTCAGAGGAACTACCCCGCTTAAACTTTTCCCTCATTTTGGGCATGCTCCCTTCTCCTTCTCGTTTAAAATTCGGTTTAACGTACGGCGGTTTAGAATCAAACTCGGCATTCTCCCCCACACTTCACGACTGCAAAGTAATCCGGTCGTTAATTTACTATCTCTATAAATATAGACGTTAGAAATAGAGAAATAGTAGGATTGAATTTGAAATTTTTTCATACAATCTTTAAGAGCGGGAAATACGCCATACAAAGCATTATTTTAGAGTTAATCGAACTCTTCAAGAAGTCAGATTAAAAAATCCCTTATCCAATAAAAAGGAGAAGGGATTTTTTTTATAATTTAGGTTGTATTTCTATCGTCTAATTTACCTTAATAAATGAAAGGGTCAACTGAAAAGGAATTTTATGATTTGGGAACGGCCATAAGATTCCTTCGTTCCCTTCAGTGGTCTTTTTTGAAATTATTATTGGAGAGGAGGTGATTGTAATGCTATATACTTCACCTTTCAGTATATCAGGTACTCCCAAATTCTATCCATCCAATGGTTCGCTTCCTGTAACTGGAGGCACCTCAGCAACAGTGCAATTTGGGGACATAAGCGGCTCCGGGTGGTCATTTGGAGTACAATTGTACAACGTGAATACCGATAACTATACTCCCGTTCATGTTGTGACTTCAAGTAACCCGTCTACTACCTTTACTGACTTGGTTGATGGAAATTTTAAAATATACGTTGTTAATAATCAGCCTGGAACCTCTTGGTCCGGTACTATTTATATGTTGTATACGTATCTTGGATAAATTGCATGATAACGCAGGAAACGGCCCGTTCACTTGCAGTGGGCGGGCCGCTTCCGTAACTTAAGGAACACGCGAGACCATTAAGCATGTAGAACAAAATTCAATATATCTTACGGTTCCTGCAGTAACCAGTTAATCTAAATATTGTAGGAAGCATCATTTTAAAGATATTCAATTGAGTGGCACGGTAACGGCCAATTGTGGTATGTGTGGACAGTTTTCTTCCGTGACACCCTCTTCGTACATGACCGCCAAAACAGGTTCAATAATAATGGACTTTACATCATCCGGCGGCGTTATACATCTCAGAGTTACATCGTCCCAAACCAATTCATTTCCGATATTTTCAGGCTCTTTTTGGATATTAATAAGCTCTCCGGATCCAATGAATTGGTGATTTAATGCATAAACGCTAAAAAGCATGCCGTTTAAAGGCATATAGATCGGAAGTCTGTTGTTCATCTGTAGTGGCTGGCGCACTTGCAGCGAAATGGTTGTATATACCGGCCCTTTATTTACTTTGTTAACAGTGATGGTAATCCCATCATGGGTTTTGCTTGCATCCTTAGGATAAAATGTTTCAACGGCATTATCTATCGCTTCGCTGGAAACAGGAACAGATAGCGTCCAATCTCCTTTTATTGTACCTACCTGGTGAATAGGAATCGTCAACGTGCCGTCTCTAGACACCTGATCAAATGACAGGTACCAAATGATATCACCACGGTATGTATTTGGCGATACCAAATAATCTTTCCCCGTGGCACCATCAATGGGAAGCGGTTTACCGTTCAATAGAATTTTTGCCACAGTAAGGTTTATTTGTGAAACTTCAATCGGTTCATACCCTTCCGGCACCTGAATAGCATAAATTAATATCACCTGATTGCCATCGTAATAAGCTTTTGGCACAGACACGGTAATTCCTTTGTCAGTTGCCGATGGGTTAGTCTCCGACGCGTACCGGTTGAGTTTAGGGATATCAGTAAACGAATATAACTCGCCAATAATGGGTACCTTTTGCAATACCTTGGCCATTACCGGCGAAACGAAACCTGAAACACCAATCGCCACCATTAATAATATTGCGGCACAGGCTCCGTAAGCAAACCGTCGACGTTTCCAATTTGCTTTTTTACGTGCGCGCCTGTGACCCTGTTTGACTTGTTTCCATGTCATTTGAGGCACACTTATACGGGCAGCGTCTTCCATTAACGCTTTGCGGAATATGTCAGACATACTGAATGCCTCCTTTCGTTTCCCCATTAATCGCCTGAGCAAGTATATGTCGCCCACGATTCAGGCGATATTTAAGCTTTCCCAGTTTCCATCCGGCGGCCTCGGCAGCCTCGGCCTCCGTACATCCCATGAAATGTACCAGGACAACGGCGGTTCTCTCGCCATATGAGAGATGCCGCATGGCCTCGTCAATGAGCATTCGGTGTTCAGCCTGCAGGATATCGTCGCTTTGGCTGGAAAGACGGATTTCGTCAATATTGATAACGGTTTTCCGCTTGCGCACTTTGTCCAGGGCTGTGTTTACTAATATTCGGTAGAACCAGCCGCGAAACGCGCGTACATCCTGTAATTGTTGTCTATGTACATAGAGTTTAAAAAGCGCATCCTGGGCCACCTCCTCCGCATCGTGCTGGTGCCTGAGAATCAGCCAGCAGGTTCGTACAGCTTGGTCCCAACTAAGCTGGAATAATTCCTCGTACGCTTGCTCTTCTTTATGGCGCACACGTTCGATAATTTCCTCCGGTATATCCACCTGATTCACTCCCCTCTATAATATAGACGCTGGAAATGGAGAAATAGTAGGATTGAATTTGAATTTTTTTTGCAATCCCTACAGCACGATAAAAACCAATAAAGTATAGTTTTAGAATTAATTGAACTTTTCAGGAGATCAGATTTAAAATCCCTTATCCAATAAAAAGGAGAAGGGATTTTTTTTATTTCAGGTTGTATTTCTATCGTCTAATTTACCTTAATAGGTGAGAAGGTCAACTGAAAAGGAATTTTATGAGTTTGGGAACGGCCATAAAATTCCTTCGTTTCCTTCAGGGGCCTTTTAAACTTGAAGAAGTTTCTAATTATCACTAATTAAAAAGGAGAATGTTTAAAATGGCCGATTACGCATACCGAAGAATTTCTACTAAAGCAACTGGATATCGAAAGATCGAAGCTACCATTCATTTGCCCAATTCATCCGATATCACGATAGCCAGCGGACAAACTCTCTATAATTACGTAGGAATGAGAAAGGATACTGGCGCAACGTTTGATTTTGAATTCGGATTTGGTTATGATCCGGGGGCAGGACTGGGAACACAGTTTTGTCTATACAGAAGCATTGTACCTGGGATATTTCAGTATGAAACGTTTCGCGCAAATCCCGGAACAAAGTACAGACTTCTTATTGCGTCTGAAAACGGAACAATCAAGTGCTATGTTTATGACTCAAAAAACGCTGAGGTCTTCCAAAAAAATTACATTGTGGCAAACGCCTTAAACAGCGGTTCAGGTCAAGTTGTCCGCCGCATGTCAACGTTGATAGTACCCACTGGTGGATCGGCTGTGGGTAGAAATAACCGCTGGTCGAATACACTTGTGGCAACTTCTACCACAAACAATTACGCAACCAGTTCCAATTGCAACCAAGAAAATATAACAAGTCCACCCGATCAACCGTGGATCTCTGTAACTCCCACCAACCCGTACTACAATGAAACGGTAAACCTGGACATTCGTTAAAATAATCTCTCCTTAGTGAAGAAAAACGCCGCTACAACAAAATTGTAGCGGCGTTTTTGACTACTGAAGTTTTGCGGCAATTTCTATGAGCTTTTCCAAGGCATCGGGATGGATCAATAGAACCATCACGCTTTCTCTTTCATATTCCATCAATATGGATGCTTCCTTGAGCAATTGATATAAGACATTATTTTCCAACTCGCTTGCAGTCAACACCTGCTCTAAAATGGATCGGTAATTTAAAACAGAACGATAACCTTCTTCGATTGCATTCATCTTCCCGGTTATCCATTTGCTGAAATCGTCAGGGGTACCATTAGGAGGATAATCATAAGAGGCATCCAGCCAAGTCAAAAAAGTCTCGATGGAACGTGACGCGTCTTGACCAAGGCTGTCAAGCTGAACAATTAATACTTCCTTCGCTTCAGATTCCCATTTGACGATGGAATTCAAGGATTCGGAGATAACCCGAACTGGAACCATCACTCTATTGTGGATAATACGTGGCGCAACATCCCCGGTAACTGTCTGTCCATTTACGATGAGCCTGATTCCATTTGCACCTTCCGGGGAAGTACCGGGATTATCGGTTTGGGTATTATTTACGAAAACGGTTTGGGTATCGGAGTCCCAATGAACGGAATACCCTATTTCTTCGGAAATCAACCGTAAAGGAACAAGAACACGGCCATTAACGATAGCAGGGTCAATATCAGAAGAGATCACCTGGCCATTGAAATTAATAAGTAGGGAACTCTCCGCTAAAGCGGGTTGAACGCCTATAGTAATACCTAGGATTAGCATCAATATCAACAGTTTCTCGGGTAAGGATTTAAACACGATAAATACCTCCCTTAGCCTCAGATAGAATTTTCTTAGAAGAAATTACTATGATCTTTTTTCCACTTAATTTCTCGACAAACAAAACGATAATTTTGTTCCAACTTTTAGGCATTTAGTTCCAGTACTTTCCGTAGAATGCTGCCGAATAAATATGATAATATCTCATATACAACTGAAAACATTTATACATCTGTTAACGTCATAAATGTTAAATGGTGCTTACAATGAATTTCGTCAATGTTTATGGGCATAGTCCCTTCTCCTTCTCGTTTAAAATTCGGTTTAACGTGCGGCGGTTTAAAATCAAACTTGGCATTCTCCCCCACACTTCACGACTGCAAAGTAATCCGGTCGTTAATTTACTATCTCTATAAATATAGACGTTAGAAATGAAAAAATAGTAGGATTGAATTTGAAATTTTTTTATACAATCTTTAAGAGCGGGAAATACGCCATACAAAGCATTATTTTAAAGTTAATCTAACTCTTCAAGAAGTCGGATTAAAAAAAATCCCTTATCCAATAAAGAGTACAAGGGATTTTTTTATTTCAGGTTGTATTTCTATCGTCTAATTCACTCCCCTGCAAAAAGTAGCAGTTCCGTGAGCAATAAAACGCTTCGCGATGCACACAAAACGCAAAAACAGCGTTTTGGCGCTGCAATTCTCCGGTTTTCTGTGACTTTCGCTTCGCTGCACTCACAAAAAACACGTCGCGTTTGTCACCTATGAACAGTAACATTTTTCGCTGTTACTACCTTCGGCTACATGTACAATTCTTGACAATCACAAATTTAGACTATATTATTTATTTAAAGAATATCACTCCTTTTTAAATGGGAATACTGGAGCTAAAGAACGGCGTGTGGTGCCTCACCTGTCGAGGTTTTATCTAAACCCTTGAAACTGCGGGAACAGTTTTAAGGGTTTTTAATTACTTCCGCCGATCAGCTATTAGCACAACGAAGGTTAGCAGAAGGATAACGGCTATTATGGTTTGAATTACGTCAGATACTACAAGCATTTCTGCCTCACCTCCTTCTTAGGATGTTTCCATCCCCGGCAGGTGAGGCCCGTTCTTAGTCCAGTATAGCCACATCTATTTTACCATAAATTTCCCCCCTTAGCACAAATTAACGACAGTGGGACGTCTATAAATCTTAAAGATTATTTTAAGAATTTGGAAGTCCCTCGTTTTTGGCGTCCTTTCTTACTTGGAATCCTTCAAGTTCGCCACCAAAGAGGTAATAATTGTAGCGTTGAAATACATCCCTTGCTATGTTTAAATTTATATTGTTATTTAGTATGTTGAGAACATCCTTTAATAGCTTTTAGGTTTCCCTATGATTGCCGGTTAATCTGTAGCCAGTGTTATAGAGCAAATTCCATATAGTAAGGAGATTAGACTTTTTTAGGAGGCAGTGCAACTTAAAACTGGGAACCTAATATATATAATTTCGTCTATAAAGTAAACGACTGGTCTTAGGGGCCGCGGGGTAAATAATTGTGAGGTAAACAAATTTCCTGTGCACCTGGACTGGTGACAACGCTAAAACCCGGTATGCCGGAGCAAGATTGGGTAAAAGCGCAGGGATTGGCGTTAATTTTTATGCTTAGCGTAACGATGGGAGGATTGGCAGGTGCTGGTAGATAATTTGTCCGGTACCCCTGTCCGGGGTCGGGACAACCGGGATTATAGTCTTGATATTTTGCGGGGAATCGCCGTAATTTTAATGATTTTTCACCACGTGGTAACCTGGCTGTATACAGATTCCATACGGGACATAATCACTATCATCGGTCGCATCAGTGTTGGAGACATAGCGGCGCCCATTTTTTTTACTGTTTGCGGGATGTCTCTCTATTATTCAATTAATGTCATGCAAGCTAAACATCTGGGAACCGTTAATATACTGAAAAAGTTGGCGCAAAGAAACCTAAGGCTTTATTTCATCGGCTTGGTTCTTGGTCTTGTCGCTTTTGGGCAGAGCAGCTTTTTCTATTGGGGGGTGCTGCAGTCACTGGCCGCAGCCGGCTTTTTAGCCGGAGCACTGTATCTTTTACCGGCCCGCAAGACAGTGTTGTTATTTACCGGCTTTTTATCCTTGGCGGGGTACTACTTTTTTCATCCCTACGCTTATTTATTACCGGCTAAACCAGGCCGAATTCTGTTGGGTGATTTTTCGCTGGTTCTTTTAACCGGGTTTTTATCTATAGGCTTATTTATGGCCACGTATGTTTTAACTGGTAATTATAAACCCCCAACTATGGCCGCCGCAAGTTTATCATTTACGGCATTGGGCCTGGTGGGGCACTTTACCGGGTTTTTGATCACCAGATTTCCCGCATCCCCCAGTTATATAATTTTTGCAGTGGGCCTGACATTGCTGATGTATGCAGCTTTGCTCTTTGTAAAGGCAGATGGCGCATATGTTTACCCGGCCGTTTGGGCCGGCAGAAACGCCCTCAATATTTTTGTCTTGCATTACCTGATCTATGTTTATGCCAAATATGCAGACCTGCTTAGCTCATTTAACGGGCCTTACTCCGTGCTCGTCGCCTCGGCGGTAACGGCTTTCTTTTTGCTGCTCAGCAAATGGATGGTCTGGCCGTTTGCGGCCCGCCACCGCAATAATAAGTTCCAATGCGGCAATAAAGGACAAGGGATTTTTTTATAATTTAGGGAGTGTCTGAAAACAGCAAACCTTTCCGATATATCGGACGGTTATATTTTTCAAATAACGCTCCCCGCGCTTCCTTGTCTGATGGGTGTTCGCCTGTAAAATCCAAGCCTTTTCCATCTTTGTGCCGCAAGATACCTGGGATGGTAATGCAATCAATTGCGGTTCTCCTAAATGATTTGTGTCTTACGGATTTTTCAAAGTCTTGTCATGCTCTCCACAGTTTCTTAAAGTAATTATATCTTCTTCCCAGTCAAATGTAATGCGTAGTCCCATGGTGGCGCTCGCTTCCCATATTCTTTTAGTACCTTGAATGCGCTTAACTCCTAAAGACGGGTGATAAATATTATCCAACATTAAATTAATAGCTTTTTTTATAAAATCCTGTTGCTGTGCATCCATTTTTTTGTACATTCGTTTAAAACGTTCAGTTCTTTGGAATTTCATTGATCTAAGTCCTTTAGAAGGTCTTCCACGTTTTCAAACGATTTAACCTTTCCAGCAACCACATCTTCCTCTGCTTCTTTCTCGCCTTTTTGCCACTCACTAGTCCAGAACCATGTTTGATCAGCGGGAATTAGTTTCATAGGAATAAGGATAACTTTGCCATCTTCTATTTGCACTTGAAAAATATCTCCATCGTTTAATGGTATGTTGTGTTCTTTTAGCAGTCCCAGACTCACTACGCCCCGCTTCTGTACGATTATATTACCTACTACTTGACCCATGACGCTCACTCCTATTTGCTGCCGTTTTACGGTAATACCGTTTTCCATCATCTTACAGCGGAAAAAAATTATAGTCAACCTATGCATATTAAAAAACAAAGAATGGTATTTTCTTTATGTTAGGTCTTATGGAGACGATAGTTAAAAACTATTTAAGCGTATTTTTTATTTTTTAAAAGGAAAATGAGACCATTTAGCGAATTGGCGTATTATAGCAACCAAGTGCCGGCATTTTTGTAAATGCTGGCTATTTGTCTTTTTGCGGGCGATAACCTAAAGATAAGTATTGCTCTGCATCCCGGCAGGGTGGGAGATTGATTGGAGGAAGCCAATGGGAGATGATAAGGATTTTGGATTTGGCTTATTTGGCGAGTTCAGTATCAATAAGATACCGTTTATATTTTCTTACATCGCTTCCTCACCCTCTACCCTCCGGGCACACGGCGGGCACACAGCTAAAAAAAAGGTTATGGCGGGAAAATGGGTCAATCAAGACGAACATACTTTAAGCTTGCTTAGTGTGGGGGAATCCTTTAATCAGGGAAATCTTAAACTTGAGATACCCGATGTTTTTGATGATTGGCCGTTTGTCTTAGACAGTATCGGGCTGTCCTACAATTTTGGCGAACACCAATTAACGCTGGAGATTAAGGTACGGGAGTATGGCGCCTTAACCATATCCACCGGGGGCGGGGATGTTCGAACCTACGCCTTTGGACTGGAGCTGGAGAATGCCTTTTTTTATTTGCGCCGGCTTCCTGTGATCGGGTCATATTTATCCGGCGAGGATGGCGTCGGTATCAAGACCTTTGACGTTGAGTTTAAGCCCGGCAATTATATAAAGATTGGTTCGCTGGCTAAATTGGTCATCCAAAACAATGCCTACGATCTTGATATATCTTATCAATATGATCTTCCGCATAAAAATTACCTGTTCCAGGAGGAGGAAAAGAAGCAATCCTCGGTTCATTGGCTTAATTTCCAGAAAGAGCTGGGCTTCTTGTCCTTTCACCGGATCGGCTTTTCCCTGGAGGGGCATAAGATATATCTGTATTTGGATGTGAGCTTCTTCTTATCGGTTATTACGGTCGATGTCCTTGGCCTGAATATCGGGATTCCCATGGATAAGAAGGAAAGCTTCAGCTTTGGCCTGCAGGGCCTGGCGTTAAGCCTGTCGAAGCCCCCCCTGTATCTGGCGGGCGGCCTGTATATTTCCAAGGATGGAGATATGCAGGTATACAGCGGCATGATCCAGATCCGCTGCGACAAATTCGGGCTGGCCGCGCTTGGCTTATATGGACAGGCTCCCAACGGCGATACGACGCTGTTCATATATGGATTAATTTCGATACCCCTGGGCGGGCCTCCGTATTTCTACATCAAGGGCTTGGCCGGCGGTTTTGGCTTTAACAGAGAGATCATTCTGCCTTCGGATGTTGCCAAAGTAAGGGAGTTTCCTTTTGTTGCAATTGCTTTGGGAAATGAAACAAAGTTGAAAAAAGGGGATACTCCCGGCGAAGTGCTTAAGAAAATGCAGCAGCAAATCATATATAAGAAGAGTCAATATTTTGTTACGGTGGGCGTAAGCTTTGCCTCCTTCGGAGTCATTGAATCCTTTATCCTTCTGAATATCCAGTTTGGCGCCCGCTTTGAGGCGTCTATTCTGGGAATATCCAGTTTGGCGCTGCCGCCCAAGGTCTCGCCCGTGAATCCAATCGGTTACGCTGAGCTGGCCGTCAAGGCGGTTTTGGCTCCCGATGACGGCGAGTTCAGCATTATGGCGGCTTTGACCAGTGAATCATATTTGTTTGATAAAAACTGCAAGCTGACCGGAGGCTTTGCCGCGGCTTTCTGGTGGAAAGGCGATTATGCCGGAGATTTTGTCATTACCGTCGGCGGCTATCATCCGGAATTTGTTAACAAGCATTATCCGAAGATTGACCGGGTGGGCATTAACTGGAAAATAGACGACCATCTTTCCCTGAAGGGCGGCGCTTATTTCGCCCTGACTCCTTCCTGCATCATGGCGGGGGGAGAGCTTTCCATTACCTATGAATGGGGGAAGCTGAAGGCCTGGGTATATGCTAGAGCCGATTTTCTGCTGCAATGGAAGCCGTTTCATTATGATATTGCCATAGGGGCCAGTATTGGAGCGTCTTACCGGGTGGATTTTTTATTTGTCCATCATACCTTCACCATCGAGCTTGGCGCGGATATGCATATCTGGGGCCCGGACTTCCAAGGGGTAGTACATATCAAGTGGTTTATCATCTCTTTTACCATTACGTTTGGCAAGCAGCAGGGCGATTATAAGCAGACAATTGATTGGACGGAATTTCATGATAGTTTTCTGCCGCAAAAGGAGCATAAAGCTGCCCTGCCAGGCAATGACGCCGGGGATGAAGGACTGCGGCTGATTGACATCAAGGTGACCGGCGGCTTGCTGAAAGAGCTTCCGGAGAAGAAATCCAATTTGGTAAGCGCGCATTACCTGAGGCTGGAGATACATACCGGCCTCCCCTGCACGGATGTTTTGGTCAATAACGCAACCAAGAGAGCCTATACGAACGGCTTGGGAATTGTTCCAATGGGCATCGCGGGCTATACCTCTTGCCTGAATATTACGCTGTGCCGTGAAGGGGAGACGGATGGCGTACCGGTTGAGGCGGAGGTAGTTACCGGGAATATTCCCTCCGCGCTATGGGGAACCGCAAAGCCGGATAAAAACAGCGGGTTAATAGCCGGGGTTCCCATGGGGGCCGTCTTAAGCTGTCCGGCCAACAGCCCGGAGGGCATATTGCCGCCGGACGGCAAGCTTTATAAAATGCGAACGCTGACTCAAAATGAATATCTGGAAATTCAAGGCTTCCAATGGACAACTCCGCTTCCGGCGGAGGGGAAGAAGTACGACGAACAGCAAGCCTTTACGATTCTGGCGTCTACCATCTGCGCCGGGAGCGAGGTGAGAAAGCAGCTGTTGGATGCCCTGTCCGGTGTTTTTTCTGTGCGCAGAGAACACCAAAACAATATAAAGAGATGGGCGGAGCATGCAGGCGATATATTACTGGCGCGGCCGGTCCTGAAAACGACAGGCGATTGGCATACGGAAACGCCGCAAAACAGGGAGGTATAAAAGGTGAGTGATGAGAGCGGTTCGGTTGTATTTGCCAGGAAAGCGGCGCCTCCCCTGGCCAAGGGCGATTATGTCGTGGAGGTTGCCCAATCGACTCAAAATATCGCGGATTGCAAGATTGCCAATGCGCAGCTGAAGATAACCGTAAGCTGTGACGGCTTCGCGTTGAGTAGGGATGAGATATATTCCGTATATCCTCCCGACAATGCCGTGGGAACCTTTCATTTGGTCATACCGCACGCGGTATTCAAGCGGCGCACTCTTCCCTGGGAGCGCCGCATCACCGGCGGAAAATCGGCGGCGGAGTTTAAAGAGCTGCCCTGGCTGGCGCTGCTGGTATTTGATGAAACGGAAGATGCGCAATATAAAACAATGTCCCGCCGGGAAGCGTTTAAAAAGCTTCCGGGATACTATTGCCCCTTGCCGGCCGTGTGCCCGGAGGGTGCGGCGGAGGAGGTTACCGGGGAGGACTGCGGCGTATTGGATATTGAGGCGCAGCTTTTTCATGCGGTCTGCCCGGGCAAGGAAGACCTTGTCTATATGTCCCACGCCAAGGGCGTCAGCCTGGATGACAAAGTGACGGACAGCACCGTGATTGATGACTGGTTTTCCTGCGCGCTGGCCAACCGCTATTTGGAGGGAACTTCAGGGGAAGCCGTAAAGCAGACGGCCTACGTCGTATCCCTGGAATACTTCGGGGAGTATCTGGATAAAACACCGGCGGAGCGGGCGGCGATGACGGAAAGCACGGTGCGGATTCCCGTGCTGTACAGCTGGCCTTTTTATGTGCGGCAAGAAGACTTTGATTTTGCGTCCGTGTTTAAAGGGCTGAACGCGGACTGCCTCATTACGGCCGCCGCCAAAGAGGCCGGGGGAAACAACCTGTTGGCCATGGGCTATACACTGCTTGACCATGAGCTGCGGGAGGGCAGTAAAACGGTGTCCTGGTACAGGGGGCCCTTAACCCCTTGCGGGATACCGTTGCAAGCCCATATCCCCGGGTGCTTTGCGGACGCGCTGCTTAGATATGACCCCGCAACCGGTATGTTTGACACCGCTTATAGCGCGGCCTGGCAGCTGGGCAGAATGCTCGCCCTGCGCAGCAAAGCCTTTGCCGCCGCCATGGAGAAATGGAGATACACGCATAAGCGAGAGGCGGCAAGATTAAAGAATGAAAGGCTTCTGTCGGATAAAATAGGCTCCGATACCCGGGCTGCCGTGCAGTCCATGCTGGAGACATTCCTGGACAGTCAGGAGCGGCAGGAAGCTCTGAAAAACGGGGGGCGGGGGAAATGAGAAAAAGCTGGGTATCCAAAACGAATGATTACGCGGATCTTTTTAAATTTCTGCGCCCGGGAAACGCGGATATTGATTTTCCGCAGCCGGTCATCGAGCAGCTAAGCAGATGGAGTATCTTAAATGATGTGCCCTTCCAGTATTATGTCCCGCGGGAAGACATGCTGCCGCGGGAAACGGTGAGATTTTTCCATGTGGATCACAACTGGCTGCTTAGTCTGCTGGATGGCGCCTGCAGCATAGGCAGGACCACGCATATCGACTACACCCACGATATGGAGATTATTGGACAGGTTTATCTGGAAGCCCTGGCGCAGAATGTGAATGTGCGCAGAAAGCTGCAGCGTAAACCGGAGCTTGTATCAAGCGCCGGGGACGCCTTTCCGGTATGTACGGGCTTTCTGCTCCGGTCCGAGCTGGTGAGGGGATGGCGGGGGCTGGAGTTTAAAGCCTACGACAGCTGTACGGATACAACGCCCGCCCATGAGCTTAGGGCAATCCGTATTGAGACCTTAAGCGAGAGTGTGCTTCTGGTTATTTACCGGGGCTTGATTAAGCGGGTAGAGATTGCCCAGCCGCCGGAAGGGCTGCATTACGGGTTTGCCGCGGGATATACAAAGAGTCTGCGGTATCTGTCTTCGGGAGAAATCATCTATAAAGAGACACAAGGGGTAAAGGAAGCGGTTACCGTTCCCATCACTGTGAAAAGTCACCGGGTAATTGATTGGCGGCAGTCGGCCCATAGCATAGCCGGGGCATTATCCCAGGCTGCGCCAGAGGAGCCGACGCCTAAGGAGGATGCCGCCTTAATCGCGCTGCAGATGATCCAGAACGCCTATACCGGAGTTATTAAGCATTCTGGGCAAGATAATCCTTGATATTAACCAGCTTCATCCGTTCCAGGATCTTCTTTTTATCGGTTTTCCAGATAGCCACGGATACTTCTTTTAAATTGAAAATGGAAAAGTTGGCCGGGAAAAGTCCTTCCGTTATGATAACTAACTGAAAAGCATATTCGAATTGATTCGTGGCTCCCTCATCCGGTTTGGCAGGATCGGGTCCCGGCGTATGGCAGTAATAAAGGAAGGCTTGCTGAAGTTTAACCCGAATGGCAGTGGGGTCAAAGCTTTCAAGTTTATTATCGGGTTGAACCGATTTCAAATCATCAAGGGATTTGGTTAAATCCGCCGCTTCCACTTTCGGTACGTCGGCAGCGCCGGATTTGTTAATTAAGTCATTTACTTGATCAACCATCTCCTTGATGGACATGCTGTTATCCGTATCCGGCGCGGTGGGGATAATTAAGAATTCATAGCTTGAGCCGGTTTTGGAGAAGGCGGCCGTCAGATCAGTGCCGATTAAGGTAAAGGAGATACCGGCTAATATGTTGGTTGCCACGGGAGCGGGGGCAGGGTCGGCGAACATGGCCGCAGTGGTAGGGGATGATACGGTTACTTGATTTTCGTCCATTTTCATGGCTCCTTTCATGGAATATGTTGGTTATTCTTTGCTACCTATATCATGCTCTCACCGCATATGGTTGTCAATGATTTTAGTAAACTTATAATGAAGAAAATAATATTGGAAGGAGATGCAAAATGATGACGAAAGCGGACGCTCTGAAACTGGCGGTATTGGACGAAACAAAAAGACATAATGGAAGCCTGAAGCTGAACCCTCAGAATCAACAACATTTTGACTATCTGGTGGAGATCCTCGGCGGAACCGACAAAATCAAAAAGAAGGCGCCGGGCGTTTATGCGCTTTTGCAAAAGCAAAGCAAAGAGGGGTTAAAAGACGGTTCACCGGGCAAATTGAACGGCTTATATGACAGCGTGAAGGTTCGCAATATGGTTTTTTACGGCCGGGATGCCAATGAATTACGGGATGAACCCGTACAGTTCCGGATTGACTCCGATGTATCAGCCAGCTATGTCGCTCCCAAGGAAGGCATTATTGTTAATATTGATGTGTTCGATGAGGATGGGCGGCCTATTTTTAATGATATAGCGGATGTCGATCAACCGGTGGATAATGTATATTCGGCCGCTTTCCCCTGTGCTATTGCCCGGGAGCTTCCGGAGGAAGGAAAAACATACCAGGTAATGGCTACCTTTATAGCGGCCGGGCAAGCCTCAAACGGCCGGACGCTGCTGCAAAGCCAGACGTCGTACTTATCTCAGGTTTATATCGCCAAACAGGATAGTTTTGTAGATGCGTTTAAGACGGTCAGTCCAATCCTGAAGAGAGATGTGAGTAAGGACAGCCCGGAATATAGAGATCTGGTAAAAGATAAAATTGTGGTTGCCTACCAGCGGTCCAGTGTAATTAAAAATTGGGATTATTCTACCGATCAAGACTTGATCACCGGTTCCGGAGATGATGAAAAGATACAGGTGTGGCTTCCGGTAGAGTTTAGCTTTTCCGTAAAAGGCGATTATTTTATCGGGCGCAAGGGAGCGGATGGGAAGCCGGACCCGCAAGCGGGTTATCTGGATAAGGAAACAGGATTTCGACTGGAAATTGAACGTTTGGACGGCAAGGGCGGCGTTGTACATAATTTTTGTAATTTTGAGGATATCAAGCAGACGGTGGAGGAGTTTGATAAGGATGGCTACCCGCGAAAGGTTAGCTGGAAAATGCCGGAGCTTTGGCATGATGTTTTGCTCAGGCAAGGGCTGGTCAACCGGTTCACCGGCGCGGATATCTATTCCTGCTTTCATATGCAGGTATCCGCCAAGAAAAAGGATTTGGATGTGGTGACTACCTTGATTATGGAAAGCATGAAGGTCACCCCGACCCCAACCACGCTCCAAAGCAAGGCGCTCTACATTCAGTGGGGCTGCCTGGATGGGGATACAATGATTTGCCTGGCCGGCGGCAGCCAAAAGCGGATTAAGGATATTCAGCTCGGCGACCTGGTTTATTCCATGGATAAAGCGCCCGCCAAGGTTATTAACATTTATTCCGGAACGGACAACAGCATTTACAGGCTAACCACGGAGAGCGGAAAAACCGTGCTGGCATCCAAAACTCATCCGCTTTTCATTGACGGAGAGATGAAGAAGGCGTGTGATGTGCGAATCGGCGACCGTATCCTGACCAGGGACGGCTATGAGACAGTTATGACCGTCCATATCAATGCAAAATATAGAAAGAAGGTATATAACCTCGTATTTGAGAAAGAGACCGCCTTCTTTGGCAATGATATCGTAGTGGGAGATTTTGCCGCCCAGCAAAGACTGGAGAGGGTATTGAGCTGTCAGGAAGAAAAGCCGGAATTTTCCGAGGCAACGGTCGGCCTCTATAAAGAAATGAAACTATTGGCGCAAAGGGAACAGGAGATAGTTTACGCCGGCTGCGCGGTTCCGGAGAGCTATGGGCTGCATTATTTCGCGGTAAAAACAATCGCTCTGCTGGCCGGCTTTGCCGAGGGGGATGCCCAGCGAATCGCGGAATATTCCCAGTTTACCGGCGACCAAGCGGCGGAGGGAAGCATTTCCGTCAGTGAAATACCGGAGGAACTTCAGGATATTTGCACCAGGCAGGGGGACCACTGGGATGTTCCCGTCTATCCCACGGCGATGAAGGACTGGAATGATTTAAATGAGGTTAGGAAAAAGACCGTGCAGGAGAAAATATTAACGCCTTTTCATTATTACGCGCCGGATGTCAAGGCTGCCGGAGAGGATGACCCGGGATACCGTGTCGTATTTAATCCCGCAAGGCTGCAGAAGAGTATGCGGGAGGTAGTAAAGGCATATCAAAAGGCGGTGAGCGGCCAGGACGCCGATTTACAGAAAGCCTGCCTGATGAAGCTTGGCATGCTCATGCACATCCTGTGCGATACCTATCTGCACCAAAATCTTTGCGGAATCGATAACTGGAGAAATAATCTTACCTTAATTAAAGCCAACAGTGATGTCTCCTATGCGGATTTAACCGGCCGGTACAAATGGGCGGACGGCTCCGGGGTAACACCGGCGGGTCATACCCAGGTTAAGTATGTCTGCAATGACAGCTGGGTGAATTACATCTATGGCTACCCTCTGAAAAAAGAGGACAAAAAGCCTTATACGGCCACCTTTACTTGCCGGAATGACAGCGGCTTGTTAACCGCGTGCAAGGTTGTTTATGGGATATTATTGGATTGCCTTAATAGAGGTCCCGTGGATGAGGGATACTGGTCTTCTACCGTCTCGCCGGTTTTATTCGATGGCTTTCATCAGGAGACCAGGAATTTTAATCAATTAGTGAGCACATGGACGAACCGATATCCGGCCGGCAATTATCAATATGACGGGGCGGAAATATTTGACCGGCTGAAGAACGGCGACCCCGGGCAGCCCGAGGACCCCGAAAAGCATTATGAATTGTTCCAGTATACTTTATTTGTCTCACAGCTGTTGAAAACCTCCGCACAAAGTCTGGCGGCGGAGAGCAAGTCAAGCATTAAGCTTCTGAAAGCAAAAGAAAAGGATGGGAAATACGTCATTAAGCCGAAAAAGAAGAAGTATACCATGGAAGTCAAGGGATCACTGCCGTTTTTAAGTACCGGATTATCAAGTCTCACCCTGGAACTGTATGATATGCAGACTTCAAGAGTCATTCAGACCGCGGTGCACAGCGGCAAGGGCAATTCAGTTACCACCGGACTGGAGCTGGATAAGGATATGGTATCGCCGGAGGCGGTGTATCTGCTGCGCGCTGCCTTTGATTATGCAGACAAAAAAAATAACGCGCATAGCGAAACACAAGATTTTAATATCGTATTCCAACAATACCCTAGTGGGCACACAGTAAATAAAGGCAAAACGGAGGGCGCAGGATAAATGGCGGATACATTGCTGATACCTGTGGATGTCAGAGCAATCATGGTAGGGGCCAATCCCACGGTACATGTATATTCCAATATGGAAAATAATTTTATGGCCCTGTATAAGGATTCATTTGATAACAACATAGAAAGCGCTTTGTTTCAGGTAAAAGCACAGGAGAGGACAGGTATCCACCTGCACTGGAGCCTTCCCGACGGGCTGACCCGGGGGAAAGAACAGCCGGACGGCGCAATAGGATATCCCATTGTGCCCAATCGCTGGCTGGTCATCCGGTTATGGGAAAATGATGTTACGCATAAGGTAGCGTCCAGAGCGTTTTTGGTGCAGAGCGACCAATTGCTGGAGGATTGCAATGCGCAATGGTATAACGAATTCAGCAAAACTTATCCGTATCTATATGACGAAGGGCAGCCGTGGCGGTATCTGGGGCGCAGCTTTCCTTTAGAGGAAGAGGTGGTTGGGGGAGAGCCGGTACGATTAACGGCGGTAGGGCCCGGTACGCCGCATTTTGCCGCTTATTATCCGTTTTGCGAAAATGTATTCGGCTTCTGCGATACGCTTATAGAGCCCGGAGGGCAGCTTGCCGGTGTTAATCTTACCTATGTGGTTTGCGGATATTACCAGGATGTCAAGAATGATGAACAGGAACCGCTCAGTAATATAAAAAGCCTTGGGGAATGCGAGGCCATGTTCGGGTGGACGCTGCATATGGACCCGGAGCCGGAATTCCCGATGTCCATGTTATGTCATGGCATGATCTGCGATTTGCCTTGGATTGACGGCGCCACAAGATATGAGACGGGCGTCCCCTCCGATGTACCGCCCGGCCGGACGGTGATTGAGCCCAGGCTGGCGGTGGGCAATACCTCTGCGGAAGCGCTCGCGGCATTGCAGGACCCCGCCAAGCGGGCGGGCGGAACAGATGAACGGTTAATGCAGCTGCTCATGAACGATGAAATCTGGAAACTGGCTGCGGCGGACGGGGTGTTGGACGCGGAAATAGATTTGCACGGCAAAGAATTTGAGGTGGTTAAGCCTCAGGAGCTCCTGGACATTAAGAAAAAGGAAGGCAGAGACAATGCGGTGAGCCCCGGCCGGGAGGCAATGTCGCTGTTGGCTTCCATTAGAGCGCGGCAGCGGGAGCTGCGGCATAGGCAGGGAGAGTTGGAACAGCAGCGCCGAGCTGTTTATGAAATATGGTGCTATTACACCTTGGCTTATTTAAAACACAATCAAGCGGCAACAGGCAGTCTGGGACAAAAGATAAAAGACAGGATAGCGCTGATCGAACAGCTAAATACCGCCATTGAACGTACGGCAACCCTGATTGATCATGATAAAGCCCTGTTTCTGGCCATGCTGGGAGAGGATTATGAGACGGTCGATAAGCCGGACCAGCGTTTTTATGTGCCGAACAATCCGGTTCTGCTTATGTCGGACATTGACCGGTATTATGCCCATGGATTTGACGGGCGTTATGCGGAGGAGAATCTATTGGTGTGCCGGTGCTGTGCGCAAATTATCACCCGGATGCGCATCGGTCCCATTGAAGGTAAGCTTCCGGTTCCGGTCTTGGTGGAGCCGCGGGATTTTTTAGAAAAGGGCGCGATTACACTGCCGCATATAGGGGAGCTGATGGAAGAGGCTTTGCTGCTCAGCCTGTCCTTCACCAGGCTGCTGGCGGAGCAGGTTTGTCAAGCCGCGGGAATTACCGATCCGGAGACGAAAAAGTATATTGAAGAAACAATCCGCGCCATGCAAGTGAGCGGTCAGGGTTATGATGGAGCGGTTCCCTCCAAGGTCGCCGTCAACTATTACAAAGCGGGATGGTACCCGCTTTTCCTGGAATGGGAGGTATCCTTTTATCCGGATGAGGATATCTTATGCGCCGCGCCGGATTTCCAAAACTGGGCATTCGACGCGGTGGATTATCGCTGTATTGCCGGGGAGCGCATCATCCAAAGCGGCAGGGAACGGACGCTGGACGGGAGAATGCTGATTACTCCGCACGCGGCGGGGCAGTTATCCTATCAGATCAGGCAGGGAATGAAAGGCAGTGAAGCTTTAAGTCAGAGGGCGGAGAGCCTGAATATTCTCTCCCAGGCCATCAGCGGGCTGAATGAAGAGTTTTTGATGCGTAAGCAGAGAATTCCGATGGCGTTATATGCTTCGGAAAATGAGGATGCGGCGATGGTGGAGCTGGTGCGCCGGTATGCGGGCGAGTTTTGCGATACCCAGCCCCTTTATCAGGAAGTGTTTGCACCTGTCAGAGCGGGATATTTTCATTTTAATAAGATTTGGATTACCGATTCCTTCGGCCGTTTTCAGGAATTGAACCGGCCCGATGTCTACGCCTCCGAGACGATGCGAAGCGGGGAGACTGCTTTGGTGAAGGATGTCATGCTGCCGCCCAGGCTGGTGCAGCCCGCCCGGCTTATGTTCCAGTGGATCTGTAAGGACCGGGAGGAGGAAGCCGGCTTTGTGGATACCGCGTCGCCGATCTGCGGCTGGCTGATACCCAATCATTTTGATCAAAGCCTGCAGGTGTTTAGCACGGAGGGCAATGCCATAGGCAGTTTGCAGGTTGTTGATTTCGGTACGGGTATGGCTTGGAAGAACGCGCCGGGAACACCGTTTGCGGCGGAAATTCCAAAGGATATTAATCCTGAGCTGTACGGCTTGTTAAAATCTTTGCTGGACGCGGACAGCAGTGCGTTTTATCAATGTATGCAGTGCATCGACACCGCCTTTAGCGATATGAGCTATGCGTCGGATAAACCTACGGAAGCGCTTTTTGTCGGAAGGCCGCTGGCGGTGGTAAGAGCATCGCTGCAGCTGCAGCAGTATGGCTCGCCGGAACGTTATAAGCAGCTGGAGGAATTAAAGAAAGCGCCGGATCCTACGGGTATAACAGATATTACCAAGGCCGGCTTCATTGTGCGGCTGGGTATGCAAAAGCACAGCGGGGATGGGATGATCGGCTTTTATAAAATGAAGGACGGCCGGGTGGACTACGGTACCTTTTATTCGAGCCGGTGCAGGGGCAGTGAGGGCCTGGTTTCGGATGATAACAGCCTTACTCTGCAAATCTGCGCCAGGGAGCCGGAGAAGCTCACCATCTTGATGGAAGCCTCGGGCTCGGTATTTATCGAAAGCGGTATCCTTCCGGTAAAGAAGGTATGCCTGGCCAGGGAACTGGTCGGCCAGGCTTTGGACAAGCTGTATTTTACCATATTCATGCCTTCCGTAATCACAGGGAAAGCGCATATGCACATGCCGCTTTTAACAATTGACGGTAAAAGATGGGAGTGGGTTAGCGCCCGCGATGATAAACTGTGGAATCAACCGATTGTTCCGGATAACACCGACTGTAAGGCGTTTTACAGTGCGGGGCGGCAGCAAATCATCGAGGGCTGGCTGAAAATGAAACAGGATGAATGAGGAGATAGCATGTTAGAGGGTATTAATGTCAATAATGGTTTGCTTTGCGGCTTTTTGGAGAAAACCATTCCTGTTAATGAGCTGCAGGCTAAGAAGAAGGAGGACTTCAACCTTTCCTTTGCGCTTGTAAATTCCGCCGGGGAGGATTGCAGCTTTAGCAATGATGATGAGCTGACGGTTGAGCAGGCGGAGGAACTGCTGAAAAAGGGCGCCAGAGCGGGGCGGACCTCTGCCCTGACGATTACCGCTACAGTAAATGATCAAGAAGAAGCTTTATTTCGGGATAAGGATGATATGGGGAGTTTTTTGTGTGAGGAAGGCTGGCAGGCAACCTCCTGGGTACAGGATCAATTTAACCCCGAGTCTTATAGCTGTATGATTTTTTACAAGACAAGAATGGACTTGCCGCCGCTTAAGACCATATCCTTTCAGCTTCTTGCGGGGGTGTCCAGTGCCATACCCGGAATCTGCAGAATAAACGCAAGTCTTGAGAACATAAAAAATATCAAAAATACCTGTTTTGCCTTTGACATCATCAAACAGCCCGCCAAGCTAAACCTCCGGTACTTTTATCCTACCCCGAGCGCGG
This sequence comes from Desulfoscipio sp. XC116, assembly GCF_039851975.1. Taxonomy (GTDB): domain Bacteria; phylum Bacillota; class Desulfotomaculia; order Desulfotomaculales; family Desulfallaceae; genus Sporotomaculum. The sequence continues at coordinate 3,672,744 of NZ_CP156660.1, forward strand.
GAGCAAGCGGCAATAAAATTACTTTAAAATGGAAGGCCGGCAATTTAACGGAGGGTGTGATCAATCCGGGAAATATCAATATATGCTCGCCCGAGCTGATGAATGCCGATTCCTGTGATATCATCCTGAAAGACACCTGTGAATACCGTTTGACGGTGACGGGCAGTGACGGCGGCAGGCTGGAAAAACGCTTGATGGTATATAAAGCGCCCCCGGAGATTATTGATTTTTCCTACCTCCATGCTGCCAATAAGATAAGATGGGAGGTATATGGAGCCGGACGCATTGCCATTACGGGGCGTGAAAATATTCCCATGTCCGGCGAGGACGCGGTTAAGGAGGACGAGAATAAGCTGACCCTCACCTGTCAGGGCGATGTCTGCGCCATAGAGCAAACGCTTGTGTTCCGGGGAGAAGGCTTTATAGATAACAGCCTGTTTTCCAAAACCGTGTATAAATATGCCGGCTATCAAAAAATTTGCGTGCGGTGGAATATGGAGGCGGCGAATGATGTTAACCTGTGGGTGGAACAGCTGCGCTATTATGATATTTCCAATGCCGGGAGCGGGATATGGGAGAATGTTTTTTCGAGTAAAGTTGTGCCGGTATTTAAAATGAAATATAAGACGGCGGACCAAAAAGAAATTGTAATCAGCTTATAGGATAGATTATCCTGAAATTTAGATTTTCTATTTCGCTGATGCCGCGTTAGCAGTATAAATGCCTATATAGGGAGATAGGGCCATGCTTTTAATGGATGTCAGTCCAAATTATATCAATACAAGCTATTATGAGAAGACCCCGCTGGCCAATAGCCTGTTGTTTACCCTGCGTTATCCGGAAGGAGACCGGAAGCTGCAGCTGAATAATACGGAAGGGCTCAGCGGTACTGCGATTCCAACGATCAACAGCATGGATAAATTAGAGGCGCTGTCCAGAATATACCTGGCTTTTCCCATCGGTGACCGCCCGGGCTGCTTTACATCGAAGAAGTATCAAGAACAGATCAAGGTGAAGACGACAACCGGATGGGGCTGTGAATGCCAGGAGAAGGCTTTTGTGCTCTATCCCAGGGAAACAATATCGCTGTCCCCGGAGGAGACCGTATTATTTCAATTGAATTTGATTGTGACCACTTTGATTGAGTATGGCATGTCCTATGTGTTCATCAAATATGTCGGCATCGGAAGTGAGATATTTTCGCAGTATATTCCGCTGTTTCGGAAAAGGCCGCCGCTGAAAATCAATTCGTTTTCAGCGGATCAAAGTGCAGCCTATGGCTTTGGCGACACGGTTACCCTGGCCTGGGATATTACGGGAGCGGAAAGGGCGGTTATTACTCCGGGGGATATTGCCGTCGGCAGCGTCGGGTCAATTGAGGTTCCCATTGTGGATAATACGGAGTTCATTTTGAATGCCTGGACAAATGATACCTTGGTAAGCGATAGTGTGAAGGTATATATGGAGGATGCCGAAATTGTTGATTTTCAGGCGAGTGCCGCCCGGATTTCTTATGGAGATAAGGTAAGCCTTAGCTTTGCGCTGCAAAATGCCCACCATGCTTATATCAGTGATACGGTTGGGCTGGTAGAAACAAGTCCGGTTGTGGTACAACCGGTCAAGTACAGCAACAAATATACCCTTAACTGTGAAAATCAAAGCAGGCTGGCGGAAAAGAGCGGTGTCATTGTAATCGTAACCGACGCCTTGAGGGTGGGGGCGATTGCTTTTATAAGGGTGAAGAAGGATGATACAAGCTTTTGTTATACCGCTGATTGGGATGTCGCCAACGCACAGAGTATCAAGGTATCGACTTCGGATGGTGTCGTTCGATGTGCGAACGTCGGTATCAAGCATATTGAATTTACGAGTGCGCAGGCCGACCCGCTGACCCTTTATCTGGAATGCCGGGGTGTCAAGGGGCAGAGCTGGAAAGGTGAATGCAAATGCCGGTAGGTAATGCATCCGTTTAGTGTAAAATATTACTATGTAAAGAGTGCTTCTATGCTGCGATATTGATCGTGTTGATACTTTCGTTTTCTCCTCCTTTTTACGCTCCATTTGCATTAACTATTCAGCAAGATAATCCGAGTCCGGCATTACTGCCGGACTCGGATTATCTTTGTTCTGTGGCGATAATCAATCAGCTGATTGCAACGCCCGCACTCACATAACCAGTTGCTGTATTAACCAGATCTAAACCGCTGGCCGTTGCGGAGAACACCATTAATAAACGTGTTCCCTCTGTTACCGGTATCGATAATCCGGTTGTTGCGCCGCTACTGATATCACCAAGCGCAATCACACCCGTGAGGGCGGGAGACAGTGTCACGACAGCACCCGGAATTGGTTGGAAAGTATTATCCGGCGTGGGTGAACTGTATAATTGTGCCGTAATGGTTATAGTTGTTCCAATAAGAGATAGCGCCAATGTATTGCTGAAGTATGCGGCAATTGAGGTAATGGTTCCATCCCTGGGGACAGAAAACGCAAAGTTAATTATCGGGCCGGCAACAGTGCCTGTGAGATCTATTGCTCCGCCTACAAGACTTATTCCGGTAGCAGAACTTCCAAATCCTACAAGACTTGTAGTGCCAGCCAATCCAAGCGCAATAGTAGTCATTGTGGCGGGACCTCCGGATGCAAACGGAATTATTGCGCCGCTGCCTGCCGCACCGGTGGGGCCGGTAGCTCCGGTGGGTCCAGTCGCTCCGGTTGCTCCGGTTGCTCCGGTTGCTCCGACAGCTCCGGTAGGCCCGGTCGCTCCGGTTGCCCCAGTTATTCCGGTAGCTCCGGTAGGCCCGATAGCGCCGGTTGCACCAGTTGGCCCGGTGGGTCCGGTCGGCCCGGTAGGTCCAGTCGGCCCGGTGGGTCCAGTCGGCCCGATAAGTCCAGTCGGCCCGATGGGTCCAGTTGGCCCGGTGGGTCCAGTTGGCCCGGTAGGTCCAGTTGGCCCGGTAGGTCCAGTTGGCCCGGTAGGTCCAGTCGGCCCGGTGGGTCCAGTCGGCCCGATGGGTCCAGTTGGCCCGGTGGGTCCAGTCGGCCCGATAAGTCCAGTCGGCCCGGTAAGTCCAGTCGGCCCGGTGGGTCCAGTTGGCCCGGTGGGTCCAGTTGGCCCGGTAAGTCCAATCGGCCCGGTAGGTCCGGTCGGCCCGGTAGCTCCGGTTGGCCCGGTGGGCCCAGTCGGCCCAGTGAGTCCAGTCGGCCCGGTGGGCCCAGTCGGCCCAGTGGGTCCAGTCGGCCCGGTAAGTCCAGTCGGCCCGGTGGGCCCAGTCGGCCCAGTGAATCCAGTCGGCCCGGTAAGTCCAGTCGGCCCGGTGGGTCCGGTTGGCCCGGTAAGTCCGGTCGGCCCGGTGGGTCCGGTCGGCCCGGTGGGTCCAGTTGACCCGGTAAGTCCGGTCGGCCCGGTGGGTCCAGTCGGCCCAGTGAGTCCAGTTGGCCCAGTGAGTCCAGTCGGCCCGGTGGGCCCAGTCGGCCCAGTGAGTCCAGTCGGCCCGGTGGGCCCAGTCGGCCCAGTGGGTCCAGTCGGCCCGGTAAGTCCAGTCGGCCCGGTAAGTCCAGTCGGCCCGGTGGGTCCAGTCGGCCCGGTAGGTCCAGTCGGCCCGGTGGGTCCGCTTGGCCCGGTAAGTCCGGTCGGCCCGGTGGGTCCGCTTGGCCCGGTGGGTCCGGTCGGCCCGGTGGGTCCGCTTGGCCCGGTGGGTCCGGTCGGCCCGGTGGGTCCGCTTGGCCCGGTGGGTCCGCTTGGCCCGGTGGGTCCGCTTGGCCCGGTGGGTCCGGTCGGCCCGGTGGGTCCGCTTGGCCCGGTGGGTCCGCTTGGCCCGGTGGGTCCGCTTGGCCCGGTGGGTCCGCTTGGCCCGGTGGGTCCGCTTGGCCCGGTGGGTCCAGTCGGTCCAGTGGGACAGACAATAGGGGTGCAGAAGAATATGATCAATTGGGGTTTTTCATCTATCTCTTGAGTGTCTGAGCTTGAAAATATTACAAGTGATTGCTCATCTTTTTTCCCAGTAAGAGCAATGCCGTAATTAGGAATTGAATTATTTATCCAACCTCTCACCAAGGCAGTTATATCTATTTCAACAAAGTCGGAAAGTTGACTACGCTTAACAACAAATATGCTCTTTGTAGGGATAAATCTGGGAGCCGTATTCCATGTCACATCTGCAACAGAAAAAGAAGAGGTGATTTTATTTACAGTTATAATGCTTCTATCTCTGGGCAGAACTTCATCCACATGCAATCTTAAAGTAGCGCTAATCAACTTGCTGCCGGGAGGTAATTCAGGTGTAGCAAATGTTAATAAGCTTCTATATATATTTCTATTACAGTACCTGCGCTCCGAACCGACATAAAGAAACTCACTGGTGGAAAAATTAGTGTCCGGGTCTAATTTATACACATACGTATCACCAGTTGGCATCAATATTATTTTGCGCAAGATCATCATCCTTTCAAGATATTGGATTTCCATACTTAACAAAATATGTTACATAGTATTGCGGAACCTTTCATTTTGTTACAAAATTTGAGTTTTATCTGAGCAGGGGGGCAATAAATTTTGGGGCAACTCCTAAAGAGTAATGTTGCTTGGCATGCAGGTTGGAGAAAGCCTTAATAGGCCATCGTTTTTTAATAAAAAATATCTTGCATAAAGGAAAGGCGGGATGACCGCTAAGAAGGGAATGTAAGTCCAGGGGCGCAAAAACAGAACCTCCCCCAAAAAAACTGTAGGTTGGGGAGGTTCTGTTCTTCGATTGCCAGACAAAATGTTTGGCAGATTATTTGTTGCCTACATGTCCTCCAAACCGCACTTAAAAAGGAACTGGGGATAAAAGAGAATTATAAGGCTCCTTTATCCCCAGTTCCTCTTTTCTATTAAGAATAAAAGCTTTTATGCTCAGTGCGGCCGATAATCTCATTCGCTCATTTCATTCAGCACTTCTATTATTCCATCACATATCGCTTGCGCTGTCTCGGCCCTGAATTCTTCCGTCATTAGCTTTTCCCGGTCCGATTCATTGGTGATGTAGGCTACCGCGGTGGAAACCGCCGGCATATTCACCTGTTCCAGTATCTTTATTTTAACATTGCTTATTCCCCGGTCTTTGGTGCCAAGCTGCTTTACCAGATTTGATTGGATGATTTGCGCCGCTTTTTCTCCGGCGATCCCATAACCGGGTTTATTGTCGGAATGGTAATATAAGGTTCCGGTGCCATTTGCCGAACTATCAGGATGCATTTCATTATGAATACTGACTAACAAATCAGCCTTATGGTTATTCGCAAATTCTATACGCTTGTCCAATTCTACCGTACTGTCATCCTGACGGGTCATTACGGCTTTTATGCCCGAGTCTTTCAGCATATCGGACAAGAGAAGCGATATTTCCAGATTAATGTCTTTTTCTTTAACCTCTGTTGATCCGGGATCAGAAGTGTCAAAGGGATATGTACCTCCCCAATCATCTCCGCCATGACCGGGGTCAATAACTACCACCATATCCTTTATATTCTCATTAATCATGCTGTTGCCAACACCCTGAGCAGTATTGCCATTGGCAATGATAAAAGTCAGAGCTCCGATAATGATAAAGCAAAGAATAGCAATGGCCGACAGCCTGTAAGTGCCTTTCTTGAACATTTTTATCATTGTAATTCTCCTTTCCATCTGTTTATTGGTTTCATTAAAACCGGTCAGGTTTAATAGCGTAGAACGATTGGAGAATAAACCGGCCAGTTTAATAAGTGTATTTCCATAAGGAATTATTGCGGACTCGCCCAGTGTTTCCATTACATAAGCGTCTGTGGCAATTTCCCTGTCATACCTCATCTCCCTGATTGCCAGCCATACGAGGGGATTAAACCAGTGCAGCATGGCGGCTATTGCTGCGCATAAATTGCAGATGTTATCTTTTCTCTTATAATGAGCCAGCTCATGCAGCAATACATGCTCTAAATGCTGACGATGTATTGGGTTGCAGATATCTCCGGGCAGATAAATACTTGGGGTAAATATACCGGCTATACAGGGACTGCGAAAATATGAATCCGTATATAGTGGAATATCCTTGTTAATCCCCAATTTTACACAACACTGCCGCATCAGTTCATTAATCTGAGTGTCGCAGACTCTTTTGAATTCTCTGCTCCGGCGTTTGAATCTTATGATCATAACAGCGGAGACCAAAGCTGCGGCCGTAACTCCGGTAAGCCAAACCATACTGAGAAATCCCGGGTTCCCAAGGAGGTAAGCTTTAGTTTTTTCTTTATCGTAGTACTCTTCATCTTTTGGGAACTCATGGCTATTCGGAGTTTCCGTTCCGGAATAACCATCAGCCAGGCTAGTCATATATTCTTGGAAATAGTTTGCCGCATGGGATGTCCCGGGAAAAATACCGGTTATATTAAACGGGCTTTCAATTTGAAATGGCATTACAAGTTTGAACAAAACTATAAGCCAGAATATATGATAGACTCTGCCTGACAGACGATAGGACGAACTTCTCCTAATGATTAATAACAGTACGATTATGATGCCGGCAATTAATGAAGAATACAAAACACGAGCAAATATAATACTAAGCATCTCCATTAATGGATATCCCCCTCCGAATTCTTGAACTTGCCCGGAGCACTAAAGACTACTTGCGTTTTTTGTCTTCCAATATGTCTTGAAGCCTGGCAATTTCCTCCTCGGACAAGACCTTTTCCTCAAGAAAGTTAACAAAAAACATCGCTGCCGCCCCGTCGTACACCCTCTTAATAAAACTTTTGCTTTCAGCCAGAACACATTCCTTCTCAGATATGGTTGGATAATACACATAGCTGCGGCCGCTTCTCTCGTGTCCTATGGCGCCTTTTTTGAGCAGCCGGTTAATAAATGTTTTTATGGTTTGGGGCGACCAGTCTTTTTTTTCAGACAGAGAGGTGATTATTTCTTCAGATGTTATTGAATTTCTCTTCCATATCACTTTCATGATTTCCCATTCTGAGTCAGATATTTGTGGAATACTCAAGACGTTTCCCTCCCTTTGCCTATTGATTACACATGTAAACCCTTACTACAGTTTACATGTGTAATCAATAGAAGTCAAGCTTAATTCATAAATCGGTTACAATTTTATGTTCGGTAAACAAGATCCCGCATGACAGGTCCGGCAATATTTTACGTGCGTCGACAAGGCAGAGTGTATAATTCACGTTTTCTTCTCTATGGCCTCATCGGAATATAAAATTGGGGGAACATTGTCGGCATTTAAAACGTCCAGCAGATAGAACATTTAAAAAATCAAAAGAACATCAAGTAATCATTGGAGGAGGTGTATAGAATGAAGTTATCCGCTGCGGTGGGATTTCCCGTTACCATATTGCTGGTGGCGTTGTTATTGACTTTAGCGGGCTGTGGCAAATCAAATAAAATTATTCAAAGCGGAGAAGCCGCTCCTTCCCAATCCGGAAATACCGCCTCGAAATCGCAGCCGCTTCCATGGCTCAACAATGACGCGTGGCGCGGTCAAGGGCAGTTGGCGTTTTTTAGAGACGGCCGGTTTTACGTATTAAACGGAGCCGACGGCACGCTTATAAAGCTGAGTGACACCGGCCCGGTCGATAAACCGCAGTGGTCCCCGGACGGTGAATGGCTGGCTTATCTTGGCGACGAAGGACAGCTTTTAGTCGCCCGGGCGGATGGAAGCTTAACCCATGCCATCACCGGCTTACCGGTACCGGTTGACTCCCTGGAATTCGCCTGGTCGCCCGACAGCGATACGCTTGCTGTCGGCAGCAACACCCGCGTGGACGGGCACGGAATCTACCTGGTCCGGCCCGGCGACGAAACGCCTCGCCAAATCATCTCCGTTGATACATTTGTATCCTCATTTGCCTGGTCGCCGGACGGCAAGACCATAGCCTATGTTGACACATTGCCTTATGATAAGGAAGATCCGGTTCACCGTGACGATGCTCTTTACATTATCCCGAAGGAAGGGGGCGAACCGCTGCGGCTGCATGTCGAAGAGGATGCGGATATAATAATTGCCGGTTGGCATCCCAACGGCGAGGAATTGCTTTTTTGGAACAACCCCGGACACGGGCAATCTTCGTGCGCGGACGGGTTGCGACTATATTCCCTGCCTCTGTCCGGCGGGAAACCATACCCGCTGACAACCACAGCCCTCTATCCCGAGTGGCGTTCCTGGTCTCCGGATGGGCAAAAACTGCTTATTGCCGCGGGCTTAGGCAGAGAATGCTGGGTAAATAAACAGCTAGTCCTGTTTGACGCCCCCAAAGGCGCCTGCACAGAGCTGCCCCGTCGGCCGGGTACAGTGACCTTTTACCCGGACTGGTCGCCCGACGGCAAACACATTTCTTATTTAGAGGCCGGCGAGCTGGAGAGCTATCCGGAAGGAATCGAAGCAATTGACGCCTGGGAACAAACATGGTCTCTTTGGATAGCTGATCCGGACGGCGCCAATGCCCGGCAGCTTGAAGAAGCCGGTACGGGAATTGAGCGGGCGCTCTGGTCCGGCGATGGTTCTCATATCGTCTACCTTAAAGAAGATGCCGTCTGGCTGACTAATATCCATGGCGGGAAACCGGTCAAAATTATAGATTTATTGCCGGGGGACCTGGATATGCACATTTATTTGGGCTACACTTCACCGTCTTATAAATTAAATTATCACCCTTAGAAACAAATTTTGCTTAATTTTGCTTATTGGTACTAAAACTTTAAGATAGTCACTCTATAATTTACCTGGCTGTCGGCGGACAAACATGTGGGAGGCTGCGCGAAAGATGAGCAATTGGTTCAAGCGAATAATTGTCTGCACCTCGGTATTTGCTTTGGTGGGTGCGGGTTGGCCCGCGGGTATTGCCGCGGGCGTCACCGGGGAGGGAAGCGTCCATTATGGTGTAAAAAAACAACTGGCACCCGGGGTGGTCCACTATTCCTTTTCAACTCATAATTGGTCCGGGCAGCCGGTGACGGGCCACGTTACGGAAATCAAGCCCGGGGAAGAGCTGCTGGAAATCAGGCCGGCGCTGGGGCATGACGCACTGGGAGGCAGGGAAACGGTAAGCGGCCTGGCCGCCCGGCACGGCGCCGTGGCAGCGGTGAACGGGGGGTTTTTTGACGGCGCCAGCGGCAACCCCATCGGGGGGTTGGTGGTGGACGGCCAGGTGCAATATCACCAGGATGTGCTCCGCACTTCCGTTGGCTGGACCGGCGGAGGAAATTTTAAATTTGGCTATTTTATGCCCGGGGCCGATAACGTTCCAATGCAATCCGGCTTCGGCTCCGGCCTGGAGGGTATCGAGCATTTGGTAACCGGCGGGCCGCTTTTGGTACAAGACGGGATACCCGTCTTCCAGGCCGTCAGCGAGGGTTTTCGGGGCGGAGTGCTGACGCCCAACGCCCGGACCGCCGTGGGGGTTAAAGCCGATGGTAATGTTCTGCTGGTGGTGGTGGAAAAACTGTCCGGTACCGGGGACAAAGGCGGCAGCGGTTCCGGCCCGGAAAACGCTAACCGGGACGGCAGCGCCGGCACTAACGCCAGCGCGGGGCTGACGCTGGACGAGTTGGCCTGGCTGATGGTCCGATTGGGCTCGGTGCGGGCGGCCGGTTTGGATGGCGGAGGTTCCAGCGTCATGTGGGCGGGTGGCGAATTGGTGAGCAAGCCCTCCGACAGCAGCGAAAGAAAAGTGGCCAACGCGCTGGTGGTGCTCTATCAGGTGCCCGCCTACCTGGACGGGCGGAGAGTCTATTTTGATGCTCCCCCTTACCTGGAACAAGGGCGTACTTACGTCCCCCTGCGGGGCTTGTTTGAACTTTTGGGCGCCGCGGTAACCTGGGATCAGGAAACCCAAACTGTGGACGCGGCGCGGGGCGAACGTTCGGTTAGCCTTACCATCGGCCAAAAGGAAGCCCGGGTAGACGGTGCGGCCGTGCTCCTGGACGCCGTGCCGCGAATGGTGAACGGACGCACCATGGTGCCCCTGCGGTTCATCGGCGAATCTCTGGGCGACCGGGTGGAGTGGCAGAGCAACCCCAAGGCCATTAGAATCCACAGTACCGCGGGGAAAAATGCAAATCATTTTTAATTTTTGCCGCTTCTAAATATAAATTTTGTGGGAGAAGAATTTCTATGTTAATCAACAAAATATATATCTCAAACTTAATTAAAAAAAGAAAAAGCAAATTATTTATACCGGCTCTGCTCAGTCTGGCTCTGTTGGGGGGCACGCCGGGCCTTTCCGCCGCGGCGGAGCAAATCGCACCCGCGGAGCAGGAAAGCTCTTTTATCTCCGCCGGATTAATTAATCGAGAATATATTGACACCAATACCGCCAACCATCCGTTATTTGTCGATCCTTTGGCAGATGGAAATTACCTGGTCAGCCGGGTGGGCTTTCAGGATCCTTCCGTACAGGAAATCGATCCCTCGGGCCGGGTGGTCTGGTCCCTGGACGGTGTGCAGCCGGTGAGCGCAAAACGGCTGCCGGACGGTAACACGCTGGTGGCCGACTCCGGGGCGCCGGGACCGCCGTATGCGCCGCGGGTGCTGGAAGTTTCCCCCGCCGGCCAAGTGGTATGGGAGCACCGTTTCAACTCTCTGGCCGAAGCGCCCCGTTACGCCGAAAAGCTAGCTAACGGCAACGTGCTGGTGACCCTGCCCTTCATGATCGTGGAACTGGATCGGCAGAACCGGGCGGTCTGGTCATACGGCGCCGGCAAACCGCTGTCTCCTGACAGCGCGGGTTATCTGGAGCAGCCGGTGCTGGCCGCCGGGCTGGATAACGGCAACATACTGGTGGTGGACCGGGGGCTGGCCGGGGGGCGTATTTTGGAAATAAACAGCAGCAAGCAGGTGGTCTGGCAGTTCGGACGCCAGCAGGCCGAGACGGAATCGGAAACTGAGCCGGAATTTTTGGCGGCGCCTTCCGGCGCTTGCCGTCTGGCCAACGGCAATACTCTGGTTGCCGATCCGGGGACCCGCCGCTTGCTGGCTATTGACGCCGGGGGCAACATAACCGGCAAACTTGATTGGACCACCGTTTTGCGGGACTATCCGGTGATGAATATCTGGCAGACTGTTCCGGCGGAGGAAAAGCTGCTGCTGGTGCTGACCCTCACCAATTCCCATTCCCGCATCCTGGAAGTAAAAACGGCGGCGTTTTAAATACCAGCGGCCAAGCTTCGCCGCCGCTCCGGGCCAACCAATCCAGCGCCACAAAAGCTTCACGGACTCAATGACCATATTTCTATTATTATGATATGCTGGTTAAAGGAGTTGAAAAAAACTGATGATTATTGGGGTGTTGGAAGATCATTACGAGCGTCTTAAATCTATGGAAAAATCTTATATGGAGTACGAGCTGCGAACGTAGCAAGCAAGTAACTCATGAGCGTTCCACCTGGCATCGCGCAATCGGAGCCATTTGCAAGTTCATGGAATACAGCAGGAAAACCTTTGAGTATGATACGGAAAAGCGACAAAGGAGATCATTATCAGAGGGGTAATGTCTCCTTTGCGTTTATTCCTTCTCAACCATACTGACGGGCTTCCAAAAACAAATCAATATCCTCAACGATGTAATTCGTCCCGGTAGTATGCAATGCCTCGTAGCAGGAAAGCACATAATCGGAAACGCCGTATCGTTTGAAAAGACTTATCGCCTCTTTTCCGGTCAAGTTTTTTGCCGCTTTGTACATCTCAATGCAAAAAACTAAAAATTTTCCCTCTGCGCTCATATTAAGCCTCCTCCGGGTAGGTAATAGACCCTGTTTTTTGTTCTTCTTTGAACATCTCATATAAAGCGTTTGCGCTTAAATGCCACAGCTTTGTTTCCTCGTCCTCAAGATTGGCGTACAAATGCCTTGTACTCTTTTCTAAGCTCAAGATTAAACACATTTAATCCCTACTAATCTGATCTACTTGTTCATGTAAAAACTTGATCGCATCATCTTCATCCAGCCCGCGGGCAAGCTCAATTTTTTCAGTTGGCAATAAACGTTTAAAAAACAAGTGGAAAATAATTTAATTAATGGTTTCTTTTTTTCTAATTAAATGGTAGAATAGTCACATAAAACTGAATACTTTTTTTTGTGACCCTGCGGCGTGTGCAAAGTCCGCAGGGGTGACAGGACGTTGGCCGGGCCGCTCATCCGGGTTACGAACAGGGGGGATATTCTAGCAACGCCCTTATAGCGCCGGATTACGTTTCAGCGGAACGATATTATCCAACTGTCTCTGGATCTTAGACTGTGTCAATGCCGTGTCGCATTTATTCTGGGCACGCAGCCAGTACCCGATGTAAGACCGAAGTATTTACACAGACGCAGATCCGTATCGACGGTTATGGAACGGCGTCCTGATACAATCTCCCCAACGCGCTGCGCCGGAACACCGATATCCTTTGCCAGCCTGTATTTTGTGACGCCAAGTGGAAGAAGAAATTCCTCTTGGTCGGTATCCGGCCATACCCCAGCATTGTAAAACAGCCCTTTTGGCGCAACTTTAAGCAGCCAAATACCTCGGCGCTTCTTTCAAAAAACCGCGGCAATGGATATAATATGAACAAGAAACAAATAGAGAGCCGGTGGTTGGCAACTATGACCGCGGAACAACCGAAAGACCTTTTAAGCCCCTTAATCGATCTGGTATTTAAAGCGCTTTTTGCGCGGGAAGAACCAAGGAGCAGGATTATTCTCATTGATCTGCTCAATTCATTGCTAGGTTTACACGGCGACAATAAAATTACCTCAATAAGCCACCTGAACCCTTTTAACTACAAAGAATATCCGGGCGATAAAAGTTCTATCTTAGATATAAAAGTGATGACCCACGCCAAAGAGAGGATTAACATTGAGGTTCAAGTCAACGACGTGGACAATTTCCGCAAAAGGAGTTTATACTACTGGGCCAGGATGTATTCGGAAACCATCGCCGAATCCGAAACGTACACCACGTTGAAAAAATCCATCGTAATCAACATCCTGGACTTTGATATCATCCATGAAACCGACAGATACCACACCCAATACAGGATTTTAGAGAAAGATGCCGGTTTTTTATTGGTGGAGGATTTGGAGATACATTACTTTGAACTGAAAAAATTCATTGACCAGACACCCCCGGGGGAAATGGACGCGGTGGAATATTGGTTGACCTTTATGAAAAATGCCGGTAAGCCCGATGGCAAAGAATTGCTCCAAAAACTGGCGGAAGAAAAGGAGGAATTAGCTATGGCCATGGATATGTTGGCAGAGATAAGCGCCGATGAGAGATTGCGGCAAAAAGCCTATGCACTGGAAAAGGCCAGACTGGACGCTATCTCCAGAATCAAATATGCCGAGTTGAAGGGCATGGAGAAGGGTATGGAAATCGGCATGGAAAAAGGTATAGGGAAAGGGAGAATTGAAGGAAAGGCTGAAGGAAAGGCTGAATTGTTAATTAAGCAAATTTCCAAACGGTTCGGCAGCCTGCCGAAGGATTTACAGGCACTGGTCATGAATGCCGACGATGCGGTTCTGGATGCGATTGGGGAGGGAATTTTCGATTTGCAGTCTCCTGATGATATTTTAAAGTTTCTAAATTAAAACTGAAACAGACCGCCGCGAAAGGTATTCATATTCAAGAAAAAGATTGTATCGTTTTAAAAAGATAGAACATAACGTAATGGAATATATTCCGCTGTTGATTGAAAAATTGAGCATTGACAGGGATATTGTAGCCATTTATCTTTTTGGATCATACGCGGAGGGAAAACAAACTCCCGTCAGCGATATTGACTTGGCGGTTCTTCTTGACGGTGACTTTCCCCCCAACCGGTATTTTGAAAAAAAATTAGCATTGCTTGCCCTAAGCACATCATTACTTAAAACAGACGAAGTAGATCTGGTAATTATAAATCATGCTCCACCGGCCATTTCTTACCGGATATTGAGTAAGGGGCGACTTCTTTTTGAAAAAGAAAATGGGAAAAGTCAACGGGTGAACTTTCAGGTACGAACTTATGACCGGTATTTTGACTTACAACTGATCCTCGTTAACACCCGGCCTTCAGCCTCTTTAGTTCATTCAACACCATATGGTATTCCCGATCAAGCGCTTGAAGATCATCTTTTTTCGAGGGCATGGACAATCTCCCTATAATTTCCGACAGCCGATTTTGCAAAACAAAAATTTGTTTTTTCATATCTTCCAAGCTATTATCCGGCGCTTGATTTCTTTTGGCCAAATAATCCTCAAAATTACCGTTAAATATTTTGATTTGGTGATTATCAATGGTCATAATGCGGTCGGCAACAGCACTGATAAACCTGCGATCATGGGAAGCAAATAATAATGTACTATTATAGTTCCGCAGCGCTTCCTCAATGACATCCAAAGAGTAAATGTCCAAATAATTTGTTGGTTCATCCAATATAAGCAAGTTGAAGTCTTTTAGAAGTATTTTGGCAAAAGAAACTTTTACGCGCTCTCCTCCGCTTAATGCACTTACCTTCTTAAATACATCCTCCCGTTTAAATAATAACCTGGAAAGAAATATTCTGGCAAAGGTTTCCTGATAAATACTGTCTGCCAGCACATTTTCGAGGATGGTCAGGTTTTCGTCCACAATGCTCATATCCTGGCTAAAGTAGCCGACCTTCGCCCCCGGGGCAATTTCGATGCCGGCATCCCTATTTATGATCATTTTCAGCAAAGTACTTTTTCCGCAACCATTAGGGCCGATTAATGCAACCTTGGCGCCATTATCAATATTAAACTCGGCGTCTTCAAATATGACCTTAGCGTTGAAGTTTTTGCTTATATTACGACCTTCGATAATGACTTTGCTATAAATTTTTTTTGAATCCGCCACATCAAGTTTAATAACCTTTTGTTGCAAGGGTTTTTCTTTAACCTCTAGATGCTCTATTCTTGCCCGAGTATTTTTTACTGTTCGGGCAAGAGAGGCCTTAGCCTTTTGAGCTCCCATCTTGTGTAATCTTGCTTCGGAATTGCCCATTCTTGCGGGGGTTTTCTTGATCGACTTCGTCTTTTGCTTTAAATCCGCGGTAACTTGCTCAAGCCGCTTCTTTTCATTTAAATATTGCTTATATTCAAATTGAGCTCTTTGGCTTTCTTTGGCTTTCTGATCGCTATATTCGCTGTAATTGCCAGTATATATTTTTATTTTACCGTTCTCCACCTCAATGATTTTATTACACAACTTATCAAGAAAGCTGCGATCATGAGATATAACAACAAGTCCCCCCTGGTACTCCGCCAGCCGGTTTTCGATGAGCTCTATGCCTTCCATATCAATATTACTGGTGGGCTCATCCGCAAATATCATCAGGCTGTCACTGTTAAAACACTCGGCAAGCTTGAATCTGGTCTTTTCCCCACCGCTCATACTTTCCCGCCAGATACTCGAAACTTTAAACTTGGAGGCCCATTCCGAACTTATCCTTTTGCTCTTGGGCGGCTCAAGCTGGGAAACATAGGAATACGATCCATATAGTTTTACCCATCCTTCATCCGGCTCCAATCTCCGGCTTAAAATATTAACCAGCGTGGTTTTACCGGCTCCATTCACACCAACTAAACCGACCCTGTCTTCAAAATAAAGTCTTAAGCTTTCTATATCAATAATCAACCGGTCTCCAAAATACTTTTTTATGTTATTGCATTCTAAAAATAAAATAAAAACCCCTCCTGATCATGCGGAGAGGATAGCGTCTAAATATATATGACCTATAGTGCACATAGAGCCCAAACGGTTAAAAACCGTTTAAGGTACTGGCAGCGAAATAGTAAACACAGGTTATATATTATTTGCAAGCTACCGGCAATTATGAAACGCTATCCACTCACAGTTTATAAAATGCGTAAGAACAAAGCCGTTCATGGTTACGGCTTTATTAAATCTCCATTTTACAAATATCTTTTTGAGTGAATTATTTCATAGTCCGCCAATACCTTGCCCTTTCTTAAAAATGTTTGCAGCCTTTTAACACTATCATTATAAGCGTTACTTAACCAGGTGTCAATTACGGCTGACATCGGGGCTTCAGATGGGGATTTCCATTCGGCAGTATTGCTTACATATCTCGTTTTTTGCAATAGTGTACAGATTAATCTCTAAATAAACGTTAATTTTATCCATAAAGATGCAAACAGAACAAGCTATGCCGACACCAGCGCCCCGGCCTGCCGGTATACCTCGTCCATGGCCTGCGGGCGCTGCAGGATTTCACCCTTTTTATCCACCTCTTTATAACATAACACGGCATCCGGCACAATGCCCAGCATCTTAAAGAAATACCGCACGGTGCGAACGGTCCCGTCAAACACCCCGGACAAAGCGGTCCCGGCACAGGAAACAAACATGCCGTGACGCACCCGGTCCGGTTCCCCCACGGGCATATCCAGCACATACCTGGCGGCCCAAAACTGCTGGGCGCGATCAACCAACATCTTGGCCTGAGCACAGAGGCCCATGGAAAACACCGGAGCGGCCATGATAAAAAGGTCCGCCGCCAATATCTTCTCGAAAATAAAGCCGGCGTCGTCCCGCACCACGCATTTGCCAGTGGCAAAACAACCGTCGCAGGCCCGGCAAGGTGAATAATTGAATTCTGCCAGTTGCAACAGTTCTGTTTCATGGCCCCCCTCCCGGCACGCGTCCAGCGCCCGCTCCGCCAGCAAGGCGGTATTGCCGCCCCTGCGCGGACTGCAGGCCAAAGCCAGGCATTTCATTTTAGCAGGATGAGAACCTTCGCTCATTGCCATACCCCTTCCTGTTTAATTTAAATAAAAAGTTATATTATGACAAACTTAAGCAAACCCCCCAAAGGAAATGATTTATGCATTAGCTCCCCTCCACCGCATTTGTGACTGCCGCAGGGCATGCAAGACGGGACTTTCCGGCGGACCGGCCGCCGCGGGCCAATCCATCTGGACAAAGGCGGCCGAGCCGACGTCATTCTCCCAGGCTTCCAGAGCCGACCGGGGCTCCGTATGCCATTCGATTTCCATTTCTTGGCCTGCAATGCGACCGGGCAGGCCGGCCAGAAGTTCTTTGCCCCTGATTACCCGGCCGTTTTCACACGTCTAACCACGTTAACCATGCTGCGGTGGGTGTTGTTCAGGTTTTTTAAGTCCTCCTGAAGTGTCTGGTCCAGAAATTCATCAATGGTTTTCGACATTTATAGAAAGCACCCCCAAGGTCTGACAGAATATACTATTTTTCTTCGGGAGCCATTAAAAATCCTGCTCGTTCGTTTCATTGTGACCGAGTTTTGCAAGGGGCGCAGTAACCGACTTGTATTCAGGCCTATAATATGACTAACTCATTTTCTCCAGCAAAGCCTCCGCCTTTGGCACGGCATCACCTTGGGGGTAGTCGCTGAATATCCGGTCCAGGTAATCCCGCCGGCCGCTGAGATCGGCCAGGGCTAACAGGGCATCGTCAGCCATGGTGCTGGATGGAAACTCCTGCACAAACTTTTCGAAGGTATCGATAACCTCTCCTTTTAATTCTTCCCGGTCAAAAGCAACAAAAGCATCCTCGCCCCAACTGTAAATGCCCAGCCGGCTCAAGCCCAGGGAATACAGAGCCTTGGCCTTTAATTCGGAGGTTGCCGCGGGATTTTCGTATACCTCTTTAAATAAATTCGCGCTGTGACAATAATTGATCATTTCCCGGACAAACCCGGCCATTTCCGCCGGTCCTTTGCCGTCATCACTGTAATAAGAATCCAAAACGTACCCCAGCCAGTTAAAATACTGACGATGGCCGGCCCAAAGGTGATTGTAATAAATGCTCTGATCGTGAAATATGGCGGCGGCCAGATTATAATGGTCCGCGGGATCTTGGGACTTCGCCCAAGCTTCTTTTAAGCCCGCTAATTTTTCGGCCTGTTCCAGCTGTTTTTTGACCGCCCCGATGAAATCGTATTCCTCCTCCCCTATGGTTCCGGTGGATATAAAAGGAGGCAGAGTTGCGGAAACAGCGCCGGATTGCAAATCAGCCAGCAATTCTTCCAGCATGCCGGCCGCCTTACGGTATTCTTCATTTCTAAGGGTTTTAACCGCCAAAGTATACCGGGACATTTGCCGGATCACCGGCTCCGGTTCCGCGGCGGACAGTTCCGCCAGCTGGCTGCCCGTCATGCGCACATCCAGTATGTAAGTTATGCGCCCGGCCACGTGATAGCGTATGTCACCGTCGGGAAGATTCAGAGTTCTCTGCAGAGTTTGGAGAGCATCCTGGCAGCGCCCCTTTATTTCATAGCAGCGGGCCAATCGATAGGCCGCATCGTCCGCGGCGGGATGCCCGGAGAACTCTTCCAAGAAGGTTTCCCAACCGGGAATTTCCCTGCCCGGATCATACTGTTGATCACCATGCTCGTAACCGGGCATCCAGGTATAGGGATCCTCCTCCTCGGCAGCTCTTGTTATGGCAAAGTAAGGTTCGCCCCGCACTTTTTCGTAAGCTGCCATGCCCCGGGCTAAATAACTGGCGGGGTAATTTTGATAAATGTCATATAGCAGCTGCCAATCCATACCGAAATGCGGAATCCTGCCTTCCCAGGCCACACCGTTTACCTCTACATCCCGCACCAAACGAGATAAAGCATCCTTATTCCCGGCATAATAAAGTACGCCAAGAACCGCCTGTCTCACCGCCCCGTTATCGTCATTCCGAGACAGCTCCTCCAGCCAGCTGATCAATTCATCCTTTTCGGCGCCCGTTAATCGTGACACGGCCGAGCGGCCTTCCAGAATAATCAGCTGCACCTTTTCCGCGGGTGTAGCTGCCTCGGCGTACAGTTCCGCCATTCCGGCCGCATTCATGGCCACAACCGCACTGTCATTATCCTCAAACTCCACCAGTTCCGCCCGTTCGCTAGTTACTATGTACTTCCAATAGCTGACCGGCCGCACTGCGTTGACCGTAACATCCCACCTTTTAGTCAATGTCACCTCGTATTGTTCCGCACCCTTCGGTACCCCTTTTGTTTCCAGAACGCATTTTACATTTCCCAGCTTGTCGCCGGTTTTTACCCACATTTCCCTGGTTCCGTTCGCGCTGGGAAAATCCTTGCGCAGAGAGGTGACCAGGTCTATGGCCTGCTGAAGCTTGGCATCGTTCCCCATTTGTTCCGCAATCTTCGTTGCTTCACCGGCCCAAGCGGCCGGGGGCCGCAACTGCAAAGCCATATGACCACCGGCGCCCTTTATTCCGTTGAATATCATTACTAATGGAATAGTTAAGCAAACAACGGTCAATACCTTTAAGGCGGTAACACATTTTCCAAACTTTACGATGTTATTCACCCCTTTCCCAAAGAAAAAGCATTCATTATATTACTTTATTTAATATAGTTGACGTTGTCCACATCAGATCTTTCAGTACTAAAAGCATTACCATCAGAGTAGCCAACGGCAACGGCACATATAACTGAAAAGCCTTCAGGTATATTAGCTTCTTTAGCCAAAGAAGGGTCTGCGGTGAAAGCAAGCTGTGGCGTAATCATATAGCAAGAACCGAGTCCTAAATCTGTTGCGGCAATTGTCATATTAGTTGCAGCATTTGATGTATTAGCCATGCTGTAGGGATTTACTTGTGGCGCTGAAAGGACAAGTAGAGTCGGTGCGCCATAGAGTGGGGTATATTCCGGCAACGCTGCTCTGCTTATTAAAAAATCATTCCCGGAATTTTTCATAGCTGTTAATGCTATTTCGGAAATTTTCGCCAGAAGTTCTGCGTTTTGGATCACGGTAATTTGAAAAGGTCCGGCATTGGGAGCAGTCTTGCCTGCCGTAATAATTTCTTTTAAAGCTGAATCCTTAATCTGTTCAGCTTTATATTTTCTGATGCTTTTTCTCTTGGCAATTGCATCTAATGTATTCATAGTGCAAATCTCCTTTACTCTTTATTCTTTCTTTAATATGATTATAGGTGTGAACAAAAAGTATACAAGTATGCAGTTTTTTATGACTAAGTAAGTTTTTTATAACTAAAGGGGTTAAAGTACATATGAAGGATAAAATAATTTTTTCAATAGAAAATGATTTATGCCCTGTTGCATCCGCAATAAAAGTAATAGAAGGAAAGTGGAAATTACCGATAATTTGGGTGCTTTGTCAAAACGGTACGCTTAGATATAACGAATTAAGAAAAAGTGTTGTAGGAATAACCAATATGATGCTGACAAGTTCACTTAAAGAACTCGAAGCAAGCGGTTTAATTAAACGGGTGCAGTTCAATGAAATACCACCACGTGTTGAGTATTCATTGACAAAGGCTGGAGAAAAGCTTTTACCCGTACTCGATGAATTAGCAAAATGGGGAGAACAATTGATAAAGTGAGCGGGTAGATGACGGAAACAGCGTCCCCACCGCGATCTCAACGCTAAAGGGTTAACTATTTTAAGGTGGCCTGCTTAATTTCTATGGAAAATTGTTCAATGTCACCAAGGTTATCCAGCAATATATCATATAGTTCTTTTTCTGTAACCATACTATAAAAGTGAACCATTCTACTGCGGTAACCAGCCATTTGAACTAGCTTTTTACCCAAATCATAACTAACGAAATTATTGCTAGCCAATCCTTTGGCAATAGATTTATATTCTCCGGCCATTTCAATATTACCGGTTTTAGCCAGGAGATGCCTTCCAATATCGAATATAGCTTCTAATGACCTGCGCAGATAGCTTTCCGCGGCCGCTGAATTTATATTATTTGAGATAAATTCCTCATAAGAAAGACAGGACAGTTTTTTGAGATTTTTAAGCCAACAGTCTATTAATTCCAATCTTTGCGAAATCAGCGTTTTGTTTATCATATCTACCCCAGTTCCTCCAATTTTTCCTTGTAATACTGCTCCAACACCCAGCGAAAGTCAGCTGCTCTGGCTAGTATGTTGTGTTCGTATTTTTCTTGTATGTCCTCGCTGACTGCGTAAAGACAAGTCCCTTTAATAGCTTCAAACTGAAATACAGAATGGGTTTCCTGTAAGAAGACCAAATCCAGACGTAAAGGCAGAAATAATTCATCCAACTGGTTATATAAGGTGGAGTATAGCTTGTACATAGAACCTTCTAACCGATTTTCATCATCCAGTATAATACCCAGATCCAAATCGGTAAGTGAATCCTTTATTACTATCTTTTTACCATTTATAACCTCGTAACCATTGCGGGCCTGGGAACCAAATAGATAGGCTAAAATAATACCGTTTTGTTTGCAAATCTCTATGAATCTTAGCAAGTTATTCATCAATAACACATCCGCCGCTTTTTTCTTCATGGTACCATTTTATGGTTACGTTAGTCAAACCAATTAACACATGAACGCACTCGCGAAGAACTTCGTAAGTATGCCGAACATCCGACACACTCTTGCGCCCGGCGTTTGCACACTTTTCGATGCCATAAGCGGACACAAGTGGATGACGATAAACCAAGCCACTATCGCCACCGAAAACATAATTTCTTCCCAATAAAAAAATTTGGCGAATGAGGCTGGCTGGAAGGCCAAACCCCATTCGTCCGTTAAAAGAGTGTTCTCCACCGGTGAAGCATGTCAAATCCAGCGGTGGAAATATGTTAAGGAGGTCAAAGGCCCCTGCCAAGGTTAAAGCCTTTGCCAAAAATTTAAAGCCACGAAAGCATGCTCCCGCTCCCCGCAGGTGAATACCTTCATGGCATAACAGTTTCATCGGCTGCCAACAATGTATGAAATGTCTATAGACAATCACCGCGCCAAATACTCGCGGACTTTGTCCACCAGCATATCCACAAGATGCGGCAAGGGTTCAGATAAGCTTCCTATTAATTCCACCCCAACCCGGTTTAAATGCAAGATATATTTAGGCGCCGAAGATAGGGCCACCGCTTCAGCAGCGGCAGTAGTCATTTCCCCGCTAAAGCCGAAAGGCATAATCATGCCTATTGTACCGGCAAACAAGTCAACCTGGCGGGCATTGAAAATAATAGCGTTTTCACCACTGGCGGCTTCATTGGCCCCCCCTTTAAGCATGCGGCTTGCAGCAAGAGCGTTGGTGCCCAAAGCAATAATTTCAACTTTACTGGAAGGCAAGGCCATCGCTAATTTTTCAACAATTTGCGCGCCAATGCCGCCCCCCTGACCATCAACAACTGCAATGCGAATCATTTTGTTACTAGCCATTATATATACCTCGCAGGTTATATACTTTTTATATCATTCATCTGACTGTTAACTTGCTCACGCGGCCTGTAAAAAGATCAAGCCGGGTGACAATAAAAAAACCATGTGAAAATGCCTTCACTCCCTGTGAAGCATAACCTACATGGTTATTATTTAAAAAATTATTTTATTAATACTAAGATATCACATAATCAATCAAATGTAAAACTTATTTTTAATAAAACAAAGCTTACGGCTTTGTTACGGGTCTTTGACAGTTGCATGGTCAAAAAAACGCTGGAAGCCTTGAAATAGGCTTATTTTTTTGTCAAATTTCCTGGTTTACTATTGCGTAATGCTTGGTATTGTGTTACAATACAAAGGATTGGGGGTTTTTAAGGTATGCGATTATCTTTATCCAAATCAAAAAACGCCACCTCTTTTTATGTGATTAAGTCCGTTTATGAAAAGGGGGTGCGCTCCACTAAAATCGTTGAAAAACTTGGCACGGAAAAGGAGCTCCGTAAAAAATTAAACGGTCGTGATCCCTACGAATGGGCTAAGGCTTATATCGATGAACTTAATCGTCAAGAAAAAGAATCTCAACGCAAAGTTATAGTTGAGTTTTCCCCTACAAAAGTTATCGCTAAAGATCGCCAGGCTTCATTCAATGGCGGCTATTTGTTCTTGCAAAGTCTGTATCACAGTTTGGGTCTACATAAAATTTGTGCTGTCCTTCAGAAAAAATACAAAATCACCTTTGATTTAAATACGATTCTTGCCTCGCTCCTTTATGGCCGCATCCTCTTTCCCGGCTCAAAGCTTGCTACCAAGGAACTGGTGCGGAACTTTCTTGAGCAACCGCGCCTTGAGCTGCAGCATGTATATCGTGCATTGGAGATTTTAGCCAAGGAGAGTGATTTCATCCAAGCTCAGGTATATAAAAACAGCCTTAACGCTTGCAAGCGCAACACAGCGGTTTTGTTCTATGACTGCACTAACTTCTTCTTTGAAATTGAACAGGCTGAGGGCTTAAAACAGTATGGCAAAGGCAAGGAGAACCGTCCGAATCCCCTTGTGGAAATGGGATTGTTTATGGATGGTGATGGTGTTCCTTTGGCTTTCTGTATTCATCCCGGAAATACCAATGAGCAGGTGACCCTGAAACCTTTAGAACGGAAAATCCTTGCCAATTTTAAACTCTCTCAATTTGTTGTCTGTACTGATGCCGGTCTTGCCAGTACCGCCAACCGGAAGTTTAACGACATCCAAGAGCGAGCTTTTATCACCACCCAGTCGATCAAGAAGTTGAAGCAATTTTTGAAAGAGTGGGCGCTCGATCCGGCAGACTGGAGCCTTAATAAACACAAGAGTGAAACGTCTTCGCACGATAAGACGAAAACCTCTTACAATCTAACGGAAGTCATTCAGCGGTTTCAAAGCGACACGACCTCAGAAGAGGAGAAAAAAACGCTGGAATCTATGGTTTTCTATAAAGAACGCTGGCTCAAGGAGGGTGATCTTGAACAAAGGTTGATTGTGACCTTTTCTTTAAAATATAAAAATTATCAGGAGATCATACGCAGCAATCAGATTGAACGCGCCCGTAAAATCATGGAGAAAAACCCAGCCAAACTAAAAAAGTGTAATGCTAATGATTACCGGAGGTTTATTCAAAAGAGTTTTTGCACTCCTGATGGTGAGCTTGCTGAAAAAGAGTTGCTCAGCATCAATCAAGATGTGATCAATGAGGAGGCGCAATATGATGGCTTCTATGCGGTTTGTACCAATTTAGAAGATTCTATTTCTGATATCGTTAAGGTGAACAAGGGACGATGGGAGATTGAAGAATGCTTTCGCATCATTAAGAGTGAATTTAAAGCCAGACCTGTTTATCTGAGCCGAGACGACCGGATTACGGCTCACTTTATGACCTGTTTCCTGTCGTTGATCCTCTATCGAATGCTGGAAAAGAAACTGGGGGGCGAATTCACATGTAAAGAGATTTTAACAACGATACGGGATATGAATTTCTACAAGATCCCTGGAGAAGGGGTTGTTCCTACGTATAAACGCACCAATATCACGGATGCTTTGCATAGCCATTTTGGATTTCGAACAGACTACGAGATCGTAAATACAAAAGAGCTAAAAAGAATTTTTAATTTCACTAAGAAATAAAACATTACTCATTTTTATAGAATATGAAAAAAGCCTATGACCCTTTATTACCAAGGGATATAGGCTTTTTGTCTCCACATAAGTGTCAAAGATGAGATCACATAATCAATCAAATGTAAAACTTATTTTTAATAAAACAAAGCTTACGGCTTTGTTATTCTAACCTGACATCTGGAGGATTCAGATTTCGAAACCCGTACTAATTTATACATTAACACATTCGCATGGTATCTTATTAATTTTTCGAAAATAAGAACATTTGCACTTTGTATACAAAAAACTTGTATTAAACAAAAACCGCTGGTATAATTTAATTGAACTTAAATTTATATGTTTAAAGAAGGTGAAGCTCATGCCAAGGCGAGTTATTACAGCTCCTTGTGAAAATTGTCACTACAAGAACGGAGCGGAGTGCTTTAATGTTCTTGCCTTATTAAAAACAGCCCGCGCTATGGAATTGGAGCTTTATAACCACGGCGTAGAGGACCTGGTAGCCGAATTTGTTATCCCCTGCAAAAATTACGTTCCTGAAGCAGCTTCGGACCAAAAACCATTAAAGAGAATTATTTAACTGAAAAAGCCCGGTTGTCTATGCTGCCGGGAATATTTCTTTTAAAACAGTTAAATTAGACATAAGCCGACGGGCGGACCATAAAGGTCCGCCCGTTCTGATTTTGTTTGTTGATTAATATATTGATTTCACTGCCCAAAGTCTCTTATAAGCAATTGCAGACTATATATGGTCTATCCTCTTGTGTATTATAACTGCATATCGTAGATATTTTAATAAAACATAGGCTTATGCGTTTAAATCATATATTAAACCAACATACCAATCAGTCTACCTAATATCATAGTAATATTGAATATTACCACTTCTATCATAATAACGATACCATTTACCGTCGCGATCGGGGTCAATGTAAACATAGCGGGATTTGCCGTTATTATCTTTATAGTAATACCAATCCCCGTCATTATCCCAATCATAGTAATAATGCGCCTTACCGCCGGCATCGTAGTAGCGATACAAACTACCGCCGCGGGAATATCCGTAGCCCCAGTCATTTGGGTTAAAACGGCTATTATCATGGATACCCCTGACCAACGCCGGACCGTCAAAATCGCCGGACCAGTAATGACCATGTTGACCATTGCTCACCCAGCCGCTGTCGCCATTACTAAAATACCCGCCGGAATAAGCAAATGCCGCGGGAACCATGGCTAGCGAAAGCAATAATGTCATAGCCAACACAATAAATTTACGCAATGTCAAAAACTCCTTTCTGTCAACCAACATGATGTCCTAATATATTTTAAAACAACGATATAATTCGCACAAGCGGATTTCCAGTTAAATGGTAATGTATGTTTTTGCATAACAACATATAGTTGCTATTGTTTAAACAATATGTATTGGACACTACATACATACATTTTTACCAGCCTGCCAAGCATATCAATTCCTTGTTCCGCCGGTATAATAAAGCTTTTTTAGGAAAAGTAAACTCATTCAGCTAAAGCTGAACATCAGGGTTTCAGATGGGAATTCCGCCCCATCTGAAGTAAAAATAGGAACTCCCACTGATACAAGCAGAAGTCTTGGCATTTGATCAGACCGACCCCCGCACGAAAATAACCAACTAATTAACACCGGCGAAAAATATATAGCTTATCGTACCTTAAGACGGGTTTACCGCTCTTCCGCGTTGCGGTATTAAATGAAATTAATTTTATCGGCATCTAAGACAATATACCGCTTTACACAGCCGGGGATTAATTATAAAGTAATATCAGATTAGTAAACTCGTTCAGCCAAAGCTGAACATCGGGCTTCAGATGGGGATTCTACCCCACCTGAAGTAGAAATAGGAACTCCCACTAGAAGTGAGAGTCTTGGCATTCGATTAATATTTGCGGAATTATTTAGTTTTTACCGGAGGCGATTTTATGACCCAGGATACGCTTTTAAAGAGACATACGCTTATTGCAATCACCATGGCATCGTTTTTAACCCCGTTTATGAGCAGTGCCATAAATTTAGCCATACCTTCTATGGGTGAGCATTTTAATGCCAGCGCCATGCATCTAAGCTGGGTAGTAACCAGTTATATACTGGCCTCAGCGGCCTTTCTGGTGCCGTTCGGCAGGCTTGCCGATATTGTGGGCCGGAAAAAAATTTTCAATGCCGGTATAATCTCCTTCACTGTGTTTTCACTAATCTGCGGTCTGGCCACATCTGTAGAAATGCTGATTGCTTTTAGAGTATTGCAGGGTATCGGCAGCGCCATGGTTTTCGGCACCGGCATGGCCATACTAACCTCAGTGTTCCCGCCCCAGGAAAGAGGTAAAATACTTGGTATCAATGTGGCTACGGTTTACACGGGTCTGTCCCTCGGCCCCGTACTGGGCGGTGTCTTAAACCATAATCTTGGCTGGGCATCCATATTTTACTTTAACGCACTAATCGGCCTGGCCGTTATTATAATAAGCATAGCCCGGCTAAAAGGAGAATGGGCCGGCGCCAAAGGAGAAAGTTTTGACTTCACCGGAGCCGTCCTTTATTCCGCCGGTTTGATAGCTTTTATGTACGGTATATCTACTATTACCGCCTCCGCGTGGTCCGGATACCTGCTTGTGGCCGGTCTTATTATATTGCTCATATTCATCAGGCATGAAATGAAAACCGACTATCCGGTACTTAACATCAAATTATTCAGCAGAAATGTTACTTTCACCTTTTCCAACCTGGCAGCGCTAATTAACTACAGCGCCACCTTTGCAGTAGGCTTTTTGCTTTCCCTGTACCTACAGCTGGTGCTGGGCTACAACTCACAGCAGGCCGGCTTTATTCTGTTATCCCAGCCGGTGCTCATGGCTGTGTTGTCTCCTTTCGCCGGCAAGCTTTCCGACCGGGTACAACCCCGGGTGGTTTCCTCCTGGGGCATGGCCTTAACCACTTTGGGCTTGTTTATTTTCGTTTTTTTGACCGGGCAAACCCCCATCTGGCTTGTACTGGTTAACCTGGCCCTGCTGGGAGTCGGTTTTGCGTTGTTCTCCTCCCCCAACAGCAACGCTGTTATGGGCTCGGTGGAAAAAAGATTTTACGGCATCGCCTCATCTACCCTGGGTACCATGCGGCTCACCGGACAAGCGGTGAGCATGGCCATAGCCACATTAATTATGGCCATGTTCGTCGGAAACGTGGAACTTAACCAGGCTGATGTAAACCTATTGACTAAAAGCATTAAAACAGCTTTTATCATTTTTTCCGCCACTTGCCTTGCAGGTATATTCGCATCACTGGCCCGGGGCAATATCAGTACCGGCAGCCGGCCCGGGGACAAACCCGACGGCCTGACTAACAGTAAGTAACCTCGTTTAAGCTAAAGCTGAACATCGGGGCTTCAGATGGGGATTCTAAATTATTATCGGAATAATCGGCTGAATTTAGGAAAGGGAATATCGTTTACTACTTTAAGAAAGTAGTTTTGCGACACCCCCCGCAATTTGATAAATACCCTGTTTTTACAAAACAACTTATGAAATAATAAAGGAAATTCCCCCATTAAACAGAAAAGAATATTGCAAACCTATGTAAAGGTGGTGGACACTGTTGTATTTAAATAGATTGTTCGTTTTTGGCACTCTGCTTCCGGGCCTGACTAATTATAATCGTTATCTAAAGTCAAGTAAGCCCAAGACCTTTCCAGCCACAGCCAAGGGGATAATGTATTATTTGCCGGAGGACGGCTATCCTGTGATAACAGAAGGCGAAGGAGAAGTAAAGGGAGTAATTTATGAATCACCGGACTTGCTGATTATCCTGCCGGAGATCGATGAAATCCACAAATTTACGGGCATTGAAAGTCAGAGTGACCTGATACGGGAAATTAGGGACGTTGTCAACCTTGAAACAGGTGAAACTGTTAAAGCCCATATGTATTTATGGCCACCCGCTAAAGACCGCTGGCTTAAGCAAAACGCAACAGTTATTGCCGATGGCGACTGGCTGAAATTTTTGCACAAGCATAATTAAACCCCGTGCGACTCCGGTCACACGGGGTTTTAATCGGCTTTTAATTAAAGCACTTGCACATTGGACGCTTGCTGGCCGCGGGGACCGTCGGTAACTTCAAATTCCACCCGCTGACCTTCGCTTAAGGATTTAAAACCATTGGTTTGAATGGCCGAATAATGAACAAAGACATCTCTGCCGTTTTCACCTTCAATAAATCCATAGCCTTTACTGTCATTAAACCATTTTACTGTTCCTTGCAATATACTTTCCTCCTGTAAATTAATCTATTTATATTATGGCCAGTTTTACCGCATATATTACATGCATTTTTTATTCGGCTATGGCATTATAATTGATTTTTGCAGTTAGCTAGATATTTTCTATATAATATAAAACATAGGCTCTGCCCGGATCCTGCCGAATAGTATTCATAACTTCCGGAGATACTGAAATTTCACCCACAAAATTAAAATCCTCATTTAGGTCAAAATCATCAAGCTCGGAAACCTTATAGCATTCCAGTACAGCCTTGGGATCTTCGGTTTCCAAGTCCAGCGCCAGGTATTTTTCCTTGGCCTCATCCATGGCATCGGCAAAAATAACACGCGTATTGGTAGTATGTTCCATAAAAAACCCTCCTCCTAAGTAATAGATTATCATGTACAATTTATACTTATTTTGAACAATATGCAATTATTTATTTGGACTAATTGGGGCCCGGTTCGGCCACAGGCCAAACCGGGCCCCAATTAGCACACGCAAGCAGTTAATTAGCATCAGTTAATTAGCATCAGTTAATTAGCATCAGTTAATTAGCATCAGTTAATTAGTCAACTGTAACAACACAGGAATCAGGATCCCAGTCAACCCGGGCGCCGAAATATTCGCCCACATAGCGCACCGGCACCATGGTACTGCCGCTTTTTACAACGGGCGTGGTGTCCATGCTCTTAAGTTCCCCATTTACCAGCACCATGTTGCTGTTCAGCATAAATATGTTTGTCCGGCCCTGTTTGACGATGGTAATTTCTTTTGTCTCCTCGTCATAATCCACTGTCGCGTCCAGGGCCTCGACAATAGCCCTGAGCGGAACCATCAAGCGGTTGTTGGCATCCACAAAGGGCGCCGCCGCATCAAAGCCAATAGCCCGTCCCTCCACTATAACACTAATAGGTGGTTGCTGTTCTATCAGGCCGGCATTTTTACCAATATCCCCACCGGCATTTTCACCGGTATTCTGCCCGGTCCCGTCGCCATAAAGCAAATATTGCTTTCGCTGCTCTTTAAACCGGTTCAGCGCATCAGCATATTGCGCTTCTATTTGCTGAGGTGTCAGGCCCTGCTCCAGGTACTGGCCTATTTTATTGGTACCCATAATTTTATCAAACATAACCACGGCTGCACCGCTCTTGGGTACTGTAAAGTTAGTTAACGAATGAGCATAGGTTAAAGCATAAATACCTGTTTTAGCCGGGTTAAAGTTGTGATAGTCAGTAATATTAAGCCGAACGCCGCCTCTTTCACCCTTTGGTTCCGGCACAAAAACAACCCCGGGCAACCCCGCATTATTTAGTAAATCGGCAAATTTTTGAGCGTCCAGACCTTTACCGCCGATCCACTTAAACGTATCGGCCTGGCCAATACCCGTTCCTTCTCCCAATCCGGTGGACATATAGCCGAAAACAGCATCCAAATCAGGTATGTTTGGCGAAGTCTGCACCCAGGATAAGCCGGTATCCTGATAGATCATGGACCGGGTATAGCCCTCCATAGGCACTACTTTAAGATCAGCGCCGATTTTACGGTTGTAGAATCCGGCCAACTCCCCGGCCGTCATACCGTGAGCCATAGGCAGATTATCCACACCCACAAAAGTGATGTAAGGGTCTTCCATCATCGGCCCGTCCACCGTAAGGCCGCCCAGCGGGTTGGGACGGTCGAGCACTACCACGGTCTTATTATTTTTCTGCGCCGCCGCCATACAGTAATTAAGTGTTGACATATAAGTGTAGGATCTGGCCCCGATATCCTGCACATCGAATACCAGCACATCCACATTTTTCAGCATCTCGGCGGTAGGCATCCTGGTAGCCCCGTAAAGGCTGTAGACCGGTATACCCAGTGTCGGATGCGTGTATGACTCCACATAGGCACCGGCTTTAGCCGTGCCGTCAATACCATGCTCGGGTCCGAACAATGCCGTTAGCTGAATGGAAGAGTCGCCGGCCAGCACATCAATAGTACTGACACCCCGGCTGTTGACACCGCTTTGGTTGGTAACCAGCCCCACCCTTTTACCGTCAATTAAATGGTGATATTGGGTCATTAATAACTCGTTGCCCAGTTTAAAATCTGACGTTTGGGCAAAGGCTGCGTTACATGACAGCAGCAAAGCCGCTGCCACAACCATCATCGCAAATAGTTTACGCATTTCTACCGTTCCTTTCATTTCTTTTCTTTTCATTAATAATAAAAGACGTATCCACATCGGATTAAGTTCCCGCAGCCGGCCAAATAACACAACCATTAGCAATGCTAATCCGCGTGTATTATTAATGTTATCAATATTTTAACATGAATGGACAAGCCATGCGCCCAAAGATAAGCTCAGCAGCTTGGAAAACCTGAATAGAATCGAGACAGGGCCAACCGAATATAATTCTCCAAACTAATTGTCACAATTCCCCTTATAAAAGCTTTGTCGTTGGTTTAATTTCATGTATACCTTCTATGGCTTTTGACAAAAGATATAAAAAAAATCAGGAGGTGGCATGATGAAAAAACTAACTGTTTTTGTTTTAATTTTGTCTTCTTTATTCATTTTCGGCTGCAACGCCCAGCGAAAACCGGCCCCGCAAGAACCGCAACAAAAGTTAATTCCCCAGGAATCCACCATCGGATTCAGCCAGGTGGACATTGACCAGGTGCCCGCGTCCATCCAAAAGATAGTTTCCGCCACAGAGAACAGGCCCATGGTAACCTGGGCATATAACGATAACAACAGCTACATATTGTTAAATACCGATCAGCATGAGAAAAACGTAAAAGTTAGCAAAGTAATTCAAAGAGTACCCGTACAGGATTTTCTCTGGCTTGATGTACAGCTGGATTATACGGATAATGAAAATGCCGGGGGCGACGGCAACGATCACAAATTAGTGATCGTAAAACTGGATAAAACCGACAAGGCCATCAACGGAGTCGGCTTTGAGCTAAAGAAAGAGGCCGAAGAAGACAAAGCGGACCGGGAGGAGGAAAAGCAGCAAGCCGCTCCGGCCCCAACACCTGCACCAACGACCAGGGAACCGGTCAACCAGGCCAAGCCGGCCCAGGAATACCAACAGCCCGCTCCAGTCAAGGAGATCACCCCTGAAGAACAACAGCCCCAAAACCAACCACAGCAAGAAAACGGAACCAAAGCTGATGAACAACAACCAACCCCCGCACCAAACGGTGATTGACAGGTAAAATGGCAGCGAGTATTGTCGATAGACCCGCCTGAACCAGGAGGGTCTGTCTTTTTTTGAGGCATCGGCACTTTCCGATCAGAACCCATCAACCGATCCGCCCTGATACGGGGATAAGACCGACGGAACCGCATAATTACGCATACTAAATCATAGGTTAGTTATTTGATGTATGCGATTATAGATAAAACAACCAAATTTAAAGAAACTTTATCCAAGCAACCAACGTCTAAACTTAAGAAAGCATTTACCGTGAGCTCGTTCAGCTAAAGCTGAGCATCGGTGCTTCAGATGGGGATTCTCTCACGGCGCTGCTATACGTTAATATGTACACTTTAGAAGCGTCAAGGCACCAATTAAATTGAGGAGGTTAACTATGAAACGTTTATTTTTAACACTAACATTAATGATTGTTTTGGCCATTGGCTTCGCTCCTGCGGCCCCGGCGCGAGAACACAGGCCAATTTCAGTATTAACAGACGGTTTGCCGGTTAGTTTTGACGTACAGCCGGTAGTCCAAAATGGCGGTACGCTGGTACCCTTTCGAGCCATCGCGGAAGCGTTAAATGTACAAGTCACCTGGGATGGTGACACGCAAACAATCCATGCTACCGATGGCTATACCAACGTTCAACTGCAAATAAGCAGTAAAACCGCTTACCGCAACCAAACCCCCATTTCTCTGGAGGTACCGCCGCTAAGCCTGGATGGGAGAACGCTAATTCCGCTGCGGTTCTTCAGTGAAGCTTTCGATTGTCAGGTGACGTGGGATAATGCCGCAAGCACTGTGCACATCACTTCTCCCGCGCAGCAGATGACTGTAGTGGGATTCTACGCCCTGGGCGATGAGCAGACCAGCAGTTGGACCGATCTGTTCGGCGTGCCTTACCCCGAAACAGCAGCCGGAAACACAGGCCTGGTCTCCGAGCTGGCCCTGGGCTGGTACAGCCTGGACGGGCAGGGCAACCTGCTTACACAGAGCAGGACAGGCTGGCAGCGGCCGGACGGGTGGGAGAATGTGCTTAACACCACCCGGTCATGTAACCTGCCCACCGAAATGGTCATTCATGTAACCGATCAGGACGGTACCATTACTAACCTATTAGCTAACGAAGCTGCCATGCAGCAGGCCGCTGCGGATATTTTAGAGGAAGTTAATTCGTACAGAGGAGTAAACCTTGATTTTGAGGGGCTGGGCTACCGGGACACCGGAACACAATTGCAAGCCGTACAAAATAGTTTTACAAGTTTTGTCGGCTTACTATACAAGCAACTGCAGGCCGCGGGCAAGACACTGACCGTTACCCTACATGCTCCGAACAGCGCCTACCGGGGTTATGACTACCAAGCTTTAGGACAGGTGGCCGATAAAATAATCATTATGGCCTACGATTACGGTTCCACGCCGGAGCCGGACAACCAGGTAATACAAGCCGTGGAGGCAGCTAAAGCGGTTGTTCCGGCGGGAAAACTGCTGCTCGGCATTTCCGCCCCTTCGGAAACCCCGCAAAGCATAGCAACCAAAGTTGGGATTGCCAAGAAATATAATCTGGACGGCATCGCCCTCTGGCGTTTGGGATTAATTTCCGATGACATGTGGCAGGGACTGAGAACTGCCGTAAAAGAAAGGAATTAAGATAATGGACAAGTTAAATAAACAAAGAGGCTGCATAAAATGCGGGCATACCGAAGCGGAAATAAGTGAAATAGCAACTACAGGTACGGGTCTATCTAAATTATTTGATATTCAACACAACCATTTCCAAGCTGTATCATGCAAAAAATGTGGCTATACCGAGCTGTATCGCACCAAATCCGGCTTAAATGTGCTGGACTTTTTCTTTGGGGGTTAGGGGGGTAAGGTACCGGGCACCCAATTAATTTAGAAAGTTGGCTCATGAGTCATGCTTATTGGGAACATGCTTAGAAAACTTGGAAGTCTTCTTTTATTTATTTTATACCTTGGATATATTTTTTATAAAGCGCCGGTTTTTAAAGAATTTCGGGTCATTAACCTTATCGAATATATACTCGTATTATTAGCAGGAGGTTATTTTAATTTTTTACTGTTGAGAAAAGAAGAGAATGGATTTGGAGTCACTGCATGAAAATAATAGCCGACCGAGACATCAAGTATGTAAAGTTTACAGGCTGGTTATTGATAGTACTGGCGGTTATGGGCTTGCTGCTTAAGGGTTTGCAGGTAAAGAGGCAAACCTTTGAACTGGTGCTCGGTCAAACCGGGCTGCTGGGAGTACTGTTATTAATCAGCCTGGGCAGGTTGGGCGAATTAGCGGAAGACTTCAAAAAAACAAGAAAAACCACGCCTGTATTTATACTGGCGGGTCTTTTACTGAGTTGGGCTATTATGTGGTACAGGGAAATAATAGCCCGGCGATATGGTATGGCAGTTGCCCCGGGCACGGGTCAAGTCCATGTGCCGAACCTGGATGTAATTAACGCGGACACTGTCATAATCACTGCATCGATTATAGTACTTGGCCCTCTGCTTGAGGAAATACTTTTTCGTTTTATCGGCCTGGGATTGGTGCGCCGATTGGCCAGGCCCGGGCAAGCTGCTTTATTTATTGGGATCTGGATAATAATAACTTCCGTAATGTTTGCTTTATTGCATAACCCCGAACCGGCGGCGTTGGCGGTCTACTTAATTTCCAGTGTAAGTTACAGCGTCATCTATCTAAGATACGGCATATTTGCTTCTATATTAATGCACGCCGCCGGCAATGCCGGGGTATATATTATCTAGTCCCATTCAGTATTTTCTATCCAGTCGGCACACTTCTGGCACACGGCCCTGCCTGCGTAATCCAATCTTATCGGTTTTTCTTCCAGCCAATTCTTTTTGGATACATTATCACCGTTTAATTGGGCTTGACAAATCGGACAAATTTTATTAGGCATCGTCATCTATAAATCCCCCTTATATATTTTATTATCAATAATTATTAGTTATAGCCGCTCATTATCAGCAAGGCATTGGAACCGGTTCTTCTTTTGCTTGAATATAGATTATCACTAGACTCTACTTATGGCAAGAAGTTATTTCCTATTGTTTGTATAATTTATAATTATAGTTAACCAAACAAAAATCCCGCCGACTTAAGTTGGCGGGTGCTCTAAACACTCAAGTTAATCATCATCTTCAGTCAACAAAGCGCTTTCACAAAAAGGACAAAACCTGGGTTCATCAGATTTTTTCACCCAGAATACCATACCGCAGTCCTTACACTTAAATGCAGTTAATTTTTCATCCACCAGCCATACCCTCCCCTTTAAAAATAAAACAATCACCGGAACAACTACATAGTCATTACTTTAATAGTTATACAGTGCTTTCGCAATCTCCTGCAGCACCCTATCAAGTTTACACGCTCCATAGCGGGATTAAACAACTTTAACCACGCTCACTGCCGGGCTTCATCACGCTAACCCAACGCTCCCCGGTTTTGCCCCGGCTCGGTTCAGGCACACTATCTTATGACTATGCACGCGACAGAATAGTTTGTTAGGCGGCTAATTTTATCCGGCTCAAAGCCTGTCCGAACTGTACCGGTTTGCCTGCTCAACTTGCCCAAAGTCCCTGATAAACATGGCCGCCTTGGAGCTGTCCAAAAAATCGTGCACATCATGAATACCCAGCCGCTTTAACAACTCCATGACATACTTGTTATCCACCGGCGTGAGAGAACCGGCCTCTTTACCGTATTCCTCCACAAATTTACGGCCGTCCGCCGGGTCAATGATTGCCTTTGGACCACCCACACACCCCCCGTTGCAGCCCATGCCCTCCAAAAAATTACCGCCTATGTGACCTTCCAAAACATCTTTAAGCATCTTCCGGCAATCCTGGACACCGTCCGCCTGAATAGCCCGAATCTTGATTTTTCTGTCAGGTCTCAACCTGTTCAGGGTATCGGAAATCGCCCGGCTCACCCCGCCGGTTCCGGCGTATATCCTCCCCGCAGTGGATGAATGCTCGCTTTCATCCTCTTCCAACTCGGCCGGGTTTATGCCCACCACTTCAAATATCTGCTCCAATTCCCGGAAAGTAATTACCGCATCCACGGCATCTTTAATATCAATCTCCTTGGCTTCCGCCTTTTTGGCAATGCAGGGACCGATAAAAACCACTTTGGCACCGGGATGCAGATGTTTAACACCTCTGCCGCAGGCCACCATGGGTGAAACCGAGGGCGATATATGCGGCACCAGGTTTTGGTAGACTCTTTTAACCATGGATACCCAGATAGGGCAACACATACTGGTGAGCATAAAATCCTCTTCCCGGGTAACGTGGCGGTCAAACTCCAGCGCTTCTTTCAAGGTAAGAATATCGGCGAAGAGGGCCACCTCCACCATGCCATAGAAACCCAGCCTTTTCAGCGCCGCCCTCATTTTACCGGGAGTCACCGCAGGCCCGAACTGACCGATAAAAGCGGGCGCAATTATGGCAAATACAGGCATTGTGCGGTCTTTCAACAGCTTAACAAGCGGCACGAATTCTTTTTTGTCGACCAAAGAGTAATGTTCACACACCTCCACACACTTTCCGCAGCCGGTACAGCTGTTGGGCGCGATAATCACATTACCTTCCATGTCACGTACTATAGCGTCAAAAAGACATGATGCCTCACAGTTATCCTTTCCCGCGGCACACCGGCCGCCGCAGTCTCTTACTTTAAACACCACCGTGTTGGGGTCACCGCCCCCCGAGGCATAAAGCAGATACTGGTCTGTAATACTGTCGCCATCCCTGATTTTTTCAATTTCCTCCGACACATTACCACGGTAAGCTGTTTTAACAAGCCTTTTGAAAATTTCATCATACCTGGATTCATTATACCTGGATTCATTCATTTGGTTCACCTTTGCTGTTTTGGTTTTAATATGTAATATTACCGTCTTTTTATTATTTATGATATTCAGCGCAAAATCGCCTTCGGCAACAAAAGAGACTGCTGCACAACAGACTGAATAATTCGTAATGCAACAGCTTTTTATAAAGATACCGGATATTTATCGGAGCAATTCGCCGAATTTAATTTTATAAAAGGCAAGGGAGTGTCGCGCTCACTGCTTAAAAAGCAGTTTTGCGGCACTCCCTTGCAAACGTTTTAAAATAGCTGATGATTTATTCTATTTTATGATGTGGCAGCGCAGACCCCGGCCACATAACCGGATGACCAGGCCCACTGCAGGTTGTAACCTCCGCAGTCACCGTCGATATCCAAGACCTCCCCGGCTAGAAACAGCCCGGGCACAAGCTTTGAAGCCATGTTTTTTTGGTCAACATCCCGAACAGCCACCCCCCCGGCGGTAACCTGCGCCTGCTGCCAGGTATTGGTGCCCGCAACTGCAATTCGCCAATCCTGCAGTATATTGATTATAGCATTTCTTTCCGCCACAGTAACCTGCCCCGCCGGCTTATGTATATCTGCAATACCCGCCTCTTTAAGCAGCACCGACACCAGTCTCTTATTAATAAACCCTACAAAGCTAAACGCCAGTGTTTTATGAGATTGCTGCTTAAGGCGCCTCCTTAGAAATGTCTCCAGCTCCTCCCTGGACATGTAATTTATTAAATTAAGCCTCAATATCACATTTTCACCTTTGCGCAAGTATTCCCCGGCTGTGCGGCTAAGCGCCAATATAGGAGGGCCGGAAATACCGTAATCAGTAAATAATATCTCCCCTTCGGCACAGGCCAGGGGCTTTGACGACACCAGTATTTCCGCCTCGTATATGAACTTGATACCCGAGATCTGCTTCAAAAAATCGGCTGCCAGCTTCAGCTGCACCAGTGCCGGAAAAGGCTCGACAATACTATGGCCAAGTTCCCGGGCCAAGAGATAACCGCTGCCGTTAGAACCCAGATTTGGCGCAGCCTTGCCCCCGGTGGTGATAATCACCCGGTCGGCCTTAAGCCGGCTGCCGTCCCCTAAACGCAAAACAAAACCGCCGCTGCCAGGTACTATTTCCTTAACCTCGGCGGCACACCGGGTTTCCACCCCCAGCGTTTCCAGCTCGTAACGCATTACGTCCAGCACGCTGGATGCTTGGTTGGAAACGGGGAACACCTTGCCGCCATCCTCCGCTTTCCAGGCTATACCAAGCCTTTCAAAAAACTCCATGGTCTTATAAAAATCAAAACGACTTAAAGCACCATAGGCAAACCTGGGGTTTAACCCATGGTAATGGGCGATATCGAGATCAGTATTACTTAAATTGCACCGGCCATTACCCGTTGCCAGAATCTTTTTACCCACCCGGTCCAACCGCTCCAATATTATAACTTCGGCATTGTTATGCCGCGCCGCTATAGCGGCGGTAAGCCCGGCGGCCCCGCCTCCCACCACGGCAACCTTTACTTTTTTTCCGTTGTTATCCTTCATAATTAGCCCTTGTCATCCAACAAAGATGGTGCCCGGATAAATTATTAAAAGATGATCGGCATCATCAATGAATTATCGCTGTTGATAGTATTTTCACGTTATTTATTTTTTAGTCTATAAGTCCCCGGCTACCCGTAACTGTTCGGCATACCCCTTATTAATCTTATTAATGGGGGTATGCCGCTATAAACTGCATAAACGCTTTGGCCAATTCCGGGTCGAACTGAGTGCCCGAGCCTTTTTCAATCTCTTTTAAAGCATGAGCTTGACTCAAAACTTCACGATACGGGCAATCATGAGTCATAACGTCGTAGGCGTCCACAATGGCAAACAAGCGGGCCAGCCGGGGAATTTGCTCGCCCCGCATACCGTACGGATAGCCCTGCCCGTCCCAGCGCTCATGGTGCGCCAGAATAAGCTCTCCCACCGCCGTTTCTCCAATGGACTGCGCCATACGGAAACCGATTTCACTGTGGCTGCGTATGGACTCCCATTCTCCGGCTGTCAAGGGACCGGGCTTGTCTAAAATTTTCCCGGACACAGCTACCTTGCCAATGTCATGCAAGCCGGCCAATAAACTCAAATGCCGCATTTCAACGGATTCCCGTGTATATCCCAAGCTACCGGCAAAAGCCAATAATAAATCTTCTAATCTTTTTGCATGCCCATAAGTTTCATAACACCTGGCATTTAATATCTCCTGCAGCCCCCGAATAATTTTACGCCGCACCTGCTTGCTCTCCCGCAATTTATTCGCGTACATCCGACTTTCCGCCATACTAAATAAATCAGCCATACTACCCAGCGGACTTTGCCGGGTAGCCACGCCTAACGCCACGCTTAATTCAATCGGCGAACCTTTTTCTTCCATGCAAGCGGTCTTTATCCGTTCGCAAACCTTAACACAAACATCTTTGTCCGTACCGGGCAATAGTACAATAAATTCATCCCCACCCCAGCGGGCGACAATATCTGTTTTACGGCAACAGCGCAACAATACCCCGGCCAGCCGCACCAGCAAATTATCACCCTGGGCATGACCGAAAACATCATTAGTCAATTTAAGACCGTTCATATCCGCCATAATAACGCTGAGGGGATAACCGCTTTGGGGCGAAAGCTCCGAAAGCCATTCCTCCACATAAGCACGATTATAAAGTAATGTCAGTTTATCGTGATAGCTTAAAAAAGCCACCTGTTCCTGCGCCTTGTATTTATCCGTAATATCAGTAAGAATGAGCATGACCAGGGACTCATCCCCCTCGACCGGCGTTATGACTTTACAATCGACACTCAGGTAAAGCTCATTGATATTGATTACTTCTGGCAGCTTGCTGATACAATCACGCTGCAGCTCGGCATCTTCGGTCTGCCAGATACACCGAAACACTTCGGCAAATACCCGGTTTTGCTCATCGTCTTCAACAGACAACAGTGTTAAAATATTTAGCTTACCAATTTTTTGGCCAAAAATGCGGGAGCACTCCGCACTGTACTCCCGGTTAACCAGCAAATCTTTGCCAAAGGTAAGAAACCCCTGCCCGGCGTTATTCAGTAAATTTTTGATCTCACCCTCTCGCTTAAGCAAATTTCTTCCCTGCGCATCGCTAATTTTAAATGTTTTGCGGGTCAAGGTCAACAGTTCCTCATAGCTGGCTACCAGCGCCTTATATTCCGGTAAAAGCTCATTATGCTCATATTTACCGGCGGCAAGCTCGAATAAAGCGGTTTCTAAAATCTCAAATTCCTTCTTAAATAATTTACGGCTATAATCGGGGCTAATCATAATCCAGCTACCTCTCATTAATTAGTCAATCAGCTTCCCAGCAATACATAGATTGTTCCCCTTGCTGCCGGCATTCCCGGCGCTTAACCTAAAGCCGAAACCCAATAACGGTAATATCGTCCCGCTGCTCCTCGGTTTGTTTATAGCCGTCCAGCTCGTCCTCAAAAAAATGCTGCTGCCCGGCCAGCGGCAAATGCCCGTGGTCATTGATCAGCGCTGTAAAGCGCGTCTTACCGAAAGAGTGGTTTTTAGGGCCTCCGTTCTGATCTAAAAACCCGTCCGTAGTTAGGTAAAACATATCCCCTTCCCTAAAAGGCAAAGTTACTTTATTAAATATTAGATCGGGATCCGATTTCTGATAGCCAACGCTGTGCCTGTCACCTTTAATCACCTGTACCCCGTCCGTCGTTTTAACGTAAAGAGCAATCCTGGCACCGGCAAAGGACAAATATTGGCCGCTGTGCCAGTGGCAAATACCGACATCGGCACCGTCATCGCTAACCGCACTGGCTTTTTTATGTAAAGCCGCCTTCATCCGCACATTTAGTTCCCGCAAAATAACAGCAGGATCATCAGAACACACATCATCAATAATATGGTTTAATATCGACACAACCGCCATTGTCATCAGCGCCCCCGGCACACCATGCCCGGTGCAGTCAACAATCGCCAGTACGTGGTCGTCCCCCTTCTTTTTGAGCCAGTATAAGTCTCCACCTACCAAATCCCGCGGCCGCCAAATAATAAAATGCTCGTTAAACGCCTCGGCCATTTCTTTATCACCAGGCATTACAGCTTCCTGCAGCCGCTTTGCATAATCAATGCTGTCCATTATTTTAGCGGTCCGTTCCTGAACCTTCTTTTCCAGTTCCCGGCTTAATAGTACCGCTCTCTTAAATGGATCAGCTATGCGATTGGATATTAAATAAAATATAAAGATAATTAAACCAAGAGATAATACACTGGCAATCAGGGTATTTATTTTAATAGTATTTAAGAAGCCGATACTTTCACTGCGCGGTATCTGCAGTACCAATTGCCAGTCCGTGGATTTGAGAGAATGATAGATCAGATCGCTTAGTTCGCCTTTTTTATTTCGATAATCCAATATCCCGGACGGAGACGTTTGATCCCCGGCGTTTCGGATTATCTCCGCATAGATATCTGCGGGAACAAAAGAACGAATATTCTCCCCACGATCATCAGGATCTTTAGCCAAATGAATACTGCCTTGGCCGTCTATCAACCAAAGCTCACTTCCGGCACCGAACTCATGCGCGGCAAATTCCTCGGTCAGGTCTTTTAAATTAAGTCCTACGCCGGTTACCGCAAGTGGTTTTTCCAAATCACCCACCAGCGCGTTAACAAAAACAAAGGTATCCTGTCGCTCTCTATTGTAATCAATGCTTATAGAAAGGGGCAGCTTGGAAGCAATGGTATTAAAAAACCAGGCATCGTCCGGATCATCTAAAGTCATGGTATCAATTAACCGAGCGTTTTCCGCCCAATATTGTTTGGTAACATTGCTTACAATAAATGCATTGTTATAGTCATAATCCCCGGCGATTTCGGTAATTTCAGCTAAAGCCCGCCGCCCCAGCACATTATCCTTTTCCCGACCTTGGACCCATTCAATGATTGTCGGATCCTTAGCCAGAATCTGTGATGTTTCCTGAGCCCGGGCAATACGCCCGTCTATAATACCGGCAATAGACCGCACGATATAGACCAAATCATGGGATTTTAATTTGCCGATCGCCTCTTTTTCCACTATTAGATAGCTTAGCCCGCCCATTAAAAGCACCGACAGGGCAATGCACAAACAAGCCAGCGCAATCACCTTAAGAATACCGGCATCAAATATGACCGTATCACTGAAATTGTTTATTTTTTGGAGCTTTTTTCGTTTAACAAACATTCTTTCTCCCAACATCCATAGCCATATTATAAGGAAGCAATATGCGAGCGGTTAACAAATCATCAAATCTCCTGCGACAGGGGGATAATATTAAACGGGAAAGTAATATCCTCTTCAAATTCCTCCGCACACTCCAATTCACTTTCATTTTCAATATCGTAATACCAGTCTAAAGTAATGGACGTACCGTTTTGGTGGGCTTTTTCAAACTTGTCCAGCAACATCAAAATACATTTGGAACTGCTCGTATTAACATATGACAAATTAACTTTTATGCGCATAGCCGCATTGCATTCAACCAGATAACAATCAACCCAATTAAAGATGGGTTCATAGAAGTTAAATGAATTTTCGGGATAAGACTGCCCCCATAAAACCAAAATATTTGCATCCGGATCAAAATCTATCTTGGGAGTTCCTTTTGTTTGTTCGATGTACAATTTCTCCATACCTTTACCACTCCTAAACAGTGACTTTAATGCTGAAGAAGGAAAGATGACCATCAATATCCACTATGGAATACTTAATAGCATGTTTGGACTTACGAGCAATATCAATTAACCCAACTCCCGCGCCCTGACTGCCCGGGGCCAGCTCCTGCCTTATTTGTTCCTTGTAGAGTTTTTTTAGATCTTTTTTATCCAAATGCATTATCTGATTAATTTTTTGTGCCAGCGGCTTAACGTCTTTGTCTTCCACTAAATTACCCGAGCATATAAAGTATGCTCCCTCGCTCTTTCCGATAGTTACAATCCCGGAACAGGCAATTTGGTCATAATAACAGCTGCCTTCTTTATCGGTAGTATAATTCTTAATATTATGGGTTTGCTCCACAAAAATGGCAAATACGTTATAAATATCATTTTTCGGCATATCTTCCGTCTGCATATGCTTTTTAATAGCGTCCCCCAATTCTTCAATAATGCCTTGGGAAAACCGACCGGAAAAGCTTATTAATATGCCGCTTTCCTTCAGGTGGTTTTGGAGATCCATCAACGTTTTTTCAAACACATATTTTCACTCCTTGATCAACCTAG
Source organism: Desulfoscipio sp. XC116 (assembly GCF_039851975.1). Classification (GTDB taxonomy): domain Bacteria; phylum Bacillota; class Desulfotomaculia; order Desulfotomaculales; family Desulfallaceae; genus Sporotomaculum. The sequence goes on from NZ_CP156660.1 coordinate 3,715,737, forward strand.
TATTTTAATATAAAAAGTTCCCCCGGGCCGAAAAAGCTGGCCCTTGTTGGCCCATAATGGTATTACCGAATATTTTTTGTATTCTTCGACAAGATAATATTTATCCCTGCATACCTATCCTGAAATACTCACTTGACACTATGCATCCACCCGGCATGTTGGGGAGCAATTATCACCCCGCGCATATTGCGAGACGATGAACTCAGCCGCTTTCACGCCATCTACCGCCGATGAAACAATGCCCCCGGCATACCCCGGTCCCTCCCCGGCCGGGTAGATGCCGGCTATATTTGACCGGCACTTTTCATCTCTGTATATTCTCACCGGAGAAGAACTTCTGGTTTCCACCCCGGTGAGCACGGCACCGGGCAGGGCAAAACCTTTAAGCTTACGGTCAAAATCCATAATAGCCTCCTTTAGAGCGGCCGTCACATAACCCGGCAGGCATTCCCTTAAATCAGCATATCTTACCCCTCTGGGATAAGACGGCTCCACCTCACCCGGACCGGCAGACGGCCTGTCCGCCAGGAAATCCCCTACCAGCTGGACGGGAGCAATATAATTTCCCCCACCCAGCGCAAAAGCCCGCCCCTCCCACTTTCTTTGAAACTCCACACCGGCCAGGGGGTGGTCACTGCCGAAATCATCCGGCCTTACTCCCACTAAAAGGGCACTGTTGGCGTTTTGCCCGTCCCTGGCGTATTCGCTCATACCATTGGTAACAACATATCCATCCTCAGAGGCCGCGGCCACCACCAAGCCCCCGGGGCACATACAAAAGGTATACGCCGAGCGGCCGGCGGACGAATGATAGGCCAGCTTGTATTCCGCAGGCCCCAATTTAGGGTGCCCGGCGAAATTTTTATGCTGAGCCTGATTTATTAATGTTTGGGGATGTTCCACCCGAACACCGATGGAAAACGGCTTGGGGGACATCAGCACCCCCCGGTTGTGCAGCATGGCAAAGGTATCCCTGGCACTGTGCCCGATTGCCAGCACGAGTGCCTCAGTGGCCAGCGTATGCCGATCATTGATTTCCAGACCCGTTAGTTTATGGCCTTCCACTATAATATCCGTCACCTTACTATTGAACCGCACCTCGCCGCCCAGCTCGATTATTTTTTGACGAATATTCTTAACCACTATTTTTAAAATATCTGTACCGATATGTGGTTTGTATGAATAAATTATCTCCCCGGGAGCGCCGGCCAGCACCATTTCCTCCAAAACTTTGCGGCATCGTTTATCCTTAATCAAAGTAGTTAGTTTACCGTCTGAAAAAGTACCGGCCCCACCCTCGCCAAACTGAACATTACAATCTTTATCCAAACAGCCGGTTTGCCAGAAAGAGCGCACGATTTGCGTACGGGTATCCACATCGGCCCCCCTTTCCAGCAAAAGCGGCCGGTAGCCCATACGCGCCAGCAGCAGCCCGGCAAAAAGCCCGGCCGGTCCGGTGCCCAGCACCACCGGGCGATGAGGCAGCGCCTTGTGGCCCGGCTGAACAAAGCGATAATCCAATGGCGGAACAACCGAAACATCACCGGCCTTAAGCCTTTTGAACACGGCCTGTTCATTGACCAGTTCGACGTCAACGGTATACACAAAATAAATCCGGTTTCTTTTTCTGGCATCAATGGATTCTTTAAAGATAACGCAGCGGGCGATTTCGTTTTCCCCGACCCCAAGCTTTCCGGCTATTTTGTTTTTAATGAGAGATTTATCTTCATCAAGGGATAGTTTTACGCCTGTAACCCTGAGCATTTTCATAAGCTCCTTCCGGCCTATCTCATCAGCCATATTAAAATGTTACCCGCCCCAACCGGATATTATCAGATAAGCAAATGTCCATAACGTGTCCGATAAATCACAATAAAGCTTGCATTAAAGCCCCAACAAAGTTATATTATACTAAAGTTAAATAATAGTTCTTCGAGTCGGATATGCCTGCAAACATTAATGTTATGGCCGCCCGGCCGTTAGGGTATCCCGGGAAACCGGCATGCCTCCCTTTTGGAAAGGAGAACTGTGGCATGGAACAGAAAAGCCTTATTAATATTGAACATTCCATAACCAAGGCCATAACAGGCGATAAAGACCGCCAGGCATTGGTCAATAAAGTAATTATAAAAACAATAATGGAAGAAAACAATGAAGAAAAGGCCTTTACTATGTTTTTATGGCATCTGGCGGATATCGACCCTCCCATAAGTTTTAGTGAACTGCTGGTCTTTAAAGCAATTTACCGCATGTTTAACAGCTACTGCGATTTTTTAATAAAGGATAAGCAGCAAGCAATGGACATACTTGATATCCCCCGAGAAACGCTGCAATTACCGCCTGATGAATTAACCAAACAAGCCAAGATTAGTTACTGGCACCATTTTAACGAATTATCCGGTGATATACACACTTTTTTAACCAATGCGCAAAAAATAGGGGTCATGAAAAAAGCGTTAAATTTTTTATGCCGGCAAACCGTCGCCTGATATTGAAGAAGGCAGCCGGGTTTTAACCCGGCCGCCTTCTTCAATACCCATATATCCCGCATATTCCGCGACACAATGGCAGCAATCAAACCTTACGCTATTTGCCGCTTAACATATTCTTGGCAATAACCACCCGCTGAATCTGGTTGGTACCTTCATAAATCTGGGTGATCTTGGCGTCACGCATCATGCGCTCCATGGGATATTCCTTCATATAACCGTACCCGCCCAATATTTGCAACGCATCCACCGTAACCTGCATGGCAGTGTCCGAAGCAAACAATTTGCTCATGGATGAGAATTGGCTGATATCAGTAGCGGAAGCATTGTTCTCCGCGGCATGTTCAATTAAGAAGGCCGCTTTGTACACCAGCTGCCGGGCGGCCTCCACCCTGGTGGCCATATCCGCCAGCATAAATTGCAGCCCCTGGAAAGCAGCTATGGGTTTGCCGAACTGGACCCGTTCCTTGGCATAATTAACGGCATAATCCAAAGCGCCCTGGGCAATACCAACGGCCTGGGCACCAATAACGGGACGGGTGCGGTCCAGGGTCATCATGGCAATTTTAAATCCATCGCCTTCCTTGCCCATCATATTTTCAGCCGGCACGGGACAGTTGTCAAAAATAACTTCGGTGGTTTCCGAACCCCTGATGCCCATTTTATGTTCCTTCTTGCCGACGCTTACTCCGGGGTAATCCTTTTCTACAATAAATGCGCTGAGACCTTTTAGCCCGGCCTTGGGGTCCACGGTGGCAAAAACCGTGAATACATCGGCAATACTGCCGTTGGTGATAAAACATTTTTGGCCTGAAAGAATATATTTGTCTCCTTCACGCACAGCTTTTGTCTTCACGCTGCCGGCGTCAGAACCGGCATTGGGCTCGGTGAGGGCAAAGGCACAAATCTGGTCGCCGTCGGCAATACCGGGCAGATATTTTTGCTTTTGTGCTTCCGAGCCGCCCACCAGTATAGGCATCATGCCCAGTTCCTGAGCGGCTACTATCAGTGACGCGGAGGCCGAAGCCTTGGCGATCTCTTCCACAATCAGGCATACCGAGGGCAGCCCCGCACCCGTGCCGCCGTATTCCTCGGGTATGCCGGCACCCAGCAGTCCCTGCTCGGCGATCAACTCTTTAAGATCCCAAGGATATTCATCCTTTTCATCTATCTCCGCCGCCCGCGGAGCCACCTTGTCTTCGGTTAGCCGTTTTACTATTTGGCGCAGCATTTCCTGTTCTTCCGTTAGTTGATATGACATTTTAGGACCCCCTCTTTATACTTAAATTTACTTAAAACATGCGTTTATACATTTATCACCCTCCGGGCAATACTCTTTCATCCACGGGACAAACCCGTAAAATTAATTAGCGGGTAAAAAGAATTGTAATTAAAACACTATTCGTTATTTTATATATTGGACACTTGAGAGCAATTCCCTTTTATATGTTAGAAATTTAGTATATTTTTGAATATTATAAATAGCTTGATCAAATGCCATTCAGGTGGGGCGGAATCCCCATCCGAGGCCCCGATGTTCAGCTTTAGCTGAACGAGTTCACTGGTTGCGCGACTATAATATCATAATGCAGGAAATAATAATAAAGTAAAATAGCTATGGGGACAACCAACCGATGACAGTTAAAAGGAGTGGTTTGAATTATGGATGCAGATAAAGCATATATCAACAAAATGAAGGGTGAAATAAATGAGCGCCAGGCGGAAATCAGTGAATTAAAGGCTAATATCCAGCAAACGGAAGCCGAGGCGCAATTGCAGTATGACGATGAAATAGAAAAAACAAAAGAAGATGTATCCCAATTCAGAGATACATCGGGAGAGGTATGGAGCGATATTAAAAACGGTGTGGCGGAAGCATGGAGTGAATTATCCAATGCCGCAAGCAGAGCAGCTTCCAAGTTTAAACGAGACTAATACAGACACCACCCCCCTAAGATAATCTTAAACTGTTGCACAACGGGCTAAATAAGTTCATAATGCGGCAGCCTTTTGTAAGAATACCGGATTATTATCGGAATAATTGGCTGCATCTGGGAAAGGGAGAGTCGCTCACTACTCCAAGAAAGTAGTTTTGCGACACTCCCTTTATCTTTACACATTTCTTCTAATGAGCGGAGGTTATACAGAAAACATCGCCATTTCCGGCATTATGCAGGATGCATTGACCATAGGCAGTTTAATTAAAATGGGGGGAGGTCCCGACATACAGCCAATGTAAAAAATTACATTAAATATCCAGACTTAATTCCCAAACCATTGTCTATTGAAAATAAATATAATACTATATTAGAAAATGCAAATAAGCATAACCTAACTTTATTTGAAGGGAGGGTTTAAACATGTCCATTTTAATTGTGGACGACTCCCCGACTATTTCTTCACTAATTAAATCTTATCTAATTAACGCCGGCTACACTGATTTGTTGTTTGCCGCCTCAGCCAAACAGGCCTTTCAAATGCTGGGCGTAACGTTACATGGTAAATTGTCCGGCAACTTTACCACAAGCATTGATTTAATATTATTAGATATCGTGCTGCCCGATATGGATGGCCGAGAGGTATGCGGCATTATTAAATCTATAAAGCACCTGCAGGATACTCCCATAATTATAGTTACCTCATTAACTGACAGCGCCCACTTGGAAATGGCCTTTGCCGCAGGAGCCACGGATTATGTCACCAAGCCCGTTAACTACATTGAGCTGCTGGCCAGGATTAGTTCCGCGTTAAAATTAAAACATGAAATGGACCACCGCAAAGCCAGGGAAAAAAAACTTCTTGAAGTAACCCGACAACTTGAGAAAGCTGTTAACCAATTAAACCGGCTATCCTCATTGGATGGCTTGACAGGCATCGCCAACAGACGCCGCTTTGACGAATATTTACATATAGAATGGCGGCGAAATATCCGCAACGCCAGACCGTTATCATTATTTATGGCAGATATCGACTTTTTTAAAGCATATAATGATACCTATGGCCACCAGGCCGGCGATGAATGTTTAAAGTCCGTAGCCAAGACTTTGAAAAATACGCTGCAAAGACCGGGCGACTTGGTATGCCGCTATGGAGGGGAAGAGTTTGCAATTATTCTCCCGGAAACCCCCTCAAGCGGCGCCCTTTCACTGGCCAACAAAATGTGCTTAAGCGTAGAAGCGCTGGGCATCAACCATCAAAAATCTCCAGCCGGCAACTACGTCACAATTAGCATAGGAGTAGCCACGACATTACCAACCGAAAATTCATCACCAAAAGAAATAATAGCCGCAGCAGATCAGGCTTTGTACAATGCCAAACACAACGGACGTAACCAGGTATATGTAGGTCGATCGGGTAACACCACAGCCGGGTAAAGCCATCGTGACAGCCATGGATATCAGCAAGATCACAACAAGCATCAAAGGCCCGAACAACAATGTTAATGTTCTTAAGTTAACCGGCCACCCGCCGGTGACCCAGCTCAAAGGCGGCCAGGTTTAAATCCCGCACGCTGTCCTTAAACAGCAGCTCAATTGCTTTAGTAAAATACTCCCGGCCGAAGGGCAATAAGCCGCTTCCCACCAGTGCTCCGGTCATCACCATGTTGGCCGCCAGAGGACTGCCCGCCTCTTTAGCCAACTCCGTGGCCGACAGACAGTGCACCCGGGCTACTATCTTTCTGATAGTCTCCTCTATACGATGTGGATCGGGGTACTTATCCTCCCCCAGCAAACAGCCTAATGGATAATTGGGACGGTCGTTCATAATCATTACCGTATCCGGATTAGCGTACTTCACCATGACCCGCAGGGTTTCCAGCGGCTCAAAGCCCGCAATCACACCCGCCCGGCCCCGGGGAATCAGCGGGCCATAGGCTTTATCTCTGGAAATGCGCACATGACTCATCACCGAACCGCCCCGCTGGGATACCCCAAAGGTTTCACCTACCACCACCCGGTACCCGGCTTCGACAGCAGCCACGGAAATCACCTGTGAAGCCAGCACGTTACCCTGACCGCCCACACCGGTAATGATAATATTCAGCGGTTCCCTAAAAGCGCTCATTCATTCCACCGTCCCTTCCACCACAATAGCCTGCTGCGGGCAAAGGGTGGCGCAAACTCCACAGCCGTTGCATACCGCCTCGTCAATACGGGCCTTGCCATGTTCGGCATCCCAAATATTGGCCGGACAGGCAAATACTTTGCTGCAGAACCGACCGCAGCCGCAAGCGTCGCCAATGCATTTATCCCAATCCACATACACCCGGTTTTTCCGCTTGCCCTTCACCGCCGCCAAGGCGCAGGTGCGCCGCAATATCAGCACCCGTGGTCCGGACTGCTCCAGCATCTCGCATACCGCGTTTACAGTAGCGTCAACGTTATAGGGGTCGGAAATAGCATAGGGTATGTTCAACCCCCGGATAATATCTTCCATGGGCACGGTATCCGCCGGCTCGCCGGTGGCGGTTGTCCGCCGCCCCGGGTGGGGCTGGTGGCCGGTCATGGCGGTGGTTTCATTGTCCAGCACTACACACAAAAAGTTAGCACGGTTATAGCGGGCGTTAACCAGCGCAGGCACTGCGGCATGATAAAAGGTGGAGTCACCCACCACGGTAATTACAGGCTTATTGAACCCGAAGCGGTCCAGCTTGCCCAGTCCCCCGGCTATACCCACCCCGGCGCCCATGCAGTGCATGGTTTGCAATAAATAATAGCCCGTTCTGACAATTCCCAGAGTATAGCAGCCGATGTCCCCCAGCACGATTCCTTCCCGGCCGTCCAGTTCCAAAGCCGTACGAATAGCCCAGAAGGATGCCCGGTGCGGACACCCGGCACACAGGGCCAGTTCCCGGTCCGGCATCTTCTCGCCCAGCATCGCCTCGGCCTCCAGGGAAGTCAGCAACAGCGGATCAGCACGAGGTACGTCAAATATCTTAGCCAATGCATCGGCCAGCACATCCGGGTCCAGTTCTCCGATGCCCGCCCCCGCGGGACCGGCCACGTGCCCGCTCCGCTTGCCGTAAAACCTAACGCCGCCCAGTTCGCTCCAGTGCCCGGCCGCCAGGGCCATCACGTTATCCTCCACAAAGGGCTCCACTTCTTCGGCAAAAACCACTGCCGATGCTGTTTCCAGATAGCTGAGCAGCAGTTTTTCAGGCAGCGGCCAGGTGGTGCCCAGCTTTAGCACTCCCACACTGCCGGATAAACCCAGCATGTCCAACGCTTCCAAAGCATACATGACGCTCGGCCCGCTGGCAATGACCAGCCGGGCCGCTTCGGACGGCCCGGTATAGCTGTTAAAAGCCGAGTCACCGGCTGCATCGACCGCCCGGGATAGCTTCTGTTCAAGCTGGGCGTGCATTCTAATGGAAAAGGTAATTACCCGGTCATGACGGCCAAAAACAGGCCGGCGCTCGGGACGGGCTATTTCCTCCAATTTCACGTCTCCACTGGCGTGGCAAACACGGGTGACGCAGCGCACCACTACAGGTAATTTTAGCTGTTCGGACAAAGCAAACGCTTCCCTGGTCATATCCTTGGCTTCCTGCACCGAGGACGGTTCCAATATGGGTAAATGCAGCGCCTTGCAAAGATTGCGGGAATCCTCCTCACGCACGCTGGAATGGGCCGCGGGGTCATCACCCACCAAAATAACCATTCCGCCCCGAGTGCCCGATATAGCCAGAGCGCCGGCAAAATCCAGGGCCACATTAAGACCGTCGGCTTTCATAACTACCAGAGAGCGCAATCCGGTGAAGGAGGCGGCGGCCGCCCCTTCCATGGCCACTTTTTCATTAACCGACCATTCCACATATAAATTGAACTGCCCGGCTACTTTGGCCAGAGTGCCCAGCACCTCCGCAGTGGGTGAACCCGGGTAAGATGCCGCGTAAGCCACTCCGGCTTCCAGGGCGCCCCGGGCAAGGGATTCGTTGCCGGTCAGGGCCACTCGCACCCCGGGCTGTTCCTTACATACTCCCATAATAGTCACTGGCTGACACCTCCCCACTGTTCTTCCAATTGCCGGCGATATTCCTCCGGCACCACCGGGCAGCCCGGCCGGCCCGATTGATAATCGTCACTTGCCAGCACCCGCATTTTTTTATTCAATGTGGCCCGTCTTAACACAGGCAACCTCCGGGCCGGATAATCCTTAATTTCAATAATATTTTTATCCAGAGCCAGGTCGAGCAAACGACGCCCCTTGTCCGAGCGGACCAGCAGAGTGTTCCAGGCACGATCATACTCCGTAGCCCCCACCGCGATATCCGCCCACTCGGAGGTGGGGTCCAGGCACAGGTTGCAGGCTTTGTGTATATATGGGCGCAAATCATCCATGGACCAGTGATAACTGCCGGCGCTGGTTTCTACCACCGGACCGTCCTCGGGAATATCCATTTTGACAACCTGCTCACCCTTAACCTGTCCGGCTAGAAAGCCATAAAAATCCGGGGTTAAGGAGGCAAAACAAAACAACCCCAGTACCAACTCCACCGCGCCGGGCCTGTTAAACTGCGCCCCCGGCAGGCCGCCTTGCTGCATTTTACGCACCGCCGCCACCTGGCAGGGCCGCCCCACCACGCCCAATCCGGTCAAGCCATCGCGCACCGCCCGGTTCAGCTCCGCCAGGGTGGGCACGCCTACATATTTGGATCCGGCACAAGCGTGAACCTCACCGGATGTACGAGCCAGTACCGGATAAGGGTTGTCCGCCTCTCCGCCGGTAAGCACCGCCCCGGTAATCAATCCCCGCTGCAAGGCCAGTGACGCCAGCGCCGTAGTCACCCCGCCGTATTGGGCACCGGGAGCTTTATCGCCCAGTGCCCGGGCAAAATAAATGCCCTGCAGCACTCCCAGGGCTTGGTCTTCCCTTTTCCGGCCAAACACTGCCAGATCCATCTTCTCCACGTCCAGCCCGGTTTTGGGACAAACACTGTAGCAAGTGCCCTCGTCCAGCCCGCAATGGTATATAACCCTCACCCGATCCCGCCTGGTTTTAATATATGGGCACAAACCCACGCACAGGCCACAGACAGAGCATAAATCGCCAGATAATATATCGTTTTTCAGCCGTTCCTGACCCGGCACGACAATACCCCCAATCAGTTAATTAATATAGACATTATATCATTACTCATCAAGTTATAATCATGGGCATAACTACATCTCACCCATTGACTCAATAAAAGCCCTGACCAACGCAGGATCAAACTGTGTCCCGGCGCATCTTTGCAGTTCCGCCAAGGCCTCATCACTGCTTATAGCCTTACGGTAGGGACGGTCACTGGTCATGGCATCATAGGCGTCGGCTATGGCCAGCATGCGACAGGCCAGCGGAATTTCCTCACCCTTTAATCCCAAAGGGTATCCCCCCCCATTCCACCATTCATGATGACTTAGTATCCATTCGGCAATAGGTCCCAAATCCGGGGAGGATAGCGCAATGCGGTGACCTATTTCACAGTGCCGCTGCATCTGCTCGGCTTCCTCGCGGGTTAAAGGGTCCGGCTTAAATAATATGTTATCCGGAATACCCACTTTACCTATATCATGAAACTGAGCCAGCAGGCGCAGGTCGGTTACACTATGCTCCGGCATACCAATAAATCCGGCCATATTCGCCACCAGATCCTGCAGCCGGTCGGCGTGGCCTTCGGTAATAAAATCCCGGGCTTCCAGCGCTTTCATAAGTGTCTTTACAATAGCGCTGCGAACGCTTTGCTTATGGTGTAATTTCTCTCTATACATGTTATTGTCCGCTTCCTTGTATATATCTCTCCAGTTGACATTGCTTTTGTCGTTTACCGCAAAACCGATGGACATGCTCAGGGGCAATTCGGGGTCAGCGGCATTGTGTCCGGCAACAGCTTTCCGGATTCTTCCGCAGACACCTTCCACCGTTTTTTCGTCACTGTGGGGCAGCAGCACGGCAAATTCATCGCCGCCCATCCGGGCAACAATATCCCTCTTACGCAACGATTCTTTTATTACACCGGCGACCAGTTGAAGAAGCTTATCCCCGGTGTCGTGCCCCAGCGTATCGTTTACCAACTTAAGCCCGTCCACATCGCAAACTATCAGCCCCAGCGAATGCCGACCGGTTTCCAGACGGCGCATCTCCATCTCAAAATGAGCCCGGTTATAAAGACCAGTCAGGGAATCGTACAAACTAAAATATTTTAATTGTTCCTCCATCTCCTTGCGATCGGTAATATCCCTGGCAATCCCCTCCAGGGCAATTAAGACAGCACAATGATCGTATATGGGCACAATGCTGTGTTCAAGCCAAATTACCCGACCGTCTTTGTGTATCCACTGCATAGTTACATTTTCCCTTAATTGACATGTACCGGACATTAAATTATCAATTAAACACTGTGCATTTGCAGGCACCAATTTATAAATAACAGAAGGATCCGCATAATATTCTTCAGGAGTATAGCCGGTTAAAGAATATAACGCCGGGCTTACATACTCAAATTTAAAATCGGGTGCAAGTTGCAATCTATACACAACATCCCTGGCATTTTCAGCCAGCAATCTGAATCGCCCTTCGCTTTCCCGCAAGTTCTGCTGGGACTGTTCCAGAGCACCCAGCATAACGTTAATTGAATTGGCCAGAACACTCAATTCATCTTTGCCCGACACGATAACCCGAGCCGAAAAATCCCCGCTGTCACCAATGGCGTATACGCTGTTACTTAGATATTCCAACCGGCCTAATATAATCTTTTCTACAAGCTGCCAGACCACTACGCCAAAAATCAGGCCCGCAATTAATAAAGTTATGAAAACGTGAAGCAGGCTGGTTTCACCCTGCCTGTATATCTCTCTGGGCGTATTGACTTGCATGATAATACCGTTTTTATTGTAAATATCTTTTACCACGACATATCCCGCTATAGATAAATCATCCAGAGGCTTTACGTAATAGTTTTTTTTAGCGGACGCATTTTGCAGCTTTTCAATAACATCGTCCTGAACGGATCCATCCCGGAAGTCATTGAAGTTAATTAACAGGTTGGTTCTCTCAGATAGCTGCCGAATGGCCGTCTGATCAAGGAAACGCCCCATAATCAGCGAACCATGGGCAGGACCCTCATGGGCGCTGGTTAAAACAGGATATGAAGCAACCAGCATAGGACCTTCAGGAAGTATAATAATTCCCGCCCTGCCACCGTCTACACTCCAATGACTAACCAGTGTGCCGCATGCAGCAATATGCCGCTCCAACCCCTCGCTCAGGGGCGTTATTTTATTGATCTCCCAATTATAACCCTGCCCTGAAACAATATGTCCCGAATTATCAGCAAGTATCAACGCGTCAATTTGAAGATTTTGAAAAGTCCTGTCAGCTAAATTGGAATTTATATATTGTTCATTGTAATCATTCATAAAAGCATAGGTATCATCACATCCGGCCCAATCGCGGGCAACCATGGCCAAACTATCTATTTCACCTTGCAGTGCATTCAGGGCACGTTCAACATTTATGCGCGCATCCCTTTCCTCCAACTCGGCGAAACTGTTCATTAGTATTGCTTTATTTACCCAATACAGCATTAGCACTAAACCCAAAAATATTAAACATATATTAAGCATGGTCTTACTGCGTAATTTCATGAAAACGCAACCTCCAACGTTCTTTTAACATTCTAAGAGTCTTTAGCAACATATAATAATAGTTTCACTGAGGAGGAATAGCATAAATATTATCAATCAAGGATTTTACAATATAATCAAACCCGATAAATTATTTCTTAAAGTAAAAATAAATAGTTACCTAAAATTACCAGAGCATTAGATAAAAAAAAGATAAGCCGCAAAAATCCCTTACAGGATAGCTTATCTAAACAATACGACACTAATCTATTTAATTCCTCTTATTCCAACTTTTTTTACTATTTTATTACTTGCTTTATATCTAAAATCACTATCATATACATAGATAGCATACCGTTTGTGCGGCACCGGCAGAGAATGAAAATAGTTAGTTTGTCATTGCGAGCGCAGCAAAGCAATCCCAAACTCCAAAGCAAGTCCCCAAAGAAATGCGGGCTATAAAACGGAGCTTGCCACGTCGCTTCGCTCTTCGCAATGACGGACTTTAAGCGTTGCGGATTGCCAAAGGCAATTTAAAACCCCGCGTTATTTGGTGTTCTGGGGAAAGATATAACATCCCGGATATTGCTCATTCCCGTTAAATACATAATTAACCTCTCGAAACCAAGCCCAAAACCAGCATGTTTGGTACCGCCGTATTTTCTAATATCCAGGTACCACCAGTAATCTTCGGTATTAAGCCCCAACTCCGCCAACCTTTGCTCCAAATAATCCAGCCTTTCCTCCCTCTGGCTGCCACCAATTATTTCGCCCACCCCGGGAACCAGTAAATCCATCGCCGCCACCGTCTTTTGGTCGTTATTCATGCGCATGTAAAAAGCTTTAATCTCCTTGGGATAATCCGTAACAAAAACAGGCTTTTTAAAATGCTTTTCCGCCAGGTAACGCTCATGTTCGGTTTGCAGGTCACATCCCCATTCCACGGGATATTCAAAATTTACCCCGGAATGCTGAAGAATATCAACGGCCTCCGTGTAAGTGGCATGGCCAAAATCAGATTTTACTACGTTTTCCAAACGGGCCAGCAACGATTTATCAATAAACTTATTGAAAAATTGCACTTCCTCGGAAGCGTTCCCCAATACGTAACCGATAACATATTTCATCATCGCCTCGGCCAGGTTCATATCATCCTTTAAATCCGCGAAGGCTATTTCCGGCTCAATCATCCAAAATTCAGCGGCGTGTCTGGGGGTATTGGAATTTTCCGCTCTAAATGTAGGCCCAAAGGTATAAACATTACTAAATGCCAGGCAATATGTCTCCACTTCCAGCTGGCCGCTTACCGTCAAGTTGGTTTCCCGGCCAAAGAAATCTCTGGCAAAATCAACTTGGCCGGCTTCATTACGGGGAGTGTGATCAAAATCCAGTGTGGTTACCCTGAACATTTCCCCGGCTCCCTCGGCGTCACTGCCCGTAATCACAGGGGTGTGCACATAAACAAAGCCGCGCTCCTGGAAAAATTTATGAATAGCGTAGGCAACTATCGACCTGACTCTAAAGACAGCGGAAAAAGTATTGGTCCGGGGCCGCAAATGGGCTATGGTACGCAGGAATTCAAAGGTGTGTCTTTTCTTCTGCAATGGGTAATCCGGCGCGCAAATACCCACTATTTCTATATTCTCGGACTTTAATTCAAAAGGCTGCTTCGCCCCGGGAGATTCAACCAGCTCTCCTTCCACGGTAATGGCGGAACCGGTGACCAACTTTACCACTTCTTTATAGTTGCCCAGGTTTTCCTCAAAAACCACCTGCAAATTGTCAAAAAAAGTACCGTCATTAAGCTCAATAAAGCCAAAGGCCTTAGATGCCCTCACCGTTCTCACCCAGCCGTTGACCCTTATTCTCCGGCCCAAATACTTATCAGATTGCCTATAAAGCTCTCTTATTCTTACTGTTTGCATCTTTCTCACCTCTCCGCAAAGTACTTAGTATACTGACATAATGCTGCTCTTTAGTATTTCCCTGTTACCATATTACTACAATATATAGACTGAGCTGTATAAAAACCAAAATTTAAAAGGAGCTGTTGCCCAACGGGCTAAATAGTCCGTTGAGCAACAGCTTTTTATAAAGATATCGGATTATTATCGGCATAATGCGCTTAATTTAATTTTATAAAGGAAAGGAAGCATCGCTCACTACTTTAAGAAAGTAATTTCGCGACACTCCCTTTTTAATAGCGCCAGATTATGTTGGCAAATACACGGGTACTACTTCAGTGCGCATCATCACGATGATCAACTTTTTTTTGTTTATTGCCCATATCGGATAGCCCTTCCGCAAACTCGTAAAAAGGAATAAAACCGGCCTCGGTATTGTCCCTGTGTATCGGTACCTTCATATTGTTCAAGCCCTTATCCTTGTTTTTTATTTTTTTCAAGGGTTTCACCTCCTGTATTAGCAGTGTCAAAAACTCGGTCAATCAACCCCCGGTAAGTATTGGCATGTTTACATAATCACCAAGTCCGAAAATATAGCATTTAAAACGAACTGATTTTTATTTATTGCGGTATATCACATGCTCTAAAAACATAACCGCTATAACGCCCACCACAAAACCATTACCCAAAATTGGTCTTAGTGAAACAGGCAGTGTGTTTAACTCCTCCGCAGGGAAAAAGGAAACGACAATACCCAACATAATAGGCAAACCGATAATCAGCCCGCTGTCAAAATCAAATTCCATTGAGCCAAAGGCCATAAGCAAACCGGCCGCTATTTGCGAACACATAACATAAATAAGCACCGTACCAATAATTACTGAAGGTATGCTGTCCATAAACGCAATGGCCACGGGCAGAAAGGACAGCATTAACAGACCCAGGGCGGCGGGAATCAAAGTAAACCGTGAAGCACATCCGGTAGATGCTATCACCCCCGGACTGAGTGAAAAATTAACCGGCCCGACAACCCCCAGAAGACCCGACAGCACATTGCCCAGACCGGTAAAGGTGATCCCCCTGGTTATGCGTTTAGGCATATCATCGAGTTTTAATAATTCACCCACGGATTGTATTGAACCAAGGTCATTTATGGCTAAGGCTAAAAAGCAAATCAGAAACGAAAGCAGCAAACCAGGCTCCAAAGATATTTCGAAAGTGATGTCTTTAAAAGAAGAGGCCAGCAATTGATAACCGCCGGTTTCCAATCCAACCGCCTGCGGAGACAGCACCGAATAGGCCAGTGTGCCGATAAGCATGGCCCAGATAATTAAAGTTGATTTCCATATGCCGGTTAAAAACTTGTTGGCGACAAACATTAAAAAGACCAGGATAAAAGCAAACGATAGATTAAACAGGGAAGATACTCCGCTGCCTGAAGGCGGCAGTATCATATTCATGATCGTGGGCGTAAGAGTAAAGGCTATGAGCAACAAGATCGCCGCCACCACCCGGATCGTGAAAAACTTTTTCAAATGGGCAAACAGACCGGTGAGACTAAATAAGGTAAGTATAATACCCCCGATAAAAATAGCTGAATAAATAGCGTTAATACTGCTTCCCCGGCCCGCTAAAACACCAATGAGCAGCACTGCCGCCGGACCCACAATCAGCGGCAGGCGATGCCCCCACAGCAACTGAACCAGCATAACCAGACCCGTAATAAAAAATAATTTCTGCACATAGATGATCTGTTCCCCCGGATTATCAAAATGCAACACTGCCACTACCTGGCCGATAATTATAATTGTGGGAATAGAAATAGCCAGCCACTGTAAGCTGAGCAGCAGCAATTCCGTCAAGGGAGGAGACTCATCCAAATCGTATTTTAATTTTATTTGATTCAAAAAGATCACCCGGCTCTCTATGTAATTATTGCAACATATGCAATCACAATCAGTTAATTGTATTTTATAGCTTTTTGCAAAATTGTTCAAAGTTCAAACCAATAACAATAAAGCCCGACTCCTTTTTACGGAAGTGGGCATTCAGGAAGAGAAATCGCTTTGCAAGGTTCTCCAATCGCCGTTTTCATGGTAGTATTTATTAAATACATAAACCTTGCCGTTATGAATATTTTAGATGCTATACAAAAAACGGGCGCAAGCGGATTTCCAGGATTAGCTCAGCTAATTCCGTTATGCACCGCAGGCAAAAAAATTGTAATTATAGCCAGAATAATAACCAGAAAATAGAAACCTCTTATTTAGAACACCTGCCCTTTCCGGAAAGTTACCAAAGTGCGCCAAACCTTCCGGTACATTTTATTATTATTGTAAAGGGTATTTATTAAATTAATATTAGAGAAATATTAATTATTTTTTATATTTACATGGCGGTAAATAACATTGAAGCAAGTTCTAAAACTCAGGGGGAGATTCAACTCCCCCTGAATTTTAGAACTGCAAATGCATGACTTAATTGGCATTGTACTCCCACTTATAGAAGTGAGAGACTTACCCGCGCCAAGTTAGTCAGGTTAAATAAATCATGGAAGGAGTATAAACCCATTGCTGCAACAATTTAAAACGCTTATTGAAAAAAACAGAAGCTATCGCCGGTATCAACAGAATTTTTTAGTCGATTACCAGGTGTTGGAGGATTTGGTTAGCCTGGCTGGATTATCGGCTTCCACGGCCAACAAACAACCTCTTAAATACGTCATCTCCAACAAAGTCCAAACCAACCGGCAAATTTTTTCCACCCTGGCCTGGGCCGCCTACCTAAAAGATTGGCCCGGTCCTGCCGAGGGGGAAAAGCCATCGGCTTATATAATAATTCTGGGCGACACCGGCATCAGCAATAATTTCGGGGTGGATTCCGGCATAGCCGCTCAGAGTATTCTCCTTGGCGCCGCTCAAATAGGGCTGGGCGGTTGTATTCTTGCCTCCATACAGCGCAACAAGCTGCGCGAAGCACTCGGCATTCCTGAACTTTATGAAATATTATTGGTTATCGCCATTGGCAAACCAAAAGAAACCGTCGTTTTGGAAACGGTTCAAGACGGTAACATAAGATACTGGCGGGACTCGGAAGGCCGGCATCATGTCCCCAAACGCCCGCTTAAAGAAATTATTTTAAATCACGATTAAACTTAAGTATTTTGGCCGGACCGGTGTTTTTAGATAACCTGGCAGGCAGCTGCACAATAACTACCGCCGAAACTACCAGCACCGCGCCCAGTGCTTGAACCGGATCGAGCACCTGCTTTAAAAAAACGTATGCTAAAAAAACAGCGACAACCGGTTCCAAAGTGGCGATAATACTGGCCCGGCCGGCTTCAACATGTTTCAAGGCCGCGTTATAACATAAATAAGCCAATAACGTCGGCACTATACCGATATACAAAAGATAAAACCAGGCGGTGCTTTCATAGTGACCGGCAAACACTTCAGCGGGAAAATGTAAAAATGATAAAAATATTAAGCTAATCCCCTGGGTATACACAATCACCGTCCAAGGATGGACGCTGGCTGAAGCCATTTTGCCGAATATTGAATACATAGCATAGCAGAAGCCCGCCAGTAAGCCCATTAAAATACCCGGCAAATTTAATTTCAGGTTATTTATATCATATCCTTTAACAACTAAAAAACACCCTGTAGTTGTCAATAAAATACAAAATATTTTTCTTAAGTCAATATTTTCTTTAAAAACAAGCCTGGAAATGACCACTACCATGGCGGGAGCCGTATACAGCAATATGGCCGCCATTGCCATACCGGTTTTATCAATAGCATTAAAATAAGCATAGTAAAACATAGTCACACCAATCACGCCGTATAAAAAAAGCAGAGGCAGTTTATGCAGTTCAATTTTAAGGCGTGGCCGGTTAAAAACCAGGCAAATTACAAACATACCGAGAAAACATATCGCTGCCCTGAACCAAATCACCTGCTCGGGCGCAAGGCCGAGGGCAAACAGTTTTTCCCCCGGTATGCCTATACTGCCCCAAGCCGTTGCCGCCAGTAAAATCAGCGGATATGACAACCTCATACACACACCTCCAATTCCAGCCGGGCCTCCTATCAAAAATACACACCATCCATTATTCTAACAGATTGGTACAGCGCATTGTACTCTAACAATTCAACAGTATTGCAATAAAAAGGCAACAACCCGCGCCCTCCGCACTTTTCCATGGCAAGCAGGATAACCTGATTTCTTAACTACCATTTGGCTGCAATTATATAGGAAAATAATTAAGGAAGCAAAAGAGCCATGCCCCTGCTTCCTCTGTACGCAAGATTATCCAAAGGCTTACTTCCCGCCTCTAAAACGGTATACCGTGCTTTAGGTACCGCCATAAAAATACCAGGGCCACGGCAGCGGCCCGCCTGGTTATCGCTTCCCGCTCGCCGCTCCATAACACCTTTTTCAACATTAAGCGGCCGTTGCAATCCGCGGCTATATATAAATTGTATTCCTGTACCGCAGCATCGGCCTTCTCGCCCGGCTCCACAGCTACAGCCATCCCAATATCGGCGCCAAACTGTTTTCCCACCAGGGAGGCTATGCGCCCGGCCCTTGCCTCGGCCTTTTGCGGTATATCGCCCGACATCAGGCAGGCTTTTTCCTGCAGCCGCCGGTAGTCCCTGGCAATCAGCCCGGCTATAAAGGTATATTCCGCACCATCGGCAAAAGATAGTTTATATGCCAGCTGCCCGCCGGTAAAGTTCTCCGCCACCGCAACCGTTTTGCCCTGCTCAAGCAAAATCCGGGTCACCGCCCCGGGCAAAGTCTCATCATCAACGCCAAATATATAAGAGCCCAAGCGTTCCCTGATTTCGCTTTCCATATTGTCAATCATTTCCTCCGCAAGACTTGCCTGGCGCGCCTTGGCAGTGATGCGCAGGTGCACTTCGGAAAACTTGGCCGTGGGGGCTACGGTTGGATTGGCACTTTTTAATAAGTCGCTTAGCTTATCATCCAGCAACGACTCGCCAATACCGCAGAATTTAAGCACCCTGGATTTTATGATCCCCACTTCGTCCGCCAGCTTACCTCGCAAATAAGGGATGATTTGATCCCTTATCATCATATTGAACTCTATGGGAGGGCCCGGCACCAGTATGTATGTCTTGCCGGCCTGTTCCAGTATAATACCCGGAGCGGTACCGATGGGATTGTCTACAGCCCAACCGCCTGCGGGCACCAGCGCCTGCTTTAGATTATTTGACGTAACGGGTATGCCGCGCCGGTCAAAATAACGCCTGACCACTTTCAAGGCCTGATCATCCTGCACGAGATCCAACCGCAATGCCCCGGCCAATGCTTCACGGCTGATATCGTCTTCAGTCGGCCCCAGTCCGCCGCCAACGATAATCAAGTCGGCACGCCCGGCCGCCTGCTTAATAGCCGCGGCACAGCGCTGCAGATTATCACCCACGGTAACCTGGTAATATAAATTTACGCCCAGCGCGGACAACTCTTGTTGAATCAACTGCGCGTTTGTATTTACTATCTGACCGAGCAGGAGTTCCGTACCGGTAAAAATAATTTCACATATCATTTATATGCCCCCTTGAACTTGAAACCACTTCTTCACTAAAACAAGGATAACTGTTTATATTCACCCAATCTATCCAGCACCTCGGGATCATGATCTTTAAAATAAGCTTTTTTTAATTCTTTCTCTTTAGTCATAATTAATTTATCGCTGCCTTCCGCCCGGCGCAGGCGGCAGCTGTACACCACGGGAAAATAATTGCGAATAAAACTGCCGTCGGTATGAGCGGTCAGCGCTATTATTTGAAAGCCCAGCTGTTCGGCAACAAAGAATACCGGCTCCAGCACATGATCGCTTGAAGCTTTACCGAACGGGTTGTCTACAATAACGCTGCTGAAGCGTTTAACGTTCTGATTTATGTGCTGCCGCTTTTCCGCCAGGTAATTCAAAATACCTAAAAACAAAGTCATATACTTACTCCATTTTTCTCCCCCGCTCCAGCGATTGGATTCCTCCCAGGAGTAAAGCCCTCCGCTTACTTTCCCGTCATTGCTTACCTTGCGGCATTTGACTTTAATTGTTTCATTTTTCATAACCGCCCGCAGCAGTTGTTTTGATTGAAGCCATTTTTCAATGGCTTTGCGCACTTTAGCCTCATCCTCATGGCCGGACTCATCTTTAAATCGGCCGTCCTCCAGTTCCCCCAACATCCAGTATATCTGTCTTCTCAGCTCTTCCTTGCCTTCCTCCTCCTGCCAGCCGGGAACACTGAAAATGTATATCTCCTTCCATTTGTCGTCAACCTTAACCCTGGTCTTTCTTGGTATCTGCTCCAACTCTTCTTTAATTCTCTTTAAGTGTCCATGCAGGTGGGCAATGAATTGCTCCAGCTCAACATTATGATTTCTTAAATCCTTTTCAATAATAACAATAATACTTTGGATTCGTTTTTGCATGCGCCCGTGCCACTCAAGCACCTGGGCATAAGTTTTATTATCTCTTAAACCGGTTTTCACATCTTCCCGCATACGGATATCTTTAACTTCCTGGTTGCAGTATTCTATCAATGTCTGGCGCTGCTCAGCTATTCTTTCCCGCATCTTGCTCACCTTTTGTTCGCCATCGCTCAACCGGCTGAAAAGGCTTTCCAGCATTTCCTCGCGCCGGTAAGCATAATTGGCCGTAATCTCTCCTTCCAGAACAGCAGCTTCAATATCTTCGGATAAGAATCCAAAATGCTGGTTTTTGCCCCAGAGCAGGTTATAAGCCTCTGATAATGCGGCAGCTTCCTTTTGTAAATTTGTTTGCTCAACATTTAATTCATTTTCCCGCTCCAGCAATTCCTTTTCTTCTTCCTGCAAGCTCTCCAGCACCATACTTAACGGATCATGAAAAAGGTCAATAGGATGGGGGTAAAAATCTCTTTTAAAATCACCCGTGCGGGATTCCAACACGGCTTTTTGGGCATTAAGATCTTTTTCCAGTCTGGTATGTTTATCCTTAACCGGCTTTATCCTTTTTCCAATTTCTTTTCTCTGGCCGGCCAGTTCTAAAAGTTC
This sequence comes from Desulfoscipio sp. XC116, assembly GCF_039851975.1. Classification (GTDB taxonomy): domain Bacteria; phylum Bacillota; class Desulfotomaculia; order Desulfotomaculales; family Desulfallaceae; genus Sporotomaculum. The sequence goes on from NZ_CP156660.1 coordinate 3,736,803, forward strand.
TTCGTTGCCATACAAGGGAAATTCAATGGCCAGATCAACATCATCCCGGGCGTTAGCTTGTTTGCGCTCCAACTCACGCTGCCGGTCGGCCAAATCCCGGCTGCATCTCCCTATATTATCCTGGATACTTTCCCTGCTGCTTTGTTCCTTGCGCAATTGAGCTTCAATGTTTCTTTTGCGCTCTTTTAGGGTAGTTAAGAGAGCCTGTGAAAAAATAGGCTCCAGGTTATGGATATGCTGAATATTTTTATATTCCTCGTCATTTTGCAATAACATCAGCTGATTTTTTATATTCCCGGTACCTGATTCAAATTCCTTAATGACCTTGAGCCGCAGCTGATAGTCATTGTTTAGTTTTTCTTGTTTTGTCCGGTTGCGCTGCTGTTCTTGCAGCCAACTATGCTTTTCTTTGCGGGCATCTTCCCAAACGGATTTTTGTTCCAGATAATCTCCGGCATATGCCAGCCTGCGCTCAACATCATTTTTGCTTCTCTCCGCGTCCCGCAGGCGCTTCTGATACAGCTCCCTTTCTTCATCTACTTGGACCAGCCGGCTTTCGGCCTGCCGCAATGCATTTTTAATTTTTTCTTGCCGCTCAACCAAAGTTATTTGCTGCTTCTTCAGCTCCTCGAAATGATCAAAGGGATATTGGCGGTAAAATTCAAGCATATTAGCCAGCAATATACTCCAGCTGTTATAAGCTGCTTCGCATTGCTCCCGCTGCTGTTTAATATCCTCCGCTTCACTTTGCAGCTTTTCTTTCCAGGCCGCAAATTTATCTTTATATACATTTTGCTTCCAGTCCCGCGGCTCAACAATCGTTAAATCCGTTTCCAGGCCATCTAAATAAGACCGCGCTTGTCTTGATGACAGAACAATTACCGGGTGGGTAAATCTTCTCCGCTGCAGTTCCAGCTTCTTAACCAGCTTTTCCGTGTCCTCTTCCGAAGTAATTAAGGCCATGGGCCAAAGCAAGAATGAATCGCCGGCCATAGCATCCCGGCGGGCGGCATAAGCCCGTTCAATAAATGTGGAACCCAGCTCCAAGTAAGGAAATTGGGATTGCCAGCCTTGAACAAGCTTTTCCAACAGCGGATCGGCGGTAAAGGTTTCACAGTCGTTATAGTCGTCGATAAACCGGTAGGCTAGGCGCTCTTTGTTCAATAAAGCTTGTTTTTCTTTATTTAAGTAAATTACCTTTTCTTCAATCTGAGCTTTTATGGAGGCTTCATCTGTATACAGAGAGTTATAACGGGCAAACTCAGGGTTTTGCAGCAAGAGCTGTTCTTTTAGTCGTTTTTCAGCGGTTTCAATACTTCGGATCGCCTGGCCGACCTTGGTTACCCTTTCTAAAACTTCGTCTTTTTCGCTACGAGTTTGTTTGATCAGCTGTCCTAAGTTATCCTTTTCACCGGCCAGCTCGTTTAACTTTTTATGAAAATCCCATTGATTTTTTTCAAGTTCTTCCGCTTTCTTTTCCAATTGCGGTATAACAGCTTCCACCTGTTCTTTGTCAGGGTTAATTAAAATCTGCCTTCTCAAATTGGTCATCTGCCTGACGGCGGAATTAATCCCCCCATCCAAAGCAGCTATCTTACCGGTAATTTCATTCTCTTGTTTATTAAGCTGTCTTAATTCTTTCTCCAGCTTGTCTTTAATCTCTTCATAATACGTCAATTGTTCCCGCCGGGCGTTTAACTCGGCTTCAATTTTTTGTTCATTCGCAACAAAGTAACCTTTTAACTCTTGCCGGACCCGGGTCAGTTCCTTTTCCAATTCAACTGCCCCGGGGCTTTGTTCCAACTGCCGCAGCTGCTTTTCCAACTCCGCCTTACGTTCTTCATAACCTTTAATTTTTTGTCTGATAAGCGCCATCTCCAGGGACTGGCAGCGCCGTTCAATTTCCGTTAATTTATTATCGTACTCCAGGTATTGCTCCCGAACAACCAAATAAGCAGCCTCAACCTGCCCGTATTCCTCTTCCAGCTTTCTAATTTCATATGACTTCCATTTCCGTTTGGACATCTCTTGATTTTCTTTTAATTCGGCGTATTTATCCTCCAGGTTTTGCCGCTGTCTTTCATTCTCTTCCTTATCGGTTAATGTCAGCTCATAAAAAGACTTCGCCTTTTGCATATCCCGCAGCCATTTTTGTTCTTCATGGTAAAGGCTGTCATATTGCTCAACATAACCGTTCACGCGCTCTTCAATACTCTTATTTTCCTCAAGTTGTTTTTGCAGCCGCTTATGTTCTCTAAAATGCGCACGCTGTTTATCAAAAAGCTCGGCAAAATCCTTTGCGCCATTGCCCGCCAGCGCTTCTTCAACAGTGGGAATCAATAGCTGATCAACCAGCTGGGTTGTGGTCTTGCACCCTTCGAAAAAGCCTTCCACTTCCCCTTCCGCCCCATTAATATCCACAATTTTTTTCCACTGGGAAGGGATAATTTTTAAATTATTTTCCATATATTGATGATAGGCTGAAATTGTTGGAAAGGTTTGAGCCAACATTGATTTTTTAGTCATTTCATGATAGTAATCCTGCATTTCCCCGAAGGCCGCCGGACGCTTGGCGCCGTTTTTTCCCGGGCGCACAAAGGGGAGATCCTCAATGGCATTGGAGTCGCCGGCCTCGTATTCATAAATATAGCGATAAGAATGAAGTTCATCGTTTTTCAAAAACAGGGTGACCGCCGTTAAGGCATAGCGCCGGGGATGTTCATTGATGATCCATTCAATAGCCACATGGGCACTTACACCATGCAGCAGCAAGGTGTCTTTTATCTTGCGTTCAGCCAGATCCTGATGCGGCAGTACCGCTTGAATTGCCGCCTGGATAAAAACTGTTTTACCGCCGCCATTCTCCAATAAAATTATGCCATTGTATCCGTCAAACAAAAAAATATCATCATTATACCTTTTTGCCCCACCTTCATAAATTATGTTTGTAAATCTAATCTTAGAGATTGCCGGCAACTTTAAGCTTCCCCTTTCTTTTCCTCAAGTTGGTACATGAACTCCAAAATACCACGGTTATATTCCATTTCCATGTAATAACGCTGAATAATAGTTTTGGCCTTTTCCGATAATTCAAGCTCATGATTACCAATATCCTGAATAAGTTCCTGAACCTCAAGAAATCGTTTTACACTGTCCAGAAAGCCCAGGCGGCTGTTTGTACGCTTATCCTGAGATTTAGCGGTTTCCTTTAAGTCGTCCAGCGCATCCCACTTTTCCAAAATGGCACACCAATTAAACTTATATTCCTTTTCCGCATCCTTCAGCATTTCCGGGTCATGCTCTTTTAACGCTTGCAGGCGTTCATCCAGCAGTTTCAGCCATTCACTCATGGAGATAAAATCTATTGTCGGTTCTACCGTTTGATAACTATTATAAAACGCTCCAAATAAAACAATGATTGACACATACATTAAATAAATGTCGTTGTTTGTAGAGCCGGCCTTTAAATAAGTCCGTTTTAACGTTTCATTCTTAATATGATGCGGAGAGCTTAAGGCCAGCGGCACGAAATAAAGATTATCCCCGGCTGATATAATCGCGCAGTCAACCTCCCGGGCAAACTGATCGACCAAACCCCTGACCTGATCATCACTAAAATACAGTCTGAGTTCATCTTCGCTTCCTTTACCCGCCATACTTAGCCTGGCAAATAAACGAAAAGCCTGCATAATTTGTTCTTGTTCATACAGCATAATTTTTACCGCCCCAGACAAAAAATAAAATTTTGAATCTCATAGCGCTCGTTGACGCTCACAATTTCCGGCAGTTCCTCAACGGTTATTTTCCGTGCCTTTGCACCAAATACTTGCTGTGCGCCGGCAAATGGGGCGACTTGCTCATCATGGCTGAATTTAGCTATGTTTAAAGGAGAATTTTGGTGCAGCAATAGCCAAAAATCATAAAACGATCTGTGATCCAGCATGTCAGCCCGCCCACATATTTTTAACTGCTCAACCATTTGCCGGAGCGTAAACTCAACCGGTTCCTTAAACAGTCGGTTAATTAACTCCATTATTTGGGTAAAGTTTTGCTTTTGTATTTTTTGTTCCAATAACCTCTGCTCCTCCGAAGAAATAGACAAAAATTCTCCGTCGTCATTTAAGGGGTCATCTCCCCCGATATACTGAGGCGCAAATACCGTTAACGGAGACCATCCCCGGTGTTGTTCCAGCGATAAGAAAGGCTCCACCAGCACACGGGCAGTCTTAACAGGCAGTGGAACAGTAATCAGCTTGGATACGATTTCCTGGTCAAAATTAAATGAATTCACGGCCACAAAATATAAAGACTCCCGGGCGGCCTTTAAAACAGTGGTATTTAATTCTATGGATTTTTTCAGCAGAAGACTGTGTTGGTGGTGAACTTCACCCAGCTCGCCGTCAATTTTTAAAATAAGCTCATAAGCTCTTTGATCCCGGCGGTCTGTCTTCTCATAACCCAGCCGGTCCCTGGTTTCATGCACGAAGGCCAGCAGCTCTTCGAACTCTTCATTCTCGCGCCTCAGCCGCTGATGCACATCTTGTATCGTTTGCTCATAACGCTGGTAAGACTCATCAGAGATAATATTGCGCTGAATTTCCTGCTTTACTTTTCTCATTCGTTCCTGCAGCTGTTCCACGTTCATGCGCATCTCTTCAATTTGTCTTAAGGCTCCCACAAACTCCCCTTTTTCCAGCTGCTTACGCAAAAGCAGCTGGTTAATGGATAATTGAAACTCGCTGAAAAATTCTTTAGTGGCAAAAACAAGCTCCAACCCATGCTCGTCCAAGACATAATATTGGCTGTACGTTTCCAGGTCATGTTTGGCGGCCTTTAAATAAGAGTACGAGGCTTGCTCCATTTGACGGGTTTCCCAATTATAAAAAATATGCGTGGATCTTTTCCCCAGAGGCGGCCGAAAAGTTTCAATAATTAAACGGGCTAAATTTTCATAACCGGACGCATCAAGCGTTATAACATCGCCTGCGAGACCGGCCAGATATCTGGCGAGTTCACGAACGCCGGCTTTTTTTCTCATTAACATATGTTCAAAGAAAAAAAGCAGGGTCAGCATGCCCAGGCCATAATAGTCAATGGGCTCGCCGCTTTTATCTTTGCCGGTTTTATTCTTAAGCTTATAAAGCGGTTCGAATAAGCCGATGCGATGCATACGCTCATGGTATCCCGATGTAATTCCTTTTAGCTGGCCGTCCATGTGCTATTTCTCCATATTTCCTGAAGTTCGTTCTTGTTTAACGCTTCCTGGGGATAATAGCGGCCTGCGGATAAGAGGCCGGTTATCATTTGCTGTTCCGCCCGGTTAAAATGGGCCGTAAACTGTTCCAATGCCTGGCGATCCAGGCGCTGGTTTTGTTTGCCCAATTCCGCCCGCTTGGTCAAAAGCGCCCGATAGAAGGTAACGGCAGGCTTAAGCTTGACTTTGTTATTTATAGACCACCAGATACGAATGCCCTCGGCATCCAAGTCACCAAAATAATAAATAATGTGCGCACATTCCGAAAGATTCAGCTGCTTTGGCAAATGGGCCAGATTGGCCACCGCTTTCCAGCCTTCCCCATAAACCAGTGAGGTAAACTGTGTTTTGCAAAGCATATCGGCTAAAGCATAATAGGTGGTTTTGTTTTCCACAACCAAATGCAGATGTAATGGTGCGGCAAACTTATCAGGTGCTACGGAAAACATGAGCGGATCAGGGGTTACTTCTATTTTTAACTGTTCCAGAACACCCAACCGCTCCAGAACTTTCATCCCCCCCGCCTCCAGCCATTTTTCATCGGCCACCAGCTCATAAGAACGCTGCGGCATGGAAGCAGGCAGCTGAGGAATACCGTTATTTTCTAAATAAGCATCAAGTTTTTTAATGTATACTAAATCCTTATGCCATTCTTTTTCATTTAGCTTGTAGTAGCGATCCAAACTCATTAACGGGTGGACTGTCAACTGCCACTGTTTGATTTCTTGCTGATGAGATCTTAAGGCATCTTTCTTGATGGCGTATTTATTGGCTAAGGAAGGCTTTTTATAATTTTCGCCCGCTGAATCTATCTTCTTTAATACTCCCTGTCCTTCCAGAGTGAGTATTGTTTCAGCAAATTGTTCATAAGTTGTTGAACCGGGGCAGGCTTGTTCAAGCTTACCCAAGGTAATAAATGAATTTTTATACGCCTTTAAATAACTGAGTATTTCTTGCCGGAGCATGTTCAACACCTTTCATTGAAAACATGGATGGAACACGGATACTGTTTTCATGTTCCTATGTACTAAATCTCTTATATTTTATCATATTAAAAAAAACAAAGGGAGCAATAGATTCGACCCTATTGCTCCCCTTTATGCTCCCTAAAAAATCTCCTTTATGGCCTCTATTAAACTATTTTCATTGGGCATATAAAAATCCTCCAAAGGTTTACTGAAAGGTACGGGTATATCCGGAGCGGTTACACGTTTCACCGGGGCCTTTAACGCATCAAAAGCTTTTTCCGCCGCCAGCGCGGCAATCTCACCGCCAAAGCCGCCGGTGCGAGTGGCCTCGTGCAGCACCACCAACCGGCCGGTTTTTCTCACCGACTCCAGTATAGCGGCTTCATCCAGGGGTACCAGAGTCCGCAAATCAACTATCTCCACGCTGATACCCTCCTGCTCCAGCTGTCCCGCAGCTTTAAAAGCCGCACCGAGCATTTTGGACCAGGTAACCACCGTCACATCCCTGCCGGGTTTTTTAACATCCGCCACTCCGATGGGTACTGTGTAATCGCCCTCGGGCACAGGACCGGGGACAAAGTTCAATATCATATCTTCGATAAAAATAACCGGGTTTTCATCTCGGATGGCCGATTTCAGCAAACCTTTGGCATCGGCCGGTGTGCCGGGCATGACCACTTTAAGACCCGGCGTATGGGCCACCCAGGCTTCCAGGTTATGCGAATGCTGACAGCCGGCGCCAATGCCCGCCCCGGTTTTAACCCGCACCACCAGGGGAAACTTACTCTTCCCACCGGATAAATAACGAAGCTTGGCTGCATGATTGACTATTTGGTCCGCGGCAATGGTAAAAAACGGATTAAACATAATTTCCACTACCGGCAGAAGTCCCATAACAGACGCGCCCACAGCCAGACCGGCTATGGCCGCCTCGGATACCGGAGTGTCTTTGACCCTGCGGGGGCCGAATTCCTCCAGCAGCCCGTGGGTAGCCATGCGCGGATCGCTGTGAATACTTATACCTACACCTTCTCCGGCTATGAAGACCCGCTCATCGCGGTTCATTTCTTCGCGCAGGGCCTGGTTTATCGCTTGCCCCAGAGTGAGTTCCTGCATTTTTCATACCTCCCCAATGTATTAAGCATAAACATCTTCCAGAGCTTCCGCCGGATCCGGCCACGGGCTGGCCTCGGCAAACTGCAGGGCTCGCTCTACAATTTGCTCTGTTTCACTTGCCAACTGCCGGTATTCTTGTTCTGTCAGCACTTCTTGTTGCATCAAGGAAGCCTTTAGTTTTTTAATGGGACACTGTTCTTTCCAACGAGCAATTTCATCCTGGGGCTGGTAAAGCTGCTCATCGCTGGTACCGTGACCGCCCCAGCGATAGGTTTTGCACTCAATTAAAACCGGCCCGGCGCCCGACAGGCAATCTTCCCGTGCCTTTTGCACAGCCTCATAAACCGCCAAGGCATCATTGCCGTCCACTATTTCCCCGCGCATGGCGTAAGCCCCCGCCCTGTCCACAATATCCTTAACCCTGGTATGTTCTTCCAATCGCTGGGCACCGGAATAGATATTGTTTTCACAAACGAAGATAACCGGCAGGTCCCATAACGAGGCCATATTTAAAGCTTCATGGAAGCTGCCCTCATCCGAAGCGCCATTGCCGAAGAAGCAAACTGTGACATAATTTTCCCGCTGGTACTGCGCGGCAAAGGCTGTGCCCACGGCAATGGGTATTCCCCCGCCCACTACAGTAGTGGTGCACAAAGCGTTAACTTCCGGCGCGGCGATGTGCAAGGTACCGCTTTTGCCCTTGTTGTAACCGGTACGCCGCCCCATTATTTCCGCCATAATCAAATCCGGCTCGGCGCCTTTGGCCAGCAAATGGCCGTGACTGCGGTGATTGCTGATAATCACATCCTCCGGCAAAAGAGCGGCCCCCGCCCCTGCGGCCACAGCCTCCTGACCCGTGCAAACAATCATCATACCGCCGAGCTTTTGAGGATCTCGGCTTAAGTCAACCAATTTTTCTTCAAAACGCCTGATTAAAAGCATCATCCGCAGAAGTTTCTTTTGTTCGTTGTTATCCATAGCAATCCCTCCCTTATCTTTACACACCGCCTTGTTTTCCGAAAAGAAATAGCTAACTTGCCCAAAAATAATTGTTATGACAATAATATAATTTAGATAAATACTTGTCAATATGATATCATCCGTATCCTTTCCGGACCCAATGAAAAAGTTAGTTTCAGTTAAAGCTGAACATCGGGACTTCAGATGGAAATTCTACCCCACCTGAAGTAAAATAGGAACTCCCACTTATGGAAGCGGGAGTCCTGGAAATTTGATAAAACGGCTTAAGCGGCAAATGTCCTCTTACCTTTCGATACCGTCCCTGGCAGGTACCCCCTTTTCGTAGTAGTGCTTGATCTCCTTCATTTCCGTCACCAGGTCCGCCGCTTCGATAACCTCACGCGGAGCGTATCGGCCGGTAAATATTACTTCCACGTTATCGAGCTTTGTTCTGATGATTTCCAGCATTTCTTCCGTTGTGATCAGATGAAAGTAATGAGCAGTATTGATCTCGTCAAATATAATTATATCGTATCGCCCGGAATTCATAGCCTGCCTGGCTTTTTCCAAACCTATCCCGGCCATTTTCACGTCTTCCTCCAGAGGAGGGTTCTGCACATGGATAAAAGTGTCTTTGCCGTACTGCTCAATGGTTATATAAGGTTTACACATTTCGGCCGATTTTAGTTCTGCGTAGTGCTGTCCCTTCATAAACTGGCCTATATAAGTTTTGAGCCCCCGACCCATGGCCCGAAAGGCCAGTCCCAAGGAAGCCGTGGTTTTGCCTTTGCAGTTTCCGGTATAGACCTGCACATACCCCTTTTGTAAGACAGATGATCCCAATGAAAAACCTCCCTGCTTTTACTCCGAATCCTTGACCTTACTTAAGTTACTTAGCCGGCAGAATTGACCGGATTATATATGCCCATGTATAGGCTTCTTCTCTGCCGGCGAATAAGTCCGCTGTTTTCTAATCTCCCGCAGATGCGCCGGACCACCTCATGTTTACTCTCGGAAAGCAACCCCCCCGGTCTAGTTCAGCTCTTTCCCAAGCTTCTTGATGGTTTTCATATCCAAGCCGGTAATTTCCGCCACCACTTCTTCCGGCAGCCCCTTCTTTAACGCGGCCCGGGCGGTTTCCAGCGCTTTTTTGGCTTCGCCTTCTTCTCTACCTTCTTCTTTGCCTTCTTTTCTACCTTCTTCCCTGATCCACTGTTCTATCTGGGTCATTTTCAACACCTCCAGAAGACGTCTTTTGTATGCTTCCGATAAATGTTTGTCAGTGATTACTATTATGCCGGACATGGCAAAAACTTTTTGCTTTTCGTCTTTCAGCCGCCGAGCCAATTCCAGGGTTTGAACCGCCTGATCTTCTATTTTTAACCTGCTTTTCATCAGGGGCAGAAATATCAGTTTCAGCAGTTCTTCGTCATCCAGCAGCGCTTCGGCGGTTATCCTTTGCCGCAGTGTTTGGTATTCCGCGTCGCCATCGTAGTCTTTCATGTATATGTTGGTTACCCGGTAGAGTATGGAGCCGCAGTCCAGGGTTTCGGGGGCCTGCTGTATGTCGCCCGAATAGATGACGGCGGTTCTGATAGTTCGTTCCTGCTTTTCCCGGCTGGTCAGCCTGGCATCATACAACAGGAAGCGCCTGATGTCTTCTTTGCTCACGGTGGTCTGGAATTCCAGGTGCAGCAGTGTTTGGTCCGCCAGCAGAAAGATGGTGTCGGTCCTGGTTTCCCTGGCTTCTATGGCGGGCAGCGCGGTGGGTGAAAGTCCTACTATCCTGGCTGTGTTGAGGCCAAAGAAGGTCAGGGTTTTGTCTTTGAGGCTTTCAGCCATGCATTTCATTAGCATGTCGTTGCTGTTGCGGGTTATTGCGGTGTCCATTTTTTCTCACCTGTTTTAATGTAATTATAGCTTATCCGGCGAAAGTTGAGAATAGCGAAATGTTTGCCGGACCGGCTGTGGATCTGCGTCTTGCCGATGAATTTATTCCAAGCCAGAAAAGGGTAACTTTTCCCGCATAGCGTCTGTATTATAACTGGAAGTACAGAACAGGGAGATCTCTTCATTTTTTATTACCATCTATTGTCTGTTGTACACCTGAAACACCGGGCACCCCCATGGTACCAACCGGTTCCGTTGTCGTTCCGTGGCTATCCGGCAATGCAATAGTTCCTCCGACTTGTCAACGACTAAGGTTACTGCAAATGTAAATAAGAAGTGGTATTCCTCTATTTCGTTGGAGAATCACCGTTCACTGCGATATAATAGATTAACGGCTCTTTGTCTCCATCCTGTACGATCAAACGAATAAGACCCTTGTCGGGCGCGACTGCAAAGTCGCGGGAAGCCGCGCGCAAATTGTTGATATAGACATTCGCTGCCGCGTCCGCCTCCACCGTCACATTGAACGCCCCTTTTACGTCAGCGGTGTATACGTAAACGCCATCCTCCAGCGGCAGAGCCGCGCCGGCCACCAATATCCTTGCAGGCGGTGCGCTTACGCCCACCTCGGTATCGCCCGCAGTCGCACGGGCCACCACATTCACTTCGGTGGACTTCTCCCCGATACCGCCCAGGCTGAGGGTCAGGGAAGCAGTCTGTACCTTGATATAGTGAATTTCATCAAGTTCCACCGGCATACCGGTTTCATCCACCGCCCAGTCAAGATCGAAGCAGTCCCCAGCCCCCTCGTAAATTTCTTTCAAATCGGCAGGTGCGATCAGCCCCTCTTTCTGCTTTGTAACGAAGAGATAGGGATTTTTCGCCCTGCAATCCACAGTAAGGATTTCACCCGTACCCCATGCCGTTTGACTGTTTGTATGCACATCCGCGTAACCGAAAGCGGGAAATCCGGCATGACCGCCGCTGCCGAAGGGGATCTGCACACCGGACACTGTGATGTTCTTTTCGCTATCCCCCGGCCAACCGTACAGGGGATAGTTTTTCGGACTGGGGTACATGCCGCCCAGGACCTTGCCGTCGATTACGTGGCTTCCGTCTTCCCCTCTGGTATAGGTTACCGGATGATCCCATTTAACACCGTCCTCATAATGCTCGGAGCCGGCCAGCGTATACCAGGTTTTACCGTCCTCCGAAATCAGAACATTCCCCGGCTCGGAAAAGCCCGCGCCGCCGTTGGAGTTGCCGTACACGATAAAGTCGATCCCATAGGAATTGGCGGGATCGTTCCGGATTGCCTCCTCATAATAATAATTGATATAACCGCCGAAGTTACCCAGACTGATAGGCGACCACCAGGCGCCCAGCCCGATCAGCGATTTCTCCGGATAGAGGCCGTAAACACCGGTCACCGGGTTGCCGCCGTCGCTGTACTGGGACCCGACGCACAAATAGTCCACCACCGCATCCGGCGAATCCACCAGCCGCCGCGCGCCGGTGAAGGCAATCGTCTGCTTGTTGCCGCGTTCATCCTCCAAAACCAGATAACGGGTCACGGTGACTTCATCGCCGAAATCTGCATCTCCAACAGTGAAACTATAAACACCGTTTTTTTTCGCAAGCGCACCGCCGATGATATTGGAATCAGCATCTTTTAGATAAACTTTGGACGTGACACGGCTTGCGCTAAAGCTGATCACAGCTTCATCGGCATCTTTATCCATAACAAACTGCTGGTAAAGATCTTTAACCGCAAAAGGTGTATAAAAGACGGCACCGCTGGCGGAGAGTGTTTCCAGTACAGGCAGATCCAACTGCCAGCAAATGGTCAGAGTCCGCGAACCGCCGCCTTCCTCGTCTTCTCCGGCAATCGATACCCCGCTGTACGCCCCGGTTTCATATTTCGCGTAATTCAACTCCGGCTTCATCTTGCTAAGAATAAAAAGCATGTTCAGTCCTTTCCTGGACAGACCGCTATTTTCATCCTCCACCGGCCTTGTGCCCTTGAAGGTCAGCGTATATTCACCGCTGTTTCCGGCATCCGGCTCAATTTTTACACCCGACATTGAATTAGTTACCCGGTCGGCAGGATCCAGCCGGAGCCGGATACTGTCCGCGCCCTCCGGCACAAGCAGCCATTTTTTAAAGCCTTTCCCCTGCGCCGACAGCGGTGTGCCGTCTTCCAGCGCAAGCGTAAAGGAAGGTGCCACGTTTAACACTCTGCGTACCGTTGCAAGCCCTTCCGCCGATGTCGCGTAGATATCCGTCCCGCCGGGAGCCACCGCCTCCAGGATAGCCTCCCGGCCGCCGTTGCCACTGACGATTTTGGCAACGGATTGATCTTCGATTGTCCAGACACAATCCACAGCTTCACCGTCCAGCGTGGCGGTCAAGCGGGTTGTTTCACCCACCAGCAAATCTGTCCCGCTGTCCGCATGAAAGTTTAGAGTTTTATCCGATTCGGCCCGGGACTGAACGGCCGGCATGGCTGCCAGTAAAAACAGCGAAAGAAGAAACGCAAGGACTTTTTTCATATTTTCGCCTCCTTGATTTCTGATCAGACGATGCCGGCCGCACTTTTACGAGCGCACCCGGCACCGCCGAACAAAGTTTACTTGCCTATTGTGGTTCTCCTATATCTGCCGACAGCGCCGGCGCCGGCAATCCCCAAAATCAACAACGACAACACAGCTGTAAGCAGCCGATTTTGCCGGACGGCATTTTTCACTATTTCAAAAACCGTCAAATTGGCCGTATTCTCAGGCTCATCTTCCTGCTCGTCTTCCTCGGACTCACCGATAGCGCCTCCGCCGCCCTCGGCCGATACATCCGGCTCATCACTTACAATATCATCAACCGAAGCACCGCCCTTGATTTCGTCAGCTTCCGCCAGAGGAGCCAACACATCGGCGCTGTCGGCGCTATCCGGTTCCATACTGCTGTCCGACAACTCGTAGGGACTGTCCGCGGTGGTTGCCTCCCCGCGGCCGCTATCGCCGCCGCCTTCGCCCATCTCGTCGCCAATGCCTTCGCCGATGCTCTCGCCATCGCCTTTGCCAAGGCCATCACCATCGCCGATCCCTTCGCCGTCGCCTTTACCGTCGCCATTGCCTTCACCGCCGGTGTTTTCTTCGTCTTCATTGTTTTCTTCGTCATCGTCAGGGGCGGGTTCTTCCTCCTCCGGCGGTTCTTCTTCCTCAATTTCCTTCAAAGAAACGGTTGCGGTCACAACCGCATCACCGGCCAAAGTGAAGACCATTGATGAGGTGATATCCTCTGTCTCCCCCTTCTGGGTCACGGTCAGGCTGTCCAGCTTATATTCATACGTTGTCCCGGATTCTCCGGAGCTGTTCTCATACTCGTTTATCTCAACATTCACATTTACCCTACTGTCAATGGGAGCGTAAGCCAAAGGTTGGCCGTTGAGGAATACGGAACCGCCGCCGCTCTCACCCGTTATTTCCGACCGCACCTGATAATAGGACGGAGTGCCCAGAATGGGATAGCCTTCTTCCACACCCTGAGTCCAGATTTCCCGGTGCGAATCCACACCGCCATCCAGCAGGTAAGCCGCCTCGCCGCCGGGAAAAGCGCCGCCGTCCAGTTTAGTCGCCCCATTTTCGTCATAAGGGTCGGTGGTGACGTATTTTTTACCCGCCGGCGCTTCCTCCCGCGATTCTTCCTCCGCGCTCTCCTTGAAACCGTAATAGCAGTCGGTCACACTTATGCCGGAATCGAAGACGCCGCTGATAGCGCCCGCGTCGGTCATACCTTCGGGAACTGCGATAAAATTGCCGTACCAGTAGGAATTTGCCAGTGTCACAGAGACAGAGCGTCCCATCAGACCGCCCACACCCAAGCTGCTTTCATCCTTGCCGTCGGCCATCACACTGCCGATGCTGTAGCAGTTTTCAATTAAGTTCCCGCCATTCCCGCCATTAGCAGCAATACCGCCGGCTGTGCTTCCAGTGGTGTAAATGTTCCCCATGTTGGCGCATCTTCGAATCGTTACCCTACCCGCAGAGTTCACCTGAGCGATGATACCGCCTACATACATAGAGCCATCCGGGTGAGTACCGTGAATATCCGCACCGTTAACACAATCCTCAATGAGCCCGCAGGAATATACACAAATACCCGCAACACCGAAACCTCCGTTTGAACTTGTTGCGCCTGATCCTGTGACAGTGACTCCCGGTTCCAACTCACAGTCTCTAATTACGGATTCGGAAGAATCGTATCTGGCAAGAGCCAGGATACCGGCCACGTTTGCTCCTCCGCTGATAACGCTGCCCTCTTTGATAGTGCACCTTTCAAAAATACCATTGAAGCTTTCATATGCAATACCCGCATTGCAGTTGTACAGCTTTGCAGAGATCTCACAGTCTCGGATGATGCCTTTATTCGTGTATACAAGGCCGGCAGAGATATTCGCAACCGATTCTCCTTCAATTTTCAGATTTTCCACCACGCCGCCCGCCTCTATTGTTCCGAACAATGCATGCATCTGTCTGTTATTGAGGGTGATAGTGTGTCCACCGCCGTTAAAAATCCCGGCAAAGACCGTATCCTCCGAGCCGGGCAGTTCCTTGCCAATTGAAGTCCAGTCGGCGGGCAGACTGATGTTATCCGTCAGGGTGAAAAGAACACCTGTATAGTCAACACCCTGGTTGATATTATCCCGCAGTTCCTCAAGCGACGCCAGATCGGCAATTTCCAGTTCAGTACCCTGTTCATAACCCGTAACTGGCTCTTTAGCCCAGTTTGCGGTTAAGGTCATACTTTCCGTAACGGAATCCGCAAAATTCCAAGCCGTATTATCTTTAGTCAGCCAGCCGGACAGTTTGTAGGTGTGTAAGCCGGCAGCTGTTTTTTCAGCAGCCGGCGCGGTCACTTTTTCGCCACTGTCAACGATTACCGCCAGCACAGCGGCCGTATCATCTCCTATCGTGACGGCGCCCCCGGCGGCGTCAAAGATTACCACGCAGGTGCCTTCCACGGCCCAACCAGCGTAAAGGGTTATATCATCGCTCACCGGCTGAGCAAAGTCATAAAGCAGTAGACAATCCTCATCGGAATACCAGCCCCGAAAGTCATAACCGTCTCGGGCAGGCTGCTCGCCAGGCTGCATTACCGCTTCGCCCGCATTAACGACGACCTCCATCCGGTTTTCTCCACCGGCAAACCCGCCTTCCCCCGCGTCAAAGGCAACTGTGTATCTGTCAGTTAAATACCAGCCGGCATAAAGAGTCAAATCCTCTTTTACTGTTGCTGTGAAGTTATATGGAACAGTACAGCCTTCATCAACGTACCAGCCGGCAAAGTCAGCCTTGACCAACGCACCGTCTTCATAAACCGGCTTTTCATCCGGCTCCGCAGCCCGTTTGCCGACCTGTACCTGTTGGGATCTTAAGGCGGACCCGTCCGGCCATTCGCCGCCCTTGGCGTCAAAGACAACGGTAAAGATTTCGTCTAAATCGGCTGGAACCTCGGCAAAGGCGGCAGTAAGCGCTACATCATTGTTTTCGGGCATGGCAAAGGTGAAGGTCATGGCTGCGTCATCCACCCTCGCCGCGCAGATTGCGCCGTCCGCCGCCGTCGCCTCAACGTAGTCGAGTAAATAACCATCCTTCACCGTAAAACATAAGGTAACGGACGCGCTCTCGGCCCTGTAAGCGGCAAGCGCCGCGCCTACCGGCACTGTGTCCGCACCCAGAGTTACGCCGTTAACAGGCAACAACGGATCGCCATTCGCGGTAAATCCAGCGGCGGGACCGGTCATTTCAATCGTCAACCGGTAAAGGGCGGGATGGCTGCCGTTTGACGGCACCGGATAACTGTCACCCTGCCCCCAGTTTTCCGTACGCCCGCTCGCGTCACCATTATCCAGCAGATAGGCCACCGCGCCGGAAGCGAACTCCGCCGCTGTTTTGCTTGTGGCGTTGGCAGCGTCCACCGGCTGTGCCGCAAGGGAACTATTCAGATAATAGCTGTTCTGATTGCCGGGAAAGCCTGCGGCACTGATAACGCCTGCATTTTGGTTGTTCACGGCGGAAACGGTTCCGTAATTGAAACAGTTTAGCGCGTAAGCGTACGCTCCGTCTTGGTTTATGCCCGTGATACCCGCCGCACGGGTGTCGTCACCCTCTCCTCCGACCGTACCCAGATTATAGCAGCGGTATAGGTGATTGAGGAGGGAAATTCTCCCCGCCACTAGTCGACCCTCCAAAAAACCGACTACTCCGCCCACATAATCGCCGCTGCTGGTGACAACACCACCAACGTCGTTATAGCACATACTGAGATAATCGCCGGAGCCGTTGAGCTCTACCGAACGCAAGTACCCGATTACACCGCCGGTGTACATTCCAACGCTGTTAACCGTTCCAGCGTTATAGAGACCGTTTACCTCAACACTGCCGAGCAGCGTGCCAGCCACACCTCCGGTGTAACTTCCGGCGCCGGAAACTGTGCCTACATTGCAGCAATTAACAGGCTGCGCATATTTATCCAGCACGCCGGCCACACCCCCGGTGCTTTCTCCGTCTCCAGTGACCGCGCCTGCATTGCGACAATCAGCCAACTGCGCATAATCATCCGACACCCCAACTACACCGCCGGTGTTTGCGCCGCTGCCGACACCGGTGCCTGTAACAGTTCCCGTGTCAGCGTTGCGGCAATCGTCCAGCTCGGCGTAAGTACCCAGCGTACCGGCCACACCCCCGGTGTTGCCGGCGCCCGTTACCGCACCCGCGTTACGACAGCCGGTCAGCCGCGAATAATTACCCGCCTTTCCGACTACGCCGCCGGTATCGGTGTCGCCCGCAACCGAAGCCTCCGCATCGTTGCAACAATCACTGAAGACCGGCATATTGGCCGCCGAGCCGGCCGCCGCATGGCCGGCCACGCCACCGGTACCGGCGCCGCCCGTTACCGTGCCCGCGTTATGGCAGCCGGTCAAAACCGCCGAGCCGACCAGGTAACCGGCCACTCCGCCGGTATAACTTCCGGTACCCGAGACCGTACCGGCACCACCGTTATAGCTGCCGTTCAATGTTGCGGCCATGGACGCGCTGCCGACGATACCGCCCACTTTGTCCGTGCCGGTAACCGCACTTGCGTTGGCACAGTTTGTAAAGCTGCCGCCCCCACCTTCACCGGCCACGCCGCCCACATTGCTTGCACCGAAAACCGCGGCTCTGTTTTCGCAATTCGTAAAACTGCCGCTGGAAGAAACGCCTGCAATACCGCCCACGTTACCGCCGCTACCGGTGACAGTGGCGACGCTAGCGCAGTTGTTAAATGTACCGTTAGAGACTTCGCCCGCTATGCCGCCCACTTTGTCGGCGCCGATAAGCACGACGCCGCCCGTGCAGTTTTCAAAAGCACTGTTCTCGGCCACGCCCGCGATGCCCCCCAGCTTAGTAGCGCCCTTGATGACACCCCGCACAGTCAGATTTTGAATGGTGGCGTCCTTAAGGTAACCAAAAAATCCTTGCATTTCACCGGAAACCTCCATATCCAGCCCGGTGATTGCAAAATATCCGTTATCCGCGTTAACACCGGCCATGAATACTCCGGTGAAAGGATGTTCCAGGGTGCCGATAGGAGTCCAGTAAGTAGCCGTTAGCTCAATGTCCGCGCCGAGGGTCACTGTTTTACCGGTAAAGTCGGCTCCCTCTTCATTAACCAACCGGGCCAGACCCCTCAATTCCGCTTCCGAAGAAATACTGAAGCTTTCGTCCGTCCCTGCTCCGTACCAGCCGGTATCGCCCTCCACCTTGATCTCTTTTGCATAGCTGATGACGATATCCCCCTCAATGCCGGTGACAGTATAGCTGCCGTGGGGCGCACCCCCGGACGTATCCTTGTACACCGTGTCGATAGGCTTAAAAGCCAAATCGTCCGCCGCGTCAAGACCGGCGGCCGCCAGGTTGATCTCCATGCCCTTGTTTGCATAGGTATAAATATCGTAAGCCTTCCAGGCCGCTCCGGCCGGTGCGGCAGGGTTTACGCTGATACCAAGGGCGTCATTCTGTACAACACTGATTTTATAAACAGCGGGATGTTCCTCACCAACAAATGCGGGGACGGGATCAACGCCCAGCTTTTGTCCCCAAACATTGCCGCGCGCTTCAGTACCGCCCTTGTCCATCGCATAGGCAAGCGCGCCGTACCGAAAATCATCCGCTTTTTTAGCGCCGGGATCGGTTCCGCTATATGAGTCATCCACCAGGTAATAACTATCGGCGATTGCCGCACCCGTTCCGCCCGCCGGCGCCAGGTCCTGCACTGCAGCGTCCCTTGTTAAATAGGAATAGCAGCCGGTGATGGAAATGTTGTCACCGGGGCTTTCGACACCACCCGCCAGGGCGCCCCGCGAGCCGTATACCGCACCGGTTACAGTACCGGCAACGTAACTGTTGCTGATGGCCACGCTGCCGCCGACCAACCCGGCGATGCCGCCAACATTGCTTTGTCCGCTCACCGTACCGGCAGAGCTGGCAACCTTATCCAGTTCCAGTTCGTCTTCATCGCCCGCCAGGCGACCGGCGACACCGCCCACGTTGTCATTGCCGGTGACCGCGCCAAGGTTCTCCAACACGCCAACGCCGGCTCTCTTCACGTCGCCTTTGCCTAAACCGGCAATACCGCCCACGTTATTTGCACCGGTAATCGTACCGCTGTTGCGAACAACCCCGGCATTATTCAGATTGATACAACTCTCAACTTGACCCGCAATACCGCCCACGTTATCGCCGCCGGTGACCGCGCCAAGGTTTTCCATTGTTCCGTATTGGTTCGATATATTGGTTCCGACCCAACCGGCTATACCGCCCACACAACCAGCGGCGCCATAAACGCTGCCACTGACCGTACCCGTATTTTTTATGACACCGTTGCTGCCAAGCGCTACATAGCCGCCCGTATAGCCCGCAATGCCGCCCACATAGCTTGTGCCGGCTATATTGCCGCTGTTGATTGCCTGATACATAAGGCCATTCAAGCCCCCGTTCAGATAACCAACGATACCGCCCGCATAATCTCCTTCGGCAGTAACGGAACTGTTGTTTTCATAGGCCCCGTAAGGGACAAAATCACCGCCGCAAAAGCCGATGATACCGCCCACATAAGCTTCGCCGCCGACGCCGGCTTCATCGGCCCCAAGTCCGGCAACATCATTTGTGACAACAGCTTCAGTGCCTGGTTTTGAACCATAGGAATGGCTCTTGGTTCGACCAACAATGCCGCCGACGGCTTCCCGGCCCGCCACCCGGCCTGTGTTTTGCACCGTACCGTTGAATCTGGCGCTGCTCGGACCGTTGAAAGCGCCGCTCATATACCCGATGACGCCGCCAATGTTGGCGCCGGTACCGATGACCGCACCGTGGTTCTCAACGGTATTGCCGGATGGACAGTACATATCGCGGACATTCCCCGGATCGCCCAAACAACCCAGTATACCGCCTACGTCACTGTCTCCGCTTATCGCACCGTGATTTATGATGACTTTGCCCGCATCATTGGAGTAAGAACCAAAATTTCCGCCGCATTGACCAAATATACCCCCCACATACTGCCCGCCGCTGACTGTGCCGTAGTTTGCGTAGTCGCTATTAGCCTGGGCGGATTTACAATAGCCTGCCACGCCGCCCACGTAATTTCCGCCTGAGACAAAGCCCTTCACCGCCTCGCCGCCAAAGACACAGTTAATGAGTGTGTTAGTAACGTCGGCATAGCCTACGATCCCGCCCACGTAGTCGCCGGTGCTGTAGACACTGCCGGTAACCGTTAGTTTGCTGATTCCGGCGTTTTGCGCATAGCCGAACAGACCCTGATAATTTTCCGATACCGGCCCGGCCGTGCTACCGATAGACAGACCGCTGATCACATGACCTGCCCCCTCGAAATTTCCCTTGAAGGGTTTTTCCCCAGTACCGACGGGCATCCAGGCGCCTGTCAGCGCAATATCTCCGAACAAAGTAATTGTCTTGCCGGAAAAGTCTGCGGCTTCGACCACACTACCTGCCCCATCCCTAGCCGTACCTCTCACCAATTTGGCCAGATAACGCAGTTCAGCTTCGTTGGATATGGTAAAGGCCGTTGCCCCGGGATCGTCAAGGTACCAGCCACTGCCATCGCCAGGGACTTCCGCCGCCCACCTGGCATAAAGCTCAATATCCGTTTCCACCGCCGCCTCAAAATCATAGGCCGTGGTTCCCGCCTCTTCCGTATACCACCCGACAAATCTGTACAAAGTGCCTCCCTCGTCATCCCTCACAGGTTGCGCTGCCGGCGGGGATACCTTCTCTCCCGCATAAACGAATTCAGTTACGGACAACGTGCCGGAATCGCCGAAATAACCTCCGTTCCCGTAAAAGGCGACCTCGTAAACCTGCACGGTTACGGATGGCGATATGACGTCACCATAGTAAACCTGCCGGGATACAGACGGCGAAATGATTTCATAAGCCCCGCCCCCCTCATCCGGGCCCGGTGTAACTGCCGGTTCGTAAACATGCTCCGTTACAGTTTGGGTTATATCTCCTTTTGCACCGGTTTCCCCACCTCCGACCGTTAGGCCCGGTGGAGCCGCCGGCTCATAAATATGCCCCGTCACAGTTTGACTTATCTCTTCCCGACCGACCGCGGTTCCTATTATGTCCGCAGACGGAGCCGGCAGTTCACTTGCCTGCACAGCTATCATTGACTGTGGCAGCAGCAAGGCAATACACAGCATAATGCTTAGAACAGCCTTTAATCTCCGTTTTCTCACTGTCATTTAACCTTCTCCCATCAGTTTACTAATTTGCAACAATGTACATCTTGCCGACTTCGGGGCCTGATGCACCATACCTTTGGATTTACAGCCTCTCGCAAGGATTCCGTCCCCGACCCTCCTTTTGCAATCCATTAACCAACCTCCTTTCAAAGAATCGACAGCTTATCCGCATACCCACATAAAAAACAACCCCGGCTTCCGCGGAAGCCGGGGTTGTACCTGAAAAAAAACTGGCATACAGATATTATTCGTAACCATTTCAGCACTTAACCTTTCCACGGAAGGTCTATAAGATGCTATCCCGCCCAAGGCAAGTCTCCTGACTCATGGTTCATTGCCATCCTCCCGCCTTACCGTCCCCTCCGCCGTCTTTTTAAATGACGGAGCAAAACAGTGGCATAATGGGAGCGGCTAACCATTCACAGTGGCCGGACCGTCCGGGATTTACACCCGGTTCCCTTTTCAGCTTCGATTAAAATCAAAGCGCCTGAGCAAAAACAAATATTCAGTTATTACTAATTTAACATTTATTCTACATCTTAGCAATACTTTGCAAATAACGCCGTATTTCTTGTTTATTTGTTGTCTTTTAATGCGCAAATATATCAATTTATTGATTATTATATTGTTTAATGTGATCTTTTTAAAAAAATTTATAACCGAGTATTTTTTTGCCGGGGCATGTTCAACAGCTTTCATTGAAAACATGGATGGAATACGGATACTACTTTCCTGTTTTCATGTTCCTATGTACTAGAGGTGTTTATATGAAAAAGGCTTATGAAAAGCCGGAGATTGAAATTACAACATTTGAACCGGAGGATATCTTGGCGAGTACCTTATTGGACGGGGGCAGCGGAACCGGCGATGAATTCGGCTGGGGCGACATTCGTTAAGCAACATTGATGGCCCATGGCAGGTGGCGCAAACCCGCCTGTCATGTTTAGCCCATGGGTAATGCCTTATCGGGCCGGAAAGGAAGAAAATCAATTGAACCACTATAAAATAGCCGATCTGACCCTGGCAATGGAAGGCGCGGGAAAAACCCTGCAAAGACTGATGAAGCCCTACGGGGCGGATACAAATGGAAAAGCGGACATCACCATGAGCATCGACCGGGAAAAAATGAGCAGGACCGGGGAGGAACATCCCCATCTATCGCCTGACCAATGGGAATACATTCAGAGGGCTATGCCTTTGCCTGCAAGTTGCTGAACTTTGACGGATTTTGCCTCCACGCCTCGGCAGTGGCGCTGGAGAACCGGGCGGTGCTGTTTTCCGGTCCCTGCGGCACGGGCAAATCCACCCATACCCATCTGTGGCGGCAATATTTTGGCAAGAATAAGGCGGTCATCATCAATGACGACAAGCCGGTACTACGCCGGACAGAGGATATTTTCTACGTCTATGGCGCACCCTGGAGCGGGAAAAGTGCCTTGAATACGAATATCCGTGTCCCCCTCAGTGCGGTTGTTTTTCTGAAACAGGCAAAGGAAAATCATATCCGGCGTTTGAGTAATAAGAAAGCGATACAAATGCTGTTTTATCAAAGCCAGCGTCCGGGCGGCGACAGGGACAGGATCAACAGCCTTTTAAGCCTGATTGACGCCCTGCTGCAAAGGATACCGATCTATCAATTGAACTGTGACATCAGCTTTGGTGCGGTTAAAACCGTATATAACGAAATCTGTCATTAAAGAATGGAACCGGGAGTCTGGTCCTATTTCCTCGTATGGCGTCTTAGTAAGTAAAATTTGATAAACAATCCGAAGAAGTAAATGTCCCAGGGCAATAAGTGCCTTTTTTCTTCCCATGCGTTTAACCCAGCGCCAATAACATGATAACAGACGGGAATTTCTTTTTTGGATGCAGCCCATGCACATTCACATAGTATTGCTTAGCGTCCTTATGTGCTGGACGTCATATACAAATATCTGGACTGCGGTGACCTTCATCTGGGTTTTGCCCGGGTGAAATGTGATGACTGCAACCATGAATATCTACTTCCATTTTCCTGCAAACGCCGGCACTTTTGCCCTTCCTGCCATCAAAAACGCGTGGTTGAATTTGGTGAGTTCCTGTATGGAGAGGTGCTCAAACATGTACCCCATCGCCAATGGGTCTTCAGCATTCCCAAAAGGCTTAGGCGATATTTCATATACGACCGCAGATTTTTTGGTCAAGTTGAGCCAATGCGCCTGGAAGGTTCTATCCGTCTGCCTGAAGCAAGGAGTTTCGTTGGATGATCCTATTCCAGGCGCTGTCATAGCTGTGCAGACCTTTGGAGATTTTCTGAATTTTAATCCCCACCTGCATATTATCGCTACGGACGGCTGTTTTTATGGAAATGGAGAATTTATGGTTGGCCCAAGGCCAATTCCTTCAGATTTAGAAGCCGCATTTCGCCTGGAAGTCTTCAAAATGCTGAAAAATCTTGTTTGCGGAGTTTAAGAAATAATATAACGATGAGTAGGAATTTGAAGGGGGCTTTGCCCGCATGAATAAAGAATTCTGGAACGCTATAGATAAACTGTGAAGGAATTATGATTCGAAGATTTAACTTATAAATTCTAATTTGTCGGAGTGTTCCATAATGTGATAAAACGAGGTCTATTTTGCTAACAGCGGCCCAGGCGGCGATCAGGGCGAAGTAAACGTTGTGGTCGAATATAGGGTATATGGCGTGGAAGGCTTGCGAAGTAATGAGTTAAGAGAATTTTAATATTACATGAGCAGAGTGCTGACAGATGGAACTTTGACTATCAACACTCTGTTTTTATATGTAAACATCTGATTTCTGTGGTTCGGAATTTAAAAGATATGCATTATGGTACGCGCGTTACTCTATTTTTGTTTACTTGCTTACAGATTATGCCTATACTTATGATAAGCAGTATGAAGTGGAGGGAGCATTAATGTTGAAGGTCTATACTGTGGATGAAATTAAAAATATCGCAAGTAAAATTGCTGAACGCCACGGCGTGGAGCGGATGTTCCTTTTCGGGTCGTACGCGCGCGGGGATGCCAAAACGGATAGCGATTTGGATTTTCGTATTGATAAAGGACAAATACGCGGATTATTTGCTCTTGGTGGCCTTTATGCCGATCTCGAAGATGCTTTTGGCATACACGTTGACTTGCTTACTACTGATAGCTTAGATGAGTCTTTTAGAAAAGAGATTGAGTCTGAGGAAGTGCTGATATATGGACAGGGCTAAAAGGGATTTAGATAGTATCTCACACATCTTGGACTATTGTATTGAAATCGAGCAAACTGTTTCCCGATTCGGAAATACTTTTGAGATTTTTAACTCGGATAAAATATACCGCAATGCGGCGGCAATGTGCATTCTTCAAATAGGAATAGGGAGACATTCATTCTCGGGAATTACAATATAAAGCTGGGATACTGACGTTCGATTTTACAAATTCATACTCCAAAACATGAAACCTGCTGGAGACGGCAGGTTTTCTTTTTGACACAACCTTACAAGCGTTTTACAAATATCCGTTCTCGTTGAAAGCCCATGCAATTCGTGATACAATAATGAAGAATCTGGAAGATAATCAAAGATAACTGAAGATTTTGATAGTTTAAGTCGAAAACATAAAACCAGAAGCAGTATGCTAGATAAGGTTTATGCTATGGACAACAATTCAAGGGCAGGAAATGCACCTGAATTGAAAGTGCCCCAAATGATAGATAATAAGCGAGCCGGCAGGGTTGTTGTCCGGATGTAAGATTGAATTTATCGTTACCGCAAGCGGTGTCAAAATGGAAATCGGCAAGAGACACGTGTAACTCTGGACGCAGAGCGGTTTATGGGAAAGTAAACGGAATATCAAATTGACGTGTCGGAGGATATGGCACTATGGCTAATATTAACACCAAACTGGAATACTGGAAAAATCGTTTGCTTGATTTAGGCAAGCGTAACAGACTGATAAATTGTCCTTTGCCGAAATCGGGTGGGCGTGTTTCTCGCACTTCTTTGTTGATAAACACACCCGACACCTCTGAGCTTTGGGATTTATTTGATGAAGGCAGTAAGGCTCTCGTTTTTCCAATACCACCAATTGAACTGAAACTTGAAGAGGCAGACAATGAAGTATTGTCAGTGTTTAATAACGGTATAGAAACAAATCAAACACCGAGCGAATCCTATAAGACATTACACAGTCTAATGAAGAAAGCTAAGGAATTTAACGAGGAAAAAGGGTTGAATGCTTTACACCTTGCGTTCGGATTCCTTAACTGGAAAGAAAATGGTGCGGAAGGACAAGAGATGCGTTCGCCTTTGTTGCTGATGCCCGTCAAACTCACGCAAGAAGATTTATTTTCCCCTATTTTGCTTTCTCGTGCGGAAGATGAATTAACGGCGAACTATTCATTAGAGCAAAAGCTCATTAGCGATTTTGGCATTGAACTTCCAGTGTTGACGGAAGATACCGAACTAAATGATTACATCAGCAAGGTAAAGTCTGCTGTTTCTTCATTAGGATGGAGCGTTTCGACAGATGTAACTCAATTATCGCTATTTTCATTTATGAAAATAAATATGTATCGTGATTTGGAGCGTAACGCTGATAAAATAAAAGGTCATCAAATTGTAAGAACACTAAATGGCGAAACTTTCAAAGATGCTTCAAATATTTCAGATGTATTGGGACATAATCACGATACAATCGACCCACAATCGGTATTTTCGGTAGTCGATGCCGATTCAAGTCAACAAGATGCTATACTTCTTGCCAAATGCGGTGCAAGCTTTGTTTTGCAAGGACCGCCAGGCACTGGCAAGAGTCAAACCATAACTAATATAATTGCTGAACTTATCGCCGATGGCAAAAAGGTTCTATTTGTATCAGAAAAGATGGCGGCACTTGAAGTTGTCTATAAAAGGCTGTGTATTGCAGGCTTAGGTGATTTCTGTCTAACTTTACATAGCCACAATGCAAAACGCCGTGAAATACTTGACCAATTTGAAAAATCAATAAAACTCTCACGTTCGAAAGCCTCACTTCACCAAGAGGTTTTTAACAAGTTGTACAGATTAAAAGAAGTCCGTGCCACATTGAACGCATACAGCAAAGAACTTCATACAGTTGTGGAGCCACTCGGCAAAACGATATTTCAAGTAAACGGATTTATTTCGCAACTTGAAATGTATAAAAACATCGACTACGTCCAAGCAAACGCAGAAAACTTTACTCAGGAGTTGTTATCACAGTGCGAATCCGCACTTGAAGAGTTGGAACGGATTGTCAGGGTAAGCGGTTATCAACAACATAATCCGTGGAAAGGTTGCACTTTAACACAATGGACACACGAATTCAAACAGCAGTTTATCGTTGATACAGAACGCTTAGTAATCGCACTTAACAATGGTATAGCCCTATTTAACGAAGTGAACGCAATTCTTGGAGTTGAAAAGGATTGGTCATATAGCGGAATAACGACTGTTGCTGAAATCTTCGCAATATCGGAAAAAACGCCAACCGTACCTTTTTCATGGACTGTGTTGAATTTGCTACGAACGAGAGAAAAAGTATTAGAATGTAAGACAACACTTGAAAAAAAGAAAATAGCGGAAGAGCAGTTTAATAATGCTAAATTAATAACAGAGCGGATTCTTGTAGACATAAGTTCCGAGAATAATATCGGTATTGACGCAGGTTACGAATCAACCCTGAGCGATGTTGTAAATTCTTACAATGTGATAAACGCACACTTTAATAGTGTAAAGCAAATATGTGACGAGGTTTGCAAGAATATCGTAAGTGAGGCAAAAATTGCAATTGATTTAAACGGAGCCCCATCCCTTTATATAACCACGAGCGAGTATAATGAGTTATTAACTGCTCGTGAAGAACGAGTTACTATAAATAATCAAAACGAAGAAGTAGTTAAAGATTTAGTCGATAAAAAAGCTATGGCTCTGAAAACTCAGCAAGAAGAAACTAAGAAATGTGAGACGGCATGCGAGCAATATGAAGCCGCTCGTAAAGAGTTACTTGTTAAATATGACGAAAAGATTATCGATCTCGACCTTACCCAGATTATACAATATTATCGTACTACCTACCGCTCGTGGTTTGCTCGCATAGGTGGAGGGTATAGGAATTATCAGAAAACATTACTGTCTTTCTGCAAGACTGCTGTAAAACTCAAGTATGAGGATAGCTTGACGTTAATAGATTGTATTGATAATGTTCAAACCTTGCGAACCGCTTTTGAAACGCAAAAGCGGGTTGCCGAGACCGCCGAAGAAGAACTTAAAGCCTATTGTCAGGAGTTAGTTAACGCCGAATTGAGAAGAGATAAAATTGCCGAGGAATTCAAAAGCAACACAACAGAGATTCAAAACGCAAAAGGAGCGATACTTGCCGTTGCTCAGAATACATCTACAGAACTAAAACATTCATTCGATGAGGCAATAGCAAAGTTAAGAAACTCGTGTAAATTTCTTGTCAGCGAACGGGAGTCACAAGCAAGTAATTTGACTGCGAAATTTGCAAATTTGTGTGATGAACTTAATCAAACGCTCGGACTCGAAATAAGTGAATCTTTCGGCTTTGTCAAATTAATCGCAGACCTTGATTGGCTTATCGTATTTCAAGACATTATTAGGAATAATAATATTTGTGATAATTATGCTAAATCAGTATGTGAAGATGATAGTAAATTGATTAGACAATTTGCTGGCGTTTTGAGTAAACTTCAAGATTGGAAATTACACGTTAACGATGACCTTAATAAGTTTGCTGATTTATTTGGAGAAAATGGTCGTGATATATTCTATCAAGCTACGCTTAGTAACGTGGTTAGAAAATCCCAAAGTTGTAATGACAATTTTGCTTTTTTACAGCATCTTATCGATTACAGGAACGCTAAGGCAAGATTGGTGTCTCTTAGTATAGATGCTTATCTAAACAAAGCGAGAGAGTTAAATCTTACCGCAGAAGAAGTCGTTGCGGTATTCAAAAAGTGTTTTTTCCGTTCGTGGCTTGACGCTATTGTTCCTAAATTTTCTGCTGTTAATGAATTTCGCAGACTTCGCCAAGATGAAAGAATTGCCCTGTTCAAAGACCTTGATAAATCGCATATGGAAATTTCAAAAGCAATGCTGTTATCAAAGTTAATTTCTCATCTACCGAATTTTGATGCCTTTTCGTCAAGTGGTGAAATAGCGTTAGTTCGCCGTGAAATGGCAAAGCAACGCAAACTTATGCCGACACGCTTGCTGATTGCGAATTTACCGAATTTACTACCCGCTGTAAAGCCGTGTGTTATGATGTCACCATTATCGGTGAGTACATACCTTGGCAGCAGTAACTTTGAGTTTGACACAGTTATTTTTGACGAGGCATCGCAAGTACGAACCGAGGATGCAATAGGTGCAATTTCCAGAGCTAAACAAGCAATAATAGCAGGTGATAGTAAACAGTTACCACCTACTGATTTTTTCAATTCTTCAATGTCAAATTCAGACGAGTTTGAGGAAGATGAAGACGGCGAATCAAACGATACAGGAGCGTTTGATTCATTACTTGATGAAGCAACTATGCTCCCAACAGAAACTTTGTTGTGGCATTATCGTAGCCGTCACGAACACCTTATAGCATTTTCAAACCAAAAAATCTATAATGGTAATTTAACAACCTTCCCCTCTTCAGTAGAAAAATCTGAGGGAATGGGCGTTGAATATATTTATAATCAAGGTGGCACTTACGACCGTGGTGGCAAAAACGGAAACAGAGCGGAAGCTGCAAGAGTTGCTGAGTTGGTGTTTGAACATTTTCGCAAGTATCCTGAACGGAGTTTGGGTATAATTGCGTTTGGAAAAATTCAACAACCCGCTATTCAAGACGCTCTTGTTGCTAAAAGGCAAGCGAATCCTACGTTTGAGCCGTTTTTCAAAGAAGATAAAGAGGAATCGCTGTTTGTGAAAAACCTTGAAACTGTGCAAGGCGATGAACGTGATACTATTATTTTCAGCATTGGCTATGCTCCTGACTTGTCAGGTAAATTTTTAATGAATTTCGGTCCGCTGACAAGAAACGGTGGTGAACGACGATTGAATGTAGCCGTTACTCGTGCAAGATACAATCTGAAACTTGTCGGCTCTATTCTACCGACTGACATTGATACTTCTCGCACAAGCAGTCAAGGCGTTAAATTGCTACGTCTTTATATCGATTATGCGATAAACGGCATTAACGCTGTTCTCTCCGAAACAAGCACATCTGAAAGTTTGTGGTTCGATTCGCCGTTTGAAATATCTGTGTATGATTTCTTGACTTTAAAAGGCTTTGACGTTGTAACACAAGTTGGCTGTTCGGGGTATAGGATTGATATGGCAATTAGACATCCGAAATACAATGGGCGTTTTGCGATAGGAATTGAATGCGATGGTGCAATGTATCATTCAGCAAGAACGGCTCGTGAACGTGACCGCTTACGTCAAAGCGTGCTTGAAGATATGGGGTGGAAAATTTATCGAGTCTGGTCTACCGACTGGATTAAAGACAGGCACACCGAGGGCGAGCGTTTGCTTTCGGCAGTGAGGCAAGCCATTGAAAACTATCGAGAAATTGCTCCTCAGCCGCGCAAAAATGCAAATGCCGAAAAAGCGAGGGACTTTCTCGCCGTAAGTACTCAATCAGTTAATGAAGCAATGCAGAAAGGCGTTCAAGAGAAATTTACGGTTATTAGAGCAGGATATTATGGCTATCAGGCAAAAGACATACCAACAACCGATATTGTCGAAACAATGTTGAAAGTTTTATCTGTCGAGTTTGGACTTGATAAAACAGGACTTTTCAAAGAGACTGCTTTATATGGATACGGTTGGCAACGGCAAGGCGGCACAATACAACAGAAGTTTGAAACAGCGTATAAAAGATTGTTGAATGAAGGAAGAATAATCGTTGAGAGTGAGAAAATCAAGAAAGTTTGAATAACAAAGTAAAAAAGCTCCCGAATGCCTAAACAATTGGGTAATATCTTTGTTGGTGCCTTGCGACTTGTATTTGTCAACTGAAAAATAGGTCAAAAGACCATCGAATTTTAGGTTACTTATCCGCAATATTGTGCCTTTGGAATTTTATCCATAAAGGCACTTGTTTGTTTTTTATGAAAGTGAAATTTTGCGTATCGCATACGTGTTCATTATCGCCGGCATGTGGATTTTTATATAGCAAGAAATTGGGAGTCAACTAAAATGGCGTTTATAACGGTAAAATATTGATTATTCATGCATGAAACAGTGGCATCACACTTTGGTCCAATGTTTCTTAATGTTTTTCCCGCAGGGTGTTCAGAACCCGCCAACGCAATAACTGAGGTCATGAGTTTTTTCATGGTAATGTCTCCTTTCAATACTCTGTCCGCGAAAGAAGTCGGCTTTGTTTTCTCAAAAACCCGGGCAATACCCACCAGAGAGAATGCTTCCGTGCAGGAGACAACAACGGTATATACGGAAATAACAGCGTTAGATTTGCCTGTTACAGCGGAAAGCCTGGGAGGGAGGAATAGTTATTATTTCTTATCCCTTTAACATCATGTGCACCTGCTTATATATAAAAGAAGGGACAGACCAGATAGAGGCAATAAAGCATATTGAGAAAGTTTTGAAGGAAGATAAGGCTGTGAATCTGTACCTTAAAGATAATTCCAATCTTTCAACCAGGCAAATTATAATGGACCCAGGAAATGCGACACGATTTTGCGAGGGATAAGCGACACCAATCTCGAAGTAAAATAACTAAGTGAAAGGAGCATATCCCATGCAAAAAAAACAATGGTTACCGGAGCAAAAACTGCAGATAGTTCTAGAAGCCTTAAAAGAAGAACGCCACATAGGCGAAATTGCCTCGGAATACGGAGTACATGTGAGTGTGGTTCACCGCTGGAAGAAGGAGCTCTTAGAAGGCGCCGACAAGGTATTCGCCACCTCTAAGAATGCTAAAGCCGCTGCCCAAGAAAAGCGCAAACAAGAAGAAACCATCGAGAACTTATACGCGCAAGTCGGCCGTCTAACAACACAGTTGGATTGGCTTAAAAAAAAATCTAGCGGCATCTTACCCCGTGAATGAACGCAAAGCTATGGTGAATTGGGATATCACAAATTCACATTTAACCATAAAAGTTCAGGCCGAGCTATTATCCTTGAATCGAACGGGTTTATACTGGACTGCCCAAAAGGTGTCTAAACACGAAGTGGAGATTAAACATCTGATTGACAAGATCCACACGCAGCATCCATTTAAAGGCTCCAGGCGGATTGTTGACGACATAAATAACATGGATGATGTAGATTACAAGGTCAACCGCAAACGCATTCAAAAATATATGCGGGAAATGGGAATACGGGTGATTTACCCCGGCCCCAACCTCAGCAAACGTAACAGAGCTCAGTATGTTTACCCATACCTGCTTCGGAATGTCAAAGCAGCCCACCCCAACCATGTCTGGGGAATTGATATTACGTATTGTGCCATGCAAGGCCGCTGGATGTACCTGGTGGCTATAATTGACTGGTACTCCAGGATGATTGTTGGATATGAGCTCTCCGATACGATGAATAAGGAATTTGTCATTAAAGCTGTAAACAGAGCCATCGAAATACACGGAACTCCTATCATATTAAATTCTGATCAGGGCAGTCAATTTACCAGCCCTGTCTATATAAATACACTCAAAGAACATAGCATCAAAATCAGTATGGACGGTAAAGGTAGGGCCCTGGATAACGCTATTACAGAGCGCTTTTGGAGAACCATTAAATGGGAAGATATTTACCTGAAGAATTATGAAACCCCCCGTACTCTCCGACAAGGAATTGCTGCTTTTATGCGTTATTACAATTTCGAGCGTCCACATACATCTATTGGCAAGAGGACTCCAGCAAGCGCTTATTATGCTACTAACAACTTATCGCAGCAATCTGCATAACCAAGATATTTGAAAGTGGATGTAAACAAAGAGGCCGCCGGTCTTGACTCCATGTGCCGCTTAATAGATAACCCGACCGACGGATATACGCCAAAAAAATATTTGCCTTCGGTCGGGTTGTTTAAGTCTAGCACATGGAGTCAAGGCTCTCCGCTTCGCTCCGACCGCAAGCGGCGGCTAGGTTTTGTGAATAGGGATAACGTACCCTCCCTCTGGAGACCGCCACATTTTATGACTACTGTCAAATATTAGGCTAGCTAGCATGTGTTTACCTTAATGCGGCTTTCTAACGTATCGAAACATTCGACCATGAAGGCCTTGCTGTTAATACTTACTCAGTGTCGCTTTGAATTTGAAAAATTGTGTCTTGACATTGGGGTCCATTGTAAATAGCTGCAATTTTGGGTGTTAACAGGAATATTGTTCAAAAGGCCAGGATGAGTCAGGGAAGGGAACCGTCCCTGGACTCACTATAGCTTACCCGACAGGAGTTGAGAATAGCGAAATGTTTGCCGTGCCGCTGATTGGTTTTTATGAAACGGAAAAATAGCTCGATAAATTATCAGGTCATGGCCAAGGTTTTTGTTGAATCAAAAATGCAAGGAGAGGTTATTTTCCTGGCACCGTAAATTATTTACTGTTATAATAACAAAAAACCAGTGAGAATTGGTGATAGCATGTCTACAAATCTTCGGTGCGGGAAAAGGAAAAAATACTCTTTATATCCCGAAGAAAAAGAAGAGCTGGTAAAAAGAATAGGGATACTAATCAGTAAACGTTCCAACGCCGCATTTGCGTACATATACGGTTCGTTTTTAGAGGATAACGGGTTCGGTGATATAGATATAGCCTTCTACTTTCACCGCAAAAACTTACCTGCGGAGAGTGATATCATCAGTCTGGAAATTCAGATGGAGATGGAACTACAAAAAGAATTTGGATATCTTTTCGATGCCAGAATTATAAACTATGCCCCGATATCTTTTTGTTACAACGTACTTAAAAACGGTACGCCGATTTATATTGATGACGATGATCTAAGGGTTAACTTTTTTAGTATGATTGTCAAAAAATATATTGACTTTTTGCCTTATCGAAAACGTTACTTAAAGGAAGTGTTGGGACTTGAAGTATAACCCCGACGTACTCCAAAAGGTTTTGACCGAATACCTGGAAGCGTCTCAAAGACTAAAGGAACTTGCTTCATTGTCTTTTAATGAATGGTCCGGAGACCCACATAAGATTGCCAGCACTAAATATCACCTGATTCTGGTAATTGAATCAGCCATTGATATTTGTAACCACGTAATAGCCAAGAATAATTTCCGGGTTCCGGAAGATTACGGCGATACTTTTAAAGTTATGGCGGAAAACGATATTATATCTGAAGCTTTTAGCAGCAACCTGACCAATATGGCCAGGTTCGGGAACAGACTGGTACACCGTTACTGGGATATCAACACGGAGAAAATTTATGATATTTTACAGCATAACCTGGATGACCTGGATGACCTGGATCATTTCTTGAATGAATTACGTTCAAGTCTCAAGTATCTATGAAAAATACTTCGATTAAATTCAAAGCGCCTGAGCAAAAACAACAAGCTGCCAGGCAGGGGTAATCTGCAAGTTTTAACGGCAAGGTAAACCATATTACTGCCGCCGTCCGACCGCCTCCCCCTCACACCCGGCTGTCGGCGGCCTGACAATAAAACACTTCTTTCTAAACCGTACCAGCACCAGGTAAAAGGACTTGCCCAGTATCAATGTAAAAACGATGTTCCCGGCCGCATGCAGAGTATCAAAGGCGAAACTGGCCATATAAGTGGCGATAAAGGTTTTCAGCGTCAGAGGGTAGACAAAAGCCAGCCAGTGCCAGATATTCATAATCCAGCCGAATAAATAGCCCCAGATTCCACACAACAGCAAAAAAGGTATCCTTTTAAACTCTGTTTGTTTTCTGCCCAGTAATCCCGCCGCCATTCCGCACAGCCCCCAGGAAAACATCTGCCAGGGAGTCCAGGGGCCCTGCCCCAGAAAAAAGTTGGACACCAGGGCGGCGACAGCACCCACCATGAAGCCGGTTTGAGCTCCGAATACGTAACCGGTAATCATGACCATAAAGGTGGTGGGCTGGACACTCATAATGACGGCAAAGGGAACCCGGGCAACAGCGGCCAGTGATGCCATGGTCGCTATCAGAGCGATTTCCCTGGCTGAGATCTCGGTATGATCAAAGCGCCGGAAAAAAGCCAGCAGGGACAGCCCTACCAACAACACCGAAAGAAGGGCCCAGTTGACGTTATACAACGGGTTTTCCGGAATAACACTCAGCAGCAGCAATAAAGCCGCTATAAGTAATATAACGGTAAAAAATAGTCTTTTCATTTAATCACCTGCTCTTACATTGTCCCGGTTTGGGGAACCCGCGGGCCCCTATCACCGGGCCAAGCCGTGCCTTTGGGCCAAAGACGTCACCGTATAGGCAGTCATTACCGGGCTGGATGTCACTCCTTGTTTTTATTTAAAGGAACTGCCACTATCCTACGGGCTTAAAAGCGTAACGGCCCCACCCGGGCCAAGCAGCCGGCCATGCGCAAACACAGCGGCAACGCCAGCGTGTCGCTCTAAATATCAATTTCTTCGCATTTCAAAGACTCCCTCAATTAGCCCAACAAGCCTTTTTATCAAATTCCAAGATTCCCACTTCTATAAGCGGGGGTTCTTATTTTCACTTCGGGTGGGGTGGAATCCCCATCTGAAAGCCCTGATGTCCAGCTTTAGCTGAACGAGTTCACTTCCAAGGCGTCAACTGCCGCAGAACTGCACGGCCCTGTTCCGGGGTTACCACCCCGTCGACAATATTGTTGAACAACTTGCTGACCTGGGGCGAATAAAAGGTGGAACCCGCAAGCATTTCATATTTATCGCCCCGGGCGATAACGGCGCCCCCGGCCATTAGCACGATATCCCGGGCGTATTCGGCGGCAAATTCCACGTCGTGGGTTACAACCACAACAGCCGTGCCCAGGGTCTGCAGTTCTTGCAAAAGGTTTCCCAGCTCGGCCTTCAGCCGGTAATCCAGCCCCCGGGTGGGCTCGTCCAGCAGCAGCACTGCGGGCCCGGCCACCAGCACCGAGGCCAGAGCCACCCGCTGCCGCTCCCCGGCACTTAAATCCCGGGGATTTACCTTGCCATACTGTTCCAAGCCCAACCGGACTAAAATTGTTCCGCTTAACCCGTTATCCGGCAAGCCCATATTTTTCAGGGTAAAGGACAATTCCTCCCGCACCGTGGGCAAGCAAAGATAATCATTGGGATCCTGGGACAGATAGCCCACGGTGGAGGCCACCTCCTCCACCAACAGCTTTTTGGTATCCCTGCCCGCAACGGTCACCCGCCCCCGGCCCGGCTTTAAAAGCCCGACAATCTGTTTGAGCAAGGTACTCTTTCCGGCTGCGTTGGCACCCATAATTACCGTAAAATCCCCCGGATGAATTTCCAGATAAACCTTTTTTAAGGCTTCGATGCCGTTTTGATAAGTAAACCACAAATTCTGAATATCCACGATACACTGGTCGCCGGATACAGCTTTTGCAATCTCCCGATCCGGTTTTTTAAAACCCGGCCCGGGGGCATATGCTTGTAAAGTTTTCCGCCCCTGTTTCACGGTCAGAGGCGCCTCCAGGCAGCCTGCGCCGGCAAATAAACCGGCCAGCGGAGGCACAAAGGGAGAATGACTGTTTACCGCCCATTTGGCAACGTCCCCGGGGCCGCCGTCCTGTATAATACGCCCGTCCTCCAGCACCAGCACCCTGTCGGCCAGGTGAAAACATCTTTCCAGACGCTGTTCAACCAGAATAACCGTAAGACCGTTTTCCTCGTTCAACCTCCTGACCATGGTGAGTATCTCTTCACCGGCCACGGGGTCCAGCTGAGATGTGGGTTCGTCCAGGATTAAAATACCGGGCTGCATCGCCAATACGGAAGCCAGGGCCACCTTTTGTTTTTGCCCGCCCGACAACTCGGGAATAGGGCTCTGTAAACAGCCGGACAAAGCCAAAGCACTGGTAACCTCCATCACCCGCCGTTTCATCAAGCCGCTTGCCAAACCCAGATTCTCCAAGCCAAAGGCCACCTCTTGCTCTACACCGGTCATAACCAGCTGGCTTTCCGGATCCTGGAAAACCATTCCCACCTGCCGCACCAAACTGCGCCGGTCTATCCGTTCGATTTCCCGGCCATAGATATAAACTTGTCCTTCGTAAGTACCTCCGTAAAATTCCGGCACCAAAGCGGCTATGGCCCTGATTAATGTTGACTTGCCGCACCCGGAACCGCCCACCAGCAGAACAAACTGCCCCTCGGGAATTTCCAGGTTGATATCATTCAAAGCCGGTTTTTCCCCGTCGGGATACCGGTAAGTCAAATCTTTGATCGCAACAGCGTCCACCTTTTCCACCCCCAGCTCAAAATTACCGGCACCGCCAGCAGCAATACGATAATTGGCGCCATCACCATTTGATCAAGCTTGATCGACTCCAGCCGGGGATAGAAAATATAGGCGGACCACCCCTGCAAAGCCGCCCAAATTCCCGCCGCCAAAGCAAAAACGGTGGGAATAAGCACAAGCCAGTCCCGGGGGCGCCAGTAATCGCGAAAGTAAAACGACCTTTTTCCGCTCCCGTATCCCCTGGCCTGCATAGATTCCGCCGTCTGCATGGAACGCTCCAGAGAAGAAAGTAAAAGGATATTGATTATGGGCAGGCGGCTCCTTAAACGCTGCCGGCGGGTACCGTAATCAAGTTTTACACCGCGGCAGCGCTGTACCTCCGATATTCTGCGCACATCCCTCACCAGGAGAGGAAACATCCGGGTGGCAAGAATGATGGCCAGTACGGATTTACCGCTGAATTTATTTAATAATTTCAATACTTTATCCGGATGTACAGCATAGGTATAAAAACAAAAGGCGCTGATAATGACCAATAGGCGAATACCCATGGCGCCGCTGAAACATATTGCTTCCAGAGTAATTTTTAGAGTGCCCAGTAAAGGCACCCGGGGCCCGGTCAGCAGCACCGTCGACCCGGCGTGAACAAACACAGCGTTTACCAGCATCAGCAAAACCAGCAAGCCCAGACTTAAAAGCAGGTAGGGCTTCCATTCCCGCAGGTTGCCGGAAGCGATAATCACGCCGCCCGAAACCAAAAACAAGCCCGCCAAATACAGCGGATGATAAAAAATTAAGGACAGCAGAACCAGCACAAAAATATATGCCACAGAGGTAAAAGGATGAAGTTTATAAATAAAGTTGTCTTTTTCCCGATAGGCAAACATGCTTTGATCATCCTTCCCCGAATCCCGTTAATGCTTCAATATAACTTCCTCGCAGGCGGCGGTTATATCGGCACTGTCTTGCAGAAATATACGCCCAAGAACATTGACCAACCAATAAATAAGAACTTCCAAGCTAGAACCCAAACAATATATGTAAATATTTGATTTCTTCCGCCGGTATCTTAAGCGTTATTCCCATTGCTGCAAACTTGATATATGCGGTACCAACAATGGCACCAACATTCAGATAAGCTTAACCATCTCATATAATTTACGCTCGTTGTTCTTGCTGATAAGTGCGGTTTCACGGGTATTATGAAACTCTATGTAACGCTTGTCCGCTTTGCTGCTTACTTTTTTTGCCATCTTCAGGTTAACAAGGTAGGATTGGTGAGATCTGAAAAAACCGGCATCGTTTAATTTTTTCTCTATTTCGCTCAAGCTGGTGTTAACGGTATGCTTCCCCCGCAAGGTATAAATATCAACCTTTCTGTCACTGGTGGCAAACATGATTATCTCATTCTTGAGCAGGAATATCTTTTCATTCCCCTGTTTAAAACAAATAATATTATCGCGCCCGACGCATGAAAAACCGGTTATATTCATGCCACTACCTTCTTTATTTCAGGTTTACCCTTAATCCTACCCCGGTCCGGGACACAAAACGTCCCGGACCGGATTCTCTTTCCTTCGACTCTTAAAATACCTTTGTCAAATGTCAAGACTCCCACTTCCATAAGCGGAAGTTCCCATTCTTACTTCAGCTGGGGCATAATCCCCATCCAAAGCCTCGATATTCAACTTTAGCTGAACAAGTTCACTTCGCCGCGGAACCGCCGGACAGATATTTTTCCGCCATGGGGCGGTACTTTTCGTGCAGCATGTCGTACGCGGACTTTTGATTATAGGCATCGGCCATAGCATAAAGAGCCTGTTCGGTAGACATGGCATTATCGTACACGGGCAGCATATCTTCCTCGGCCAATACGTGAGCAAAGCTGCCGTTTTCCAACTGGAACTTAAGCAGAGCGCTTACCGGATTACCGCCGGAGGGCTTGGTCCATGCTTCACCCATGGGGTCCTGACCCAGCAGTGTGAGAGCCTGAATAACCCAGGCGCAGCTTTCAGGATTCGCAGTGCCCCAGGAATGGAAGCCACCGTCATCCAACTGCTCTTCTTTTAGAAATGCCAGGGCCCGGGCTACCGCCGGATTGCTCTCATCGGCTCCCAGTATGCTCATGGCCATCAGGGCGGCGGCCGTCATATCGGCATCTCCATCCACCAGCTGATAATCTTCGGGATTGTCAAAATGTTTTACATCCCAGTTAAAACC
This sequence comes from Desulfoscipio sp. XC116, assembly GCF_039851975.1. Taxonomy (GTDB): domain Bacteria; phylum Bacillota; class Desulfotomaculia; order Desulfotomaculales; family Desulfallaceae; genus Sporotomaculum. Next base: position 3,775,422 of record NZ_CP156660.1, read on the forward strand.
TCCGTTGGGCAGTTGCTTGCCAACCAGCCATTCCAGGCATTTATCCTGGTTGGGAATGGGCATTCCGGCACAATGCAGGGCAATAACACCGAAACAATGGGCGTTGATCAGGTCGTCCCCCACCGGCAAACCGGTTTTCTGGTCCGCAATGGAATCGGCGAAATGACCGTTGGGCAGCATAGAGTTTCTTACTGTTTCCACCAGGTTAATACCGCCGAAATTGTAAGGATCTTTCCCGGCGGCGCACACTCCGATGATGGTGCGCTGGTAATCGGTATTTTTAATTTTATTCAGCTGTATGCCCTGGCGGACTTCATCCTCCCGCCAGTAAGCCCCGTTTTTACCGTTCACCGTCCACTTGGAACCGCTTATATCCTCGCCGAAACCAAACAACCCCAGGGCCGGCCAGTCCAGTATGCCGTGAAACTCACTGTCTTTATAGGTATCGTGGTAATAGTTAATGGTCTTTTGAGCGGCGCGATGTACGTCTTCCCTGCTAATTTCAGGTTGGGCCGCAGCCGCCGACGACAGCCCTAAGCCCGTAATCATCAGCAGGCTTAACAGCGTGGCCAACAACAACCGCATAGTTTTTCTATAATACATAAGCACACCTCTTTTCTTAAAGTAAAAGCATTGTTTCGCACATCATTCTTATAATCAACTAATCAACTCTTTTTAAAGGCCGACTGGAATCAATATGAAAATTAAGTCCCAAAGTCTACCGCTTAAACCAGTTAAGCCGGCGCGCGGCAATATCCAGTATAAAAAACAGCAGCGCCAGGGGAAGCAGGATAAAGTCCAGGTTGACCACAGCCCGGTTTTCTGTCACCGGCTGCCGGAATACTTTTAGATCATCGGCTATCAATCGACCGCCGGTCGCGTCAACAAGAGACTGCAGGATTTCTTCCCCGTCGCCGGTGTTCAGAGCATATTCAGGGGAATAATCCACATGCACCGTCCTGGTCAGGCTGTCTATAATGCTGTCCTGTTTTTTAAGTCTGACCGTTGCTACATAGCCCCCCACTTCTTCCAGGGCGAAGCTGCCGCCGTACTTGCCCGGTGCCACCTGCCGCAACACGGCTTCCTTCTGCCGCCCCCCCGGCCCCTGTACAAGCATCTCCGCCTGCTGCCCGGATTCCGGGGCCGCAGTGGCGGCGGAAACTTCCACTTCACTCCCCCGGCGGGTAAGCTCTACCTGCAGTTCACCTCCCCCCGCATCCCGCAAGCACCAATTAATCAACCGGGACCACTGTTCCTGAAAGCCCGGCCAGGTCACCCAGGGAGCGCTCCAGCGGCCGTTTAAATCCGGCGTCCAAGCTATCACTTTCCCCACCCCGTACCGCCAGGCGGCCAACACCGGGTCGTCCCGCCGGCTTTTCAGGAGCAATTCGGCCCCGTCCTTGATTCCGGTACCCACGTAACCTTTTAAAGGGGGCGGGGAGACTGCCGGGAAATAGGTTGTCTCCTGTACCTGGACCGGGGTAAACTGCTCGTTGTTAATATATCTTTTGGAAGCCAGATAAGTTTCCCTCGTGAATATGCGGGGGATGCTCTGCAAATCCCGGGTGTAATAATGCCGGCCCCCGGTGTGCTCCGCCAGGTATTCCAGTTCCCGGCGGTCGGCATCCTCTCCCACCGCCACAGTTGAGAGAGTAATCCGCTGCTCCTTCAGAGCGGCGGCATAAGGCTGGTAGCCCTCTTTTTCCCCCTGGCCGTCGGTAAGCAAAATGATATGTTTGACCTTGACCGGAGCCTGCCGCAGTGTTCCGGAGGCTTCTCCCAGGGACGGGATGATCAGGGTGCCGCCCCTGGCAGCCAGCTTGGCGATACTATCCTTGATTTTATTTGGCTCCCGTGCCGGGCCGAAGGGTACCACCCATTCCAGCGTATCGGCAAAGCCCAGCACACCCAGGTAATCGCCGGGTTCCAGAACATCCACCGAGCGCAGAGCGGCTTCCTTGGCCATCTCCAGTTTTTTAACCCCGCCGTCGGTATCTTCCATGCTGCCTGAACAATCAATCAGCAGCACCAGTCCCAGGTTGGGCTGTTTCTGGTTGCCTTTCATCCGGCAGCGCACCGGCAGTATTTTTTCCAGCAGGGTATTTTCGTAACCCCCCGGGGCAAAGCTGCGCTCACCGCCGGTAACCACAAGACCGGCGCCCAATTCCCGCACGCACTTTTCCAGACTGTCCTCAAAACCGGGCGGCAAATCCCGGTAGGCAACATTGACCAAAAAAATCTCCTTGAAACGCGATAGAAATTCCAGATCCCCGGGTACTGTGCCGGGATCGTAACATGTGACGTTCATACCCAGGCTTTGCAGAAGAGAATTAACCACCGCCGTCTCTCCTTGGCCGCCCACCACCAATATCTCGGGGACGCCTTCCACCATTACGGCGGCGGTCAGGCTGTTATTCCCGGCATTCTCATCCCCGCGGAAATCAATTTCCCCCCGGTAATTCAACCTCCCTTCATTTTCCGGGGCCAGTTCAAACCTGAAATTATTGGCACCCGGCTGCACCGCCACCTCTTTTTGCAGTACCTGCTCCCCGTCGCAAAAGATGCGGATAGTGCCCCGAACCGGCCAAGTACTATCCAGGGTCACGCCGACAGGCACCCGGGCCCCCGGCTGAACACCGGCCGGCAAGTTCAGCGAGCTGAACTGCACGTCCTGCCGCCGCCCCCCCGGCAAAGGATATACCAGCAGGCTTATGTTGTTGTCCCGCAGTTTTCCGGCCAGGGAACCAACGTTACCGGAGTTTTCCCGGCCATCAGTAATTAATACCAGGCGGCGGTTGGTATCCGCCGGAAAATAATCCAGAGCAAACGCCACCGCCTTTTCCAGGTCGGTAAAGTTGGGATTCGGCTGCGCGGCCAGCGAAACCCGCTCCACCTGCCCGCCTGCGGGAACGTCCACCATGGGCTCACGGCCGAAGGTGATCACCGCCACCCTGTCCCCGGACGTCTTGGAGCTTAACTGATCATTGATATATTTTTCCACCGCGGTTTGCCGGTCTTTGACACTGAGTGACCCATCCACCAGAAAAACAGTCGTGGTGTCCCGGGGAACCAGCACCATCCCGGCCCCGGCCAAGACCAGCAGCAGGCAAATTACGGCCAGCAGACGGCAGGCCAGCCACCAGGCAAGGGTCTTAGGGGGTAAACGGCGGCGCGCCCGATAACCCGCCATGGCGAAATAACCGAGCATCAACAGGGCCAAGAGCAGCAGTTTGATATCCATACCGTCACTAAAGCTCACGTCTGTACACCTGCCATTCCACCGCCAGCAGCACAAGCGCCAGCACCAGGATGATAACCTGCAGATTAAGCGGCGGCAACAATCCCGCTGAACCGACGCCCCCGGTTAGCTCATTTTTATTTTGCTTCTCCGACTGCTCAATAGTTCCGGAGACAAGTCCGGACGGAGGATTGACAATAATTGTTCGCACCTTTTGACCGCTTTCCATAATTTGATAAACGCCGGGTCGGCCCAAGGTTACCGGAATTCCTTCCAGTGCCGCGTTAAAACCCTGCGGGCCTTGTACTCTCAAAGCCCGGTCCCGCTCCGGGTAAATCTGATCGCCCGGTTGCAGCCACGCCGCTTCATCCTGGAAGAACCACGCCAATATATTGTCCACCAGGATGGGAAAAGCCGGGAGCAAAGTGAAATTGGTATTATCCCAGTCCGGCGTAGAATAAAGCCGTCTGTCCGCTGCCGCCATCACCGGTTTGCCGGCGGCCTCCATTACCACCCGATACCCCGGCTGCAATTTCAGAACGGCGCACTTATTCACATAGGCTCCCTGCAGGTCCGATTCTAGATCCCTGGCCAGGGTACCCGGGGAAATTGTTAACGGAGCCGGACCGTCTATCTGCCCGCCAAGCATCTTTGCGGGCGGATTAAGCCGCCAGACACGGGCTTCCGCCGGGAGCATTCCGGCAGGGGGCTCCTGATTGATAATATATAGGTCGTATTGATCCTTGACCCCATCCCACCGGTCGACACTTTGTACGGTAATACCGGGCAGACTGGCAAGGGCTTGCTGCAAATAGTAGCTTTCGCCCACCAGCAGCACTTTTTTGCTAAAGCTGTCACCAACCGGCAGCAGAAAAGAGTTATCCACGGCAAGCAAATCTTGATTTTGAATGGTTACCCGCAGCAATTGCGCGCCCGTGTCCAGCCGGGGCCAGTTGACATCCGCTTCCCGGCCGGCCGGGATATCCACCTTCTGAACGTCCCGGCGGCCCCGGTCGTCCTCCAGCTGAAGCAATACGGTGCGGTCGGCGGAAGCGTAATTTTTTACCCGGCACAGGGCGGCATGGGTATGATAATCATACGTACCACCGGTAATGCCCATATTCTCCAGATGCTCACCCACTTTAATCCGCTTGTCGCCCAGGGGCAGTTCCTTATCGGTAATCACCACCCGGGGGGCCGGGCAGGCGTTCAGCACCCCGGCGGCCGTTTCCATATCCAGGACCTCACTGGTACAGGCAATACGCGCCAATCTTTCCACTACCTCATCGGGGGAGGCTTTTTCCAGTACCAGGCGGCTGTTCTTCTGCAGCAATACCAGGTTAATCCGCACATCGTCCGGCAGTGTCGCCAGGTAGCCGGTTAGTTCATCCCCGGCCTTGGCCAGACGAGTGGCGCCGCCTTCCACGGCCTGCATGGAGAGGGAGCAATCCAGGGCAATGGTAACCTCCTCACCATGCCAGGATGCTATCCAAACAGGACGGGCCAAAGCCAGCACCAACAGAGCACCGATCAAAAGCTGCAGCAACAGCAACAAGCGGCGGTTTATGCTCCTTGTTTTAACTCCCTGCACTTCCCGGAGCACCTGGTTCCACAGCATCAGAGTAGGGACATTTTTTTCGGCCACCTGTTGTTTGCGGAAATGCAATATAATTATCAGGGGCAGAGCCAGGGCCAGCAGCAATCCCATGGGCTGTAAAAAACTCATTACACTATCCCCGCCGCCGCGGCCACCAGACTAACCGCTGATTTGCCGGTACTCCCGAAAACATATCTTACATCCCGCCTGTGGCAAATTGTTCTGCAGTTTTGTATAAATTCATTAACTTTGACCCGGTAAATCGCCCTGGTTCTTTGATCCAGATAAACCGGTCTGGCTTCCCCCGTTTCCAAATCAATAAATTTAAATTCCCCTTCGTAGTCGGGGTTCGTTTCCTGGGGAGACAGCAGGTGCAGCACTACCACATCCTGCCCCCCGAAGCAAAGATGGTCCAGGGCTTCCGGCAGGCCGTCACCAAACAAATCAGAAATTAAAAAAGTCATGCCGGGACCCGATTGCTTGCTGTCTATAATACCTTTTAATACGGTTTGCCCCGCCGGTTTTAATTCGCGCACCTCCCGCAGCAATTGATAGAAACTCTCTTTGCCCCCGGCCTGCTTTTGGATGATCCTAATTTGATCATTTAAGGCGCAAAAGCTCAGCTTATCCCCCTGCTTCAGAGTAATATAACTTAGACCCAGGGCTGCCTTCCGGGCCGCGGTCCATTTGTTGGGATTGCCGAAATCCATGGAAACGCTGCTGTCCAAAATTATATTAACCTGCAGTTGTCTCTCTTCCGTATATTCCCGGACATAGACGTTACCGGTGCGGGAATAGGCCTTCCAATCCACCCGGCGTATATCGTCGCCGGGCAAATATCCCCGGTGCCCGTAAAAATCCAGGGATATTCCCCGCCCCTTGCCCCGGCGATTTCCTGCGGCTCCTTTAATCAGCCGCTTCCTGCTAAACAGCACCAGATGATCAATTTCCTTTAAAAATTGATCTATTGACAGGTTATTCATATTAATTCACCTGCCGCAATAGTTCCTCTATAATCGTGTCGGTGTCCACCTGGTCCGACCCGGCCCGAAAATTCAGAAAAACGCGGTGGCGCAGACAGGGGTGAGCCATAACTTTAATGTCCTCGTAGGAAACGTTATAGCGGCCCCGGGCCAGGGCCCGTATTTTGGCCGCGGCCAGCATGGACTGCGCCCCCCGGGGACTGGCGCCGCAGGTTACGTAATCCTTGACCAGCTGCAACCGGCTATGGTCGGGATGGGTGGCCAGTATAATTTTCAGAGCGTACTGCTTTACCTCCGCAGCCACCGGCACTTCCCGGGCAATTTGCTGCATCTGCAGAATCTGTTCACCGGTGGCCGCCTTCTTGACCTGCGGCTCCCGGGAGCCGCCTACTGTGAGGTCCATTATCCGGGATAAGTCATTCAGCTCCGGCAAGAATATCTTCAACTTAAACATAAACCTATCCAGCTGCGCTTCGGGCAGAGGATAAGTTCCTTCCATTTCCAGGGGATTCTCGGTAGCCAGCACAAAGAAGGGGTCGGGCAAGGGATAAGATGTGGCGCCCACCGTTACGGTTTTTTCCTGCATCGCTTCCAGAAACGCGCTCTGAGTTTTCGGGGTGGCCCGGTTGATTTCATCGGCCAGCACCAGGGAGTGAAAGATAGGACCTTTTTCAAATGAAAAGTTCAGCTCGCCCTGGTTTTTATGCATGATTACAGTACCTGTAATATCCATTGGCATCAAATCCGGAGTGAACTGGATGCGGGAGAAGGAAAGATCCAGCACCCGGGCCAGGGTTTTTACCAATTGAGTTTTACCCAGGCCCGGCGCTCCTTCCAGCAGCACATTGCCGCCGGCAATAATGCCGATCATAACCTGCCTGACTATCTCGTCCTGCCCTATGATCAGCTTACCCACTTCACTTTCCAGGGCTGTAAAATATTCTTGAAAATTAATTACGAGATTCCGCTCCATTTTAATTTCCCCCATTTAGCAGCGTAAAATATTCCATTACCAGTTCTCGCCTGGGCAGGGGTATGGGGTATTTTAAAACGTACTCCATATCCGCTTCCCCGAATTCCGCCCGCACCCGGTCCGGCGTTGACAATTCCCCGGTTTCCGTCGGCACCCTGTCGGCGGCTTTATCCACCATACCGCCCTCCGTCCCCAGCTGACCCTGCACCCGGGAAAGAGGAGCTCCCTCTTCGCCCAACCGGGTGGCCTGTTCCCGCCTGGCCAGTTCACCGGTTAGACCTTCGCCGTTACCCTCCCCGGAAGCTTTGTTAGCACCTCCCCCCACGCCATGGGAACTGCCGGTGTGATGCCCGCCCGGACCACCGGCGGCAAGGTCGCCGCCCGAAGAGACCGTAGTTTCAGCACGGCTGTAGTCGCTGGTCTCTCCGGCTGCGAAGGCGGCCAGCCGGTCTCCGCCGCCGGGACTGTTAATACCGCCGTTTGTCCGGGCCAGCAGCCTTTCCTTGCTCTGCTGCAGCTCCAGGGCAACTTTTTCTTCCGGAGCGAATAATTTACCCGTATCAGCCACGGCACGAAGCGCTTCCTGCAGCTTTTCCCCCGACAGAGCGTTATCTTCCAGCGCGGTTTTCAACCGGGCCAGTTCGCTTTTCAGCTCCGGGGAAGAAGCAGCGCCCGCGGCTTCCTGCAAATTATCGAGCATGGTTTTCCGCTCCGAGTCTGTAAATTGGCTTTCAGCACTCAGTTTGACGGCCTTTTCCAGGTCTCCCGACCTCAGGGCTTCCCGCAGTACTTGATGCCCGGACCCCGTGCCCTCAAAAATACCGGCCAGGCTTTGCATAATCTCATCCTGACTGGCGACCGACCGGCCCAATTCCTTTTGAGCGTCCGCCACCTCGGCAGCGGCAAGGTCAAAATCACCGGCGCGACTCAGACGGCGCTCCAGCGTTTTTAAAACGGACAATAATTGTTCGTTATTCTCCCGGCCATCTTTCGTTTCCGGCAATTCCTCCCGAATCTTTTTTATTTTTCCCGCCTCTTTTTGCAGCTCCCGATTGATCTCTTCCCGCTCTCCGGCCGCCTGCCGCGTTTCCGAAGGCAGAAAATATATACCCCAGGCCAAGATAATAAGTATAGCGGCGGCCAAAATTTTTTTGCCGTTAATGCTTAATTTATACCGGCTCAGGGGATTAATATTTTGCACGGCATACTCCGCTTCTTCCCGGAAGGCTTCCCCCAGGGCAAATTCCCGGTTGCGGTATTCCAGATAAGTCGTAAGCCGCTCTTCCAAGCCAAGTCTGTCCCCGGCCGCCGCCGCCTGTTTTAAATCAGGCCTTTTCAATAATCCCGCCGCCAGGGCGAGAGCCATCAGGGCCCCCCCGGCATACAGGGCCTTTCCCGGCACGTAAAGCAAGGGATACAAGTGTGCCGACACCATAAAGACAAACAACATCCCGGCTGTGACCAACAGGCCGCTGATCAGCCAATGCAGAACATTTTCCAGCCATAACTTCCGGCGCAGCTTTAACAATACCAGGTCCAAGGGGTTACCGGACAATACTTACACCTCGCGATACGCGTTCTTTAAATTCCGTAAAGTAAGCAGACAGAAAATTAATATAACCGGGCAGCAAAAGCATAGGTGATAAACCACCGGCGCCCAGCCCACCTGGTTGCCGCCGCCTATTTGCATGTAAAGCAGGCCCGTAACGGTAAGCAGGGGATTTAAGAAAAACAGGCCGGGAATGTCTCCGTCAAAAACAGTTGTGACCACCAGCTGCCCGTATGCAAGGTAAAAATAAAAGAAAACCAGCGTTAAAACAACCACGGCAAAAATTAAGCAGACCAGGAAATAGTACTGCCACATTTTAGGCAAGTTGGTGGTATGCAAAAAAATACGCGCACTGAGAATAAACATCCCCCATAGAACCTGTATAGCCATCGGCCAGAGGAAATTCATGATATTTAGACATCCGGCGATATGAATGATAAAAATAAGCGGAACAGAAGCAAACACCAGAATCACCATCTGCCATAGCAGGCCGCCCAGGTAATAGAAAAGCGTTTTAAACGCTGCTCCAACCTGCGGCAATGCCTTTGATTGCTTAATTGACCCGCCGGTTAACGCTCCTATTTCCCAGAAGGGAACAAGCAGGGAAAAAAGTAAAAACTGAAAGGCCATGAAATACAAGTAACCCTGCTTATAATCCCCGGGGTTGTACCCTTCCGCCGGCAGGGCCACCATAAAAAGATAGCCGGCCAGCACTATTGTCAATACTGTTAAATAGGAAAGCATCAGGGTAATATTTTTTTTGCCCATGTCTATGTCCAACACCCCTTTCAAGCGGGCACGGTTCTAATCACGCCTGTTCATCCACCTGCCGGTACTTCCGCAGACGCCCCGGAGCCCTTTATTTCAATCTGCGGAATGATTACCCGCCCGCTCCCCCTGACTTTAACGGCCAGGGAACCGCGGCCGATGTAATCTTCCAACATAGCGTCCCGCAGCATACCGGAAACCAGGGGTTCCCAGGCACTCTGCCGGCGATTGAAAACCGCCAGTTCTACCTGACCGCCCTCCACCCGGGAATAAACCGATATTTCCCCGGCCCGCACTTCCGGGGGCAGAGCATAATAAACTGTCAGTTCTTCCCCTTCCCGCAGGTTATAATCATTTTTTATCACTGCGGAAGAATTCCGGTATTCCACCACGGGCTGTACAAATCCGGGCGGCAGTGTTACCGCTCCCGTGCCGGTCCGCAAGGCCATAGGAAAAACATGCAGGACCAACTCGTCAACTTTCCGTGGCTTGCCGTTGATTGTCAGTTCTCTTTGGCCGCGGCTAAAACCAAACATTTTGCACATCACGCCGTCATTTTCCGCCTGGTAAAAGTAATACTTAAACAGTTCCAGCTGATAGCTGTCCATTTTCCCCGTCCGGGAAACGGTATCCAGGAAGTTATAGTCGCTCAGATTGAAAAGAGTATGTTCCAAACGATACTTAAGCCCCACGCTGTCCAGACCTTCCAAATCCCCAAGGCCGACGACGGTATCACCCACCAGCAGGAAGCAGTTGACAAGATCGCACGCCAGGGGATTTTTTATTTCCCCCGTCAACAAATCCCCGTCCAGGGCCGGCCGCAGCGGCGGAGTGCCGCCTGCCGCCGTTCCCCGGCCAAACAGGTAGTGGGGTTCGGCATCATCATAGATAACAGCGGCCCGCAGGGGGTCGATACTAAACTTTCCGGCACCCGCTTCCTGCACTAAATCCATTCCAGGCAGCTGCACCTGTAATTGTTGGCGCCGGTAAGGATAAATATTGGTCAGAGAATATAAATCATCGTCATCCCCGTGAATTTGCACGCCGGCGCATACGGCTTTACTTCCGTATAACCCGCCGGACCAGGCCAGCATGCAGAAAATCACTGCAAACGCCGCCACAATGGATGGAACCGCCCAACGCGGCATTCCCTGCCAAAAGATACACGCGCCCAGCAAAAGAAGGTAAACAACAGCCAGGGCCAACAGAAACAGCAGCGCATGATTTGAAGACCGCAACAAGCGTTCGGCCACCGGCCGCAGTTCTCCGGCGGCCGCGGCCTGTTCGTCAATTCTCGCACCGTTGATTAACCTGCCCAATCCCGCGGCGGTAATATATCGTTCAACGGCTTCAGCCACCCCGGACGGGTCGTCAATCACCGCCGGGCTGAAGGAAAGGGGGGCCGCACAGCCATAACCGACAGCTTTAGCCGCATCCAATTGGTCAAACATACCGGTTAGATTTTTGTAACCGTAGCGGCCTGTTCCCACCAAGGCCAGCCCTCCGCCGGACAGCCAGCTCCGCAGCAGTTCCTCTTGATCCGCGCCTAAATTGCCCGTATTAAAATTATCCGCTATGATCAAGTTAAAATTTTGCATTTCCGCCGGGGTAAAAAGAAAATCTTCATCCATATTTACCGTCAATACATCTTTTCCGTCCACTAAAGGTGATTTCAAACCCCTGATATGGTAAAGCTCAGCCGGGGTATCGCTGAGTAATCCCACCAAAACAGAATTTGCGGGCGCAATTTCCAGAGGCGCCCGGCAACGGGCAATAACTTTGCCTTCGTTATCGGTAAAGTTGATCGTTATTTCCCGGTCCTGACTCAAAATCAGCACCGCAAAGGGCAGCATTTTGGTAGTTCCCGCCGGCAGGTCAACCCGGTGCCGGTATAATTTTTCACCCGCCGCAACAGTTAAGATGCCTTCAAAATCCTGTCCTCCCGACTTCAGCGTCACGCGTACCGGGTTAATTCCCCCGGCCTTGCATTTGCCGTCAAAGCCGGTCTCCGCGGAAACGGCAACGGAGGCTGAAGCAAAAGCGCTTCCTCCGGTAAACAACCAGACGATAAAAATTATCAGGTAAATGCGTAAAAGCTTATTATTAAGCATAAAACCCCTTTTCACTTCCTAATTCATAAAAGGTACATTTTCCACACCGTTTGGGGTAACTACGGCCCCGAAAAATTGGGTGATGGAAGACGGATTATTTACTAGCACGTCCAAAGCCGCTTGCACACCGCCGGCATCGGTTCCCGTTACCAGCCAGGTCGGCCTGGTGGCGCCGATTCCCGGCGCAAAGGCATAGATGACCCCTGTCGTATCGTCAAATGTTTTGACGGTTTGGCCCTTGGTGTTCAAGGCCTGTATTTTACCGTTTTCAAATTTTACGTATACCCCGATTAGTTTGTTTTTTAAGTTGGTTTTTTGCAGGAGATCGCTTGCGGCGGACAAATCCCCCCAGGTACCCAGAAGAATATAGTATTTACCGGGGTTTTCCAGCGCCGACGGGTTGTAAGCGGCCGTGTCTATTTCTTTGACGCCTTGATTTAACAAGCTCTTCTTAAGCTTTTGCGCGCCATCTTGAAAGGAGTCCGTATACATAATAACTGTGCCGGGATTTTTACCCAAAAATCCGTTTTTAAAGGGCTGGGGGTACGAACCGATCACCGCCGGGATAAACATGGTGACATCCCAGTTATGATAATCCCACCAAATTTCATCCCCGGATTGAGGACGGTATTCAGCAACGCCCACCGGGGCTAAAATACCGTTTATCCAGTAAAACCAGTCCAATTTTTTCCTCTCCGAACCTGTGTAAAAGGTATACTTGGATTCCAAACCGTTAATTTTATTGACAAACCCGCCGCCGTAAGCGGTTTGGATGTCCAAGTTCCGGAACATTACTTCCATGCCCACTTCGTCCTTAACCAGGCCCACTTCTTTGCCAAACATTTTTGTATGGCCGTAATCACGGGTAACGGTTAAATTTACGTGGTAAGGACTTTCAATATCTCCGGCAGCCTTATAAGAACTGGAATTTGTATCTGCCGGAGTACCTTCCTTATATTTAATTTCTCCCTGTACCGGGCCCTTGTAGCCTTTGTATGTTTCCCGGTCCACGGCCACACCGGCTTGTTTTGGGGTCGGTTTCTTATTTTCGGCCGCCGCCGGTTCTTTGTCGGAGGCCCCGGCGTTCGCAACGTTTTTCTTATCCTTCGCCGCAGCGGTTTTTCCGGAATTTTCGGCCGCCGCTTTGGGATTTTTCTCTTTACTGTCGTCCGGCTGTTCCTTACTGTCATCTAGCGTTACGGATTGTTCTTCCACCTGTTCCGGCAGATTGGTAACCACTTTAGTATCCTTGTCCGCACAAGCAGCCATGGAAAGCACTGCCAGCAGTAAAATTAAAACAATAGTTAACTTCTTAAACAATTTATCAGCACCCCTTTTATTCTCCCCAACCTATCCTGAAAAAAAAGCAAGCGGGATTCGCTTCTTTATTCAAAAATTAATTTACCAAATGGCCCTTATTCTTAATGATATATTCCCCGGCGCCGGACAGTGAGATATAGTTGGCCACACCCTGGAAAATAGCTTCGGAGGTAGTCCGTCCGATATAATATCCCAAATCTGTGGCCGTGCCGGCATAAGACAGGGCTTGCCCTTTGCCGGTGCAGGCGATGACCAGCGCATCTGTGGTAGTGCCTGTAACCAGTTCGCCATCGGGCAGGCAGACATTTGCCTTGAATAAAGCCCTTGTTTTAGCCTCCGTGGCGGTTATTACGGCGTTAACCATGGCGGAGGCGGTAAGATTTCCGTCAATTAACAAAATAAGATTGATGGTTCCGTATTTTTGTCGGTTGGTTACTTTACCGATAGGCAAACCGGCTACGCCCGGATTACCTATCCCCGCCGTGCAAAAAGTGGCCACGGAAAGTCCCCGATGATTAACGTGACTTAGAAAGGTATGGGTGATACTAACAGCCGTCATCATACCCAAGACCTCTTTTCCCAGCCCCAAGCCCGCGGCTACTTTTGACAAGTCCCGTTCGGGATTACTGCCGTTATAGTCTTTGTCCACAGTATGGTTAATAATGTATCTGGCCTGGTGAAGATCCGCCCCCAGCACGGCGGAACTCAGCACTTTTAACGGGTTGTCCGACGCAATGAGAAATGTGTTATTGCCGTGAATATAAAAATTGATTCCCGGAATGGAAACTTGTTTTTTAAAACAGGTTATTTCTTCTAACAAAAAGCTACCTCCTACCTATTGGATATAGCATTAAAAAAACCCGACCTGCGCAGGTCGGGTTTAATCGGTATCTACTATGGTGAAAGCCATAAAAAATACACATACCCCTATCTACCCGTAGGCGCTTTCGGTACCGAACAAACAGACAGGTCTCCTGGCTCAGGTTCATGGAAACCTTACGTCTTCCCATCCGCACTCATTTTGCAAAAATGCTGAACAGTGACTCTGTGTAAGATTTCTCCCCATTACAGTGGCGGGGACCGCGCCGGATTTACACCGGCTTCCCTTTTAAGTTTTACCCTTCCGGTAAAACACCTGTTTATCCATACTTATGCAATTTAAGTTAAATTAAACCGTTAATGTAATGAACATAGCATAATTAAGTCATGGTGTCAACATTACCACAAATGTAATTTATTGATTAAAAATTATCGGTACCCCTTTGCTTATTTTTTAATTCTTCATATCTTTTTCGGATACAACTCTCACTTTTAAAGAATCCCAGCAAAGTATTCAACCGGCAAACGGTTGCCGGACTTAAAGAATGCTCGATCAGTTCCGTTTCTTCCAGCGCATTTTCACAGCCAATCAGTTGTAAAAACTCTTCCACCGTGTTATGGCGCTCAAGAAGATAAGCACCGCTTTCCTGTCCTTTCTTTGTTAAAAGAATACTTTCATGACGGTCGTATGCCAAATACCCGAGGTTAACCAGCCTGGAAATCATCTTAGAAGCGGACGAAGGCTTGACATGCAGTTCTCCGGAAATAATACCCACGCGTGTATAGCCATGCTGCAGGCAAAGCCTGTAGGCCATTTCCAAATAATCTTCCAAAGCCGGGGTAAGTTGTCCTTCTTGTTGCTTAATGAGTTGATATCCCCTTACGGTCCGAAATTCCAAGTCTGTATCGTTACCCATACCATCGGCTCCTTGCTTTTTAATAACCTTATTAACTATTCCATTATATTCGTAACACTTTTAATTTAAGCATCATATATTAGCCAGGGGAAAACGGTTTACCCGCCCCTATCACAAAAGAGCCGGCAAGGAGGTGAGTGAATAAGCGGAAGTCCTGGAATTGGATAAAAAATGTGAAACCTTAAATATGTGAGGAGAGATTAACGGTGTTTTCCAAAATAAAATTAATCCTGGTGATTTTGGCGGCAGGACTGTTTATATCGGCGGGATGTGTCCAGCCCCGGACACAACGGGAGAACCCCACGCATTCCACGGCAGATGAGGTAAGGTTAAACATAGTTGCCACCACAACCATGCTGGCCGATTTAACTAAAGTCATCGGCGGAGAATATGTCAAGATTAACGGCTTAATGGGACCGGGAATCGACCCCCATCTCTACCAGGCCAGCGCGGGCGACGTGACTTTGATGCAGGATGCCGATGTTGTAGTCTATAACGGCCTGCACCTGGAAGGGAAAATGGGTGACATTTTCGAATCCCTTAAAACTCAAGGCAGCGCGGTCATCTGCATTGAAGATGGGCTGGAGGAAGCAAAGCTTTTGCGTGCGGAAGATGACCCCGATGTCCACGACCCCCATATCTGGTTTGACGTGACACTATGGCAGGATGCAGCCGGAGTGCTGGCCCAAGGCCTGACTGAAATTGATGCCGCTCATGCAGAGATCTATCTGTCAAATCTTGAACGTTACTTAACGGAGCTGGATGAGCTGGATAACTATATCAGGGAACGGGCGGCGGAGGTGCCGGAGGGACAGCGGGTGCTGGTCACCGCTCATGACGCCTTTAATTACTTTGGTAAAGCCTACGGGTTTGAAGTCAGAGGTTTGCAAGGCATCAGCACGGATTCCGAAGCCGGTACGTCCGATGTGAGCAGCCTGGCCGATTTTATCACTACAAGAAAGATTAAAGCCATTTTTGTAGAGTCCTCGGTACCCCCCAAAACGATTGAGGCCCTGCGGGCGGCGGTAAAAGCCAAGGGCTTTGATACAGCAATCGGTGGCGAGCTGTATTCCGACTCCCTGGGCGGAGAGAATTCAGGAGCCGGAACCTATATCCTTACTTGCAAGGCCAATATCGATACCATCGTCGATGCCTTAAAATAAAGCGGGAGGTAGCTGCATGGACACCAAAACAACACTGGACTATGTCGTTGAGATAGAGGATTTAACCGTTGCCTATGATGCCAAACCTGTTTTGTGGGATGTTGACCTGAAAATTCCCAAAGGCCGGCTGATGGCCATCGTCGGTCCCAACGGTGCCGGCAAAACCACCCTTATTAAAGCCATGCTCAATCTGCTTACCTCTGTTTCCGGTGTCATCCGTTTCCTGCCGGAGAGAGCGGATGGCTCACCCAAGAAGAAAAACAAAATTGGTTATGTACCGCAAAGCGGCAGTGTAGACTGGGATTTTCCCGCCACCGTGCTGGATGTGGTTCTAATGGGCCGCTACGGCCTGCTGGGCTGGGTGAAACGTCCCGGTAAGAAAGATGTAGCAATTGCCAGACAAACCTTGCAAAAAGTAGGCATGGAAGAGTTTGCCGCCCGCCAAATCAGCCGGCTCTCCGGCGGTCAGCAGCAGCGGGTCTTTCTGGCCAGAGCACTGGTGCAGGAAGCCGAGATCTATTTTATGGATGAACCGTTCAAGGGCGTGGATGCGCAAACGGAAAAGGCTATTGTTTTACTGCTTAAAGAGCTTAAAGCCCAGGGTAAAACAGTGGTGGTAGTCCATCATGACCTGCAAACCGTGGCCGACTATTTTGACTGGGTAACCCTGATCAATCTGCGCGTAGTTACCAGCGGACCGGTCGCCGAGGTCTTCCATGAAGAAAATCTAAAAAGAGTGTATCACAGCAGCGGCTCACTATTGAAAGGCGGCGTATGAGCAATGGATGCATGCATAATATTATTAACCGATTATACCTTTCAAACCGTCGCTTTGGGTTCAGCTATTTTAGGCATCATCAGCGGTATTATGGGGAGTTTCGCCGTGCTCAGAAAGCAGAGTCTCCTGGGCGACGGTGTCTCCCATGCCGCACTGCCGGGAGTTGTACTGGCTTTTGTCCTGACCGGCAGTAAAAATACAGAATTTCTTTTGTTCGGCGCCCTGTTGTCCGGGCTGCTGGCCACCTTGTTTATTATCCAAATCGTTAAACACTCGCGTATTAAATTTGATAGCGCGCTGGCTCTGGTCTTGTCGGTGTTCTTTGGACTGGGCATGGTTTTGTTAACCCATGTCCAGAAGATCCCCGATTCCAACCAAGCCGGTTTAAAACGCTTTATTTTCGGGCAGGCCGCGACTCTTTTACAGCGGGACGTGGTCCTGATGCTGGTTTGCGGCATAGTTCTCCTGATTCTGGTGATTATTTTCTGGAAAGAGTTCAAACTCTTTACTTTTGACAGCGATTTTGCCCGAAGTATCGGCTTCTCGCCCCGTAAACTCAACCTGCTGCTTTCTTTCATGATTGTGCTGACCATCATTATCGGTCTGCAGACGGTAGGGGTTATTCTGATGAGTGCCATGTTGATTGCTCCGGCTGTGGCCGCACGCCAGTGGACGGATAAACTGGCAATGATGGTACTGCTGGCCGCCGTTTTTGGAGCGCTCTCCGGCGTTGCCGGCACGATCGCCAGCTCTCTGGTACCCAAGCTGCCTACAGGTCCCTGCATTGTAATTATCGTCAGCCTAATCGTTCTGGTCAGCCTTTTGTTTGCCCCGGGGCGGGGAATGGTCGGCCGGCTGTACCGGCACAGACAAACCAGACTTACGCTTAAAGCAAATGGAGGTAAATCCGATGTCTCCGCAATTTGAAATACAACTGATTGCCACGCTTACAGCCGTTGCTTGTTCCCTGCCCGGCGTTTTTTTGGTCCTGCGCGGGATGTCCATGATGTCCGATTCCATTACCCACACTATCTTACTGGGCATCGTGCTGGCCTTCTTCCTGACCAATGACCTTTCCTCCCCCCTCTTAATCATGGGGGCCGCCCTGATGGGTGTTATCACGGTCTGGCTGACGGAAACCCTCAACCGCACCCGGCTTTTATCCGAGGATGCCGCTATTGGCATTGTCTTCCCACTTTTATTCAGCGTGGCTATTATTCTGATTACCCGTTACGCCGGTTCGGTGCATTTGGACACTGATGCGGTACTGTTGGGCGAACTGGCTTTTGCTCCTTTTGATCGCCTGGTTGTCTCCGGCATGGATCTTGGCGCCAGGGCTATTTACACCAGCGGCGTTATTCTGCTGTTAAACTTGCTGGTGATTGTGGTTTTTTTCAAAGAATTTAAACTTGTCACCTTTGATCCCATGCTGGCCGCCGTTTTGGGTTTCTCTCCGGTCCTGGTGCATTACGGCCTGATGACCATGATCTCACTAACGGCCGTGGGCGCTTTTGAAGCCGTCGGTTCGGTCCTGGTTGTGGCCTTTATGATCGGCCCGCCGGTAACGGCTTATCTGTTGACGGATGATCTGAAACAAATGCTGATTCTAAGCGGAACTGCCGGGGCCGTAAACGGTATTTTGGGTTATCAAACGGCAGCCTTCCTGGACGCTTCCATTGCCGGCAGTATGGCGGTGGTTACCGGAGTGGTTTTCTGCCTGGCTTTCATTTTTGCTCCGCAGCGCGGTTTGGTCAGTGTCCTGCGCCGGCGCAAGCTGCAGAGAACTGAATTTGCCCGGCAAACCCTGCTTTTGCATCTTTACAACCGCGAAGCAGAGGATCAAAAAGCACGGGAAGCCGGGACCCGCCTGGAGCAGCTTCATTTGCACTGGAGTGAAGCTTTTGCCCGAAAGATTGTTTTGGGTTTGCAAAAAAAAGGTTGTCTTTGCTTTGACGGCAATTTTATTAAGCTGACCCGGCAAGGAAGGCAGATTAGTATGCGCAATTACGAGGAGTTGTTTGGACATTTTGACAAAGGTCATATTTTTTAAATTAAAACTATACTCCCGGAGTCCAAAGAACGCCGGGAGTATAGTTTGCTTCCTTATTATTGCAACCTACTCCATTAACAACTTACAGAGACCGTACATCTTCCCACCCGGCACTCTGCTTGCTAAAATACAAATTACGCCGCTAACAATCTCGCCATTATCACGCGTCGCACGCACCACCATAAACGAATATATGTCATTGCCGGCTAATGTCATCGCGAGCGCAAGCGAAGCAATCCCAAACTCCAAAGCGGCTCCAGCAAAGAAATGCGGGCTGCAAAACGGAGATTGCCACGTCGCTCGCTCCTCGCAATGACACACTCCAGGCATTCGCAGGTTTTATTCATAGCAATGACGGGCTTTCAAACATCACATGTTCTATACATGGCAATGACAGAGCGGTACTTGCTAAATCTCCCGCTTATCTACGACCCGCTTGGCTTTGCCTTCGCTGCGCGGAATAGTCCGCGGTTCCACCAGCTTGATACGCGCGGAAATACCCAGCACGCTGTTAATTCGCGAGTAAAGCCTGCGCTCCAAGTTTTCCAGCTGGCGCACCTTATCGTTAAACATCTCGGATGACAGCTCCACCCAGATCTCCAGGTCATCCATGGTGCCTTTCCGGTCCACCACCAGCAGATAATGAGGCTCGGTTTCGCCAAATTCCAACAGCACGCTTTCAATTTGGGACGGGAATACATTGACTCCCCTGATAATTAACATATCATCGGTACGGCCGGTTACCCGCTGCATACGCACATGGGTGCGCCCGCACGGGCAGGGTTCCGGATTAAGGACCGTTATGTCCCTGGTTCGGTAGCGAATCACCGGGAAGGCTTCCTTGGTTAATGATGTGATCACCAGTTCACCCGGCTTACCATAGGGAAGAGGTTCCTCAGTTTCAGGGTCAATCACCTCGGCAATGAAATGATCTTCAAAAATGTGCATACCTTGTTGGGCTTGACATTCCATGGCTACCCCGGGCCCCATTACTTCACTGAGCCCGTAAATATCCAGCGCAATAATATCAAGCTTTTGCTCCAGCTGCTGCCTCATGCGTTCCGACCACGGTTCAGCCCCAAAAACCCCCGCCTTTAAAGGAAGCTTGGTAAAGTCAATCCCCCGGTTCGCGCCCTCTTCAGCAAGATATAAGGCGTAAGAAGGCGTACAGGCCAACATGGTAGTGCCGAAATCCTGCATTAACATGAGCTGCCTGCCGGTGTTGCCGCCTGAGGCGGGAACCACCGTGGCTCCCAGCCGTTCGGCGCCGTAATGGGCTCCCAATCCCCCGGTAAAGAGTCCGTATCCATAGCCAACTTGCACTACATCACTTTTAGTGCCTCCGGCCATAACCAGCGCTCTGGCTATTAGGTCCGACCAGGTATGTATATCATTTTGGGTATAGCCCACGACGATCGGCTTACCGGTTGTGCCGGATGAAGCGTGCAGCCGCACCACTTCTTCCCGAGGTACGGCAAAAAGGCCAAACGGATAATTGTCCCGCAAATCATGCTTTATGGTAAAAGGCAGTTTGCGCAGGTCATCCAGAGAGCGCAAGTCATCAGGCGTCACACCTTTTTTCGCAAAAGATTGCCTGTAAAACGGCACATTTTGGTAGGTTCTTGCCACGGAGGCCCGCAGTCTTTTTAGCTGTAATTCAGCCAATTCATCGCGGGACATGGTTTCGTATTCGCGGTTCCAGTACATGATCATTTCTCCCCTTTATTTTATTAAGTAAACGCGGGTAACGCAGGCCTTGAATGTGCCAACGCAAAATAATTCTTCTCCCGCCCGCCATTTTCCTGTTTAACTTTCTCCAAGTATCTTGTGTAAAAGATAAATTTTAAAGAACATTTGCTAATTTGGTCGTAAAAGCGCGAAACAAAGCAAGAGAACTATCCCCTTGCTTCAAACGCAGAGGGAGGCAAGAGAACCGTCCCCCTGCTTCCTTATAGAGCGGCCGAGGTAAGCCTGTTGCACCTGCGAGTCGGACATTATCTCCTCCGAACTGCCGCTGAGGGTAATCCGGCCCCGTTCCATAACCAGAACATGGTCAGCCATTTTTACCGCGTATTGCGTATTTTGTTCCACCAGGATAATAGTGACACCGGCATCTTTGAGCCGGGTCAGGGAAGCCATTATTTCACGCACCACCAGGGGCGCCAGGCCGATGGATGGTTCATCCAGGAGCAATAGTTCGGGGCGGGCCATCAGGCCCCTGCCTATAGCAAGCATTTGCTGCAGGCCACCGCTTAACCCTCCCGCGTAATCTCGTTCCCGGCCTGCAAGCGCCGGAAAGAGCTCCAGTATCTCGCCAATATCACCGGCAATTGCTTTTTTATCACTGCGGTACCGGTGATAAGCGCCCAGCATCAGATTATCCAGCACGGTCAGGGAATGGAAAATTTCCCTCCGCTCAGGCACCAGGCTGATGCCCCGCCTGACGATATATTCGGGCGGCTTTCCGGCAATGGATTTTCCTTTTAGGTATATATCTCCCCCGGCAGGCCTGTGCAAACCCGCCAGCGTTTCCAGCAGTGTGCTTTTACCGGCTCCGTTAACACCGATAATGGCCAGCAGTTCACCCTTTTCCACATGCAGGGAAAGATCCCGAACCGCTTGCACGTGACCGTGATATACATTCAGCCCCTTTATTTTAAGCAACCCGATCATCCTCCCCGAGATAAGCTTTAATTACTTCCGGGTTGGCCTGAATCTCATGTGGCGTCCCTTCCGCAATTACTTCACCAAAATTCAATACCACAACATGGTCGGCCACTTCCATAACCGTATCCATGTCGTGCTCTATAAGCATCATAGTCAGGCCTTTTTCCCGGAGCCTCTTTAAATAGGCCGCCAGCACTTTGGTTTCCGCGCTGTTTAGCCCGGCCGCCGGTTCATCAAGCAATAGCAGGCGGGGACCGGAAGCCAGCGCCCTGGCTATTTCCAAAAGCCTTTGCTGCCCGAAAGGCAGCGTCGCCGCGGATAAACCGGCGGCCTCCCCAAGTCCGACTTCCTCCAGCAGATTAGTAGCTTCATCTTTAATCATCCGGTCCTCTCTGCTTTTGCCGGGCCGGCAGAATAAAGATTTAATAAAGCCCGTTCCACCTTTTAAATAAGCGCCGGTAATCACATTTTCCAGCACGGTCATATCACCGAACAACTGCAGATTTTGAAATGTCCTGGTCACGCCGGCTTCAGCAATTTGGTATGGTTTGAGGCCCACCAAATGTTTACCGTCTAAACTGATGGCGCCCTTTTCAGGCTTTAGCGTACCGGTAATCAGGTTGAAAATAGTAGTCTTGCCTGCGCCGTTCGGACCGATCAAGGCAGAAATACTTCCCTCGCTTACCCCAAACCCAACATTCACAGCCGCGGTAATACCGCCGAAAGATTTTGTTATACCGCTTACGTTTAAAAGCAATTCGTCCGCCCCCTTTCCGGCTTACTACCACCACACCGGCACTTAAACCGGCGCCAATATAAGATATACCAAAGACCTAACCCTCCGATACCTTCGCACCGGCGCCCCTGTCGGGCAGTTTTTTTGAAGATGCAAGCAATTTGCCCAACGCGCCAAGCCCCCCGGGCTGAAAGACCATCAATATGACCAATATCAAGCCAAAAAAGATAATTTGATATTCCCCGCCCGCCCCGGGAATTGCCAATGGGATCGCCCAGCGCAGCACCTCGCCCAGAGTGACCACCAACGCCGCCCCGAGCAAAGGTCCAATGAGAGTACCCAGCCCGCCCACGACAGCCATCAGTACAAACTGCACCGAAGCATGAAAGCTAAAAGGCGACGGACTGATAAAAGTTATATAAAACGCGTAAAGTCCACCGGCCAAACCGGCCAGCAGGGCACTGAATATAAAGGATTGCAGTTTTAGCCCGGCCGTGTCTATACCGGCATTCTCCGCGGCATGTTCACTTTCACTTATCGCGCGCAGCGCTCTGCCCACCCGCGAGCGCACCAGGTTGCTTACGCCGATTAAAAGCAGAAATAAAGTAGTCCAAACCAGATAAAAGAACTTAACGTCACTGTCAAAGGTCAATCCTCCCAAAGAAAAGTAGGGAATCCCGGACAATCCGGACGGGCCACCGGTTAACTCCCCGCCCTCGTTAAAAGCTATATGTACCAGTATACCAAAGCCAAGGGTGGCCATGGCAAGATACAGTTCACGCAGTTTAAGTGTTGGCCGCCCGATTATGGCGGCAACTATACCCGGCAATAACGCCGCAGCCACCAGAGCCGGAATTGTATACCAATTAAAGCGTGTGGTCAGGATGGCTGCCGTGTAAGCCCCCAAGCCGAAAAAGGCGGCGTGGCCGAAGGATACCTGCCCGGCATAGCCCATTAAAATGCCCAGTCCCTGTACGAGAATGGCGTAAATGCCAATGATAATAAGAGTGCTGAGAATGTAATTGCTTTCAATGAACAAAGGAACGGTTAAAAAAAGCAGTGCGGCCACCGGCCAGAAATATTTTTTACTTTTATCCCGCATATTCACTTCACCTCTTTTGGGCTGCGTCGGCAAGAGCGCCAATATAACGCTGTAAAACTTTTATTCCATATGAACGCCATTATTCGCTTGTGGACTGCAGAATTTATCTTAAACTTAAATTTTGCGCTGCCTGAAAGAACCAATGATGCCCTCGGGCTTAATTAATAGAACAGCCAGCAAAATGATTATGGTGATGGCATCCTTGGAGCCGGAGGAAATCAGCCCGGCACTGTAGGATTCTAAAACGCCAAGCAGCAGCCCCCCCAGCACAGCGCCGCCGACATTACCCAAGCCTCCGATAATCGCGGCCACGAACCCCTTTACTCCGAGCATAAAACCCATATCATAGGTAGTCATAGTAATTGGCGCGATGAATATTCCCGCCGCCGCGCCCAGTGCCCCGCTGGTTACGAAGGCCAGGAAAGATACGGTATTGGGATTGATACCCACCAGCCGGGCCGCCGTGCGGTTGATCATAGATGCCTTGACTGCTTTACCCCAGTAGGTAAGCTCAAAAAAGGCGTACAAACCGGCCAGGGTTACCGCGACAAGCCCGAAAACCCACAAGCTCTGGGGAGTTATGGCAGCCCCCTGAATAAACAGGGGACCGCCCCCGGAAAAGGCGGGCAATGAATATGTCTCGGTACCCCAGGCTAAAAGTGCCAGGCCGCGCAGAGAAATGGCCAACCCAATGGTAATAATAATCAAGGTAAGCCCCGACGCCCGGCGCGCCGTGTGGATGGCCGACCGTTCAAGCACCCCCCCCAGCACAGCCACCAGCAGCACCGTTATGGCAAAAGCAGCCGGCATAGGCATTCCGGATGAATATATACTGATAGCCAGCAAAGCTCCGATGGCTACAAACTCACCCTGGGCCAGGTTTAAAACACCGGTTAGATTAAAGGTGGTTACCAGCGCCAGAGCAATTAAAGCATATATGCTTCCCAGAGTGAGCCCGGTGAACAAAAGCTGCAGGAGCTGATCCGACATATGCAAAGCTAACACCCCATTAATTCATTGATTTCACTGTGATTATTCCTTTAATTGACAGCCATGTCTTTAAACGCAGCACTATAAATGAAAATATAGTTTAGTCCAATAGCTTCCACCGGCCGTCTTCAACTTGCACCATGACCATGGATTCTTTATCCAGGCCGTTATGGTCCCCGGGAGATATATTAAAGACACCCGATATACCGATAAATCCCTGCGTGTGCTCAAGCGCATCCCGAACGGCCGCGCGGTCGGGGCCGGCTTTTTCAATAGCGTTAACCAGCAGATAAAAGGCATCCCAGGCGTAGCCTCCGAAGGAATCAGGCATATTATTATACTTACCGGTAAAATCATCTATATAGCCTTGGAGCACCGTTTTTTGCGGATCGCTGTCCGGGATTTGCCGCGCCACGGTCAACTTGCCAATGGGCAGGATTACCCCGTCGGCCGCACTCCCGGCCAGCTCAATGAATTTTTGGTTGCCCACGCCGTGACTGTGTATAAGCGGAGCGGCAATTCCCAAATCCCTGTAATTTTTAGTTAGTATCGAAGCCGAAGGCGGAATGGCCCAGACCACCGTGGCCTGCGCCCGGCTGGCCTTGACCCTGGTTAACTGCGGAGTCATGTCTTTATCACTGGCCTCGAACTTTTCTTCAACCACAACTTCGATGTTGTTTTCTTCGGCCGCCGCGGTGAATGCCTTTTTGCCCCCGTCACCGTAGGCATTGTTCATATATAGGAAAGCCACTTTGGTTAAACCTTTTTCCTGCAGATAACTAATAATATTGCTGACCGTTACTATATCACTCTGGGCGGTTTTAAAAACCCAGTGACGATCGGAAACCGGTTCAACTATACTGCTGGCCGCCGCCATTGATATCATGGGCACTTTTTCTTTTTGCACCGTATTTATCATGGCCATTGACGGACCGCTGGATGCACAGCCTAGTACAGCCAGAACATCTTTCTCAATTAAAGTTTTAACTGCCAGCACCGCCTCGGTTTCGTCGCTTTTGCAGTCCAGAATAGTTAAGTCCACCGGATGACCGTCAATACCGCCAGCGGCGTTTAAATTATCAACCAGCATCTGTAAAGTATCCCGCTCCGGCACACCGAGTGATGAAGAATTACCGCTGACTTCAAGAACAGCCCCTATTTTATAAGCCTCTTTCCCATCCGCGCCTTGCTGACCTGCGGAATCTTTATCGGAAGCACACCCGCTCGTCAATATACCTAGAACTAGAACTGCAGCCAGCACTATATTAAAGCTTTTTAAGTTTATAGTTTTTTTCAACCGGTTTCCCCCCTTGGAAATTTAAATAGATAACCATACCGCTCCAACGCGTCGCCCCAAAAAATACAAATATAGTTTAAGTCCGTCATTGCTATGCATAAAATCTGTGCCGTTTAAAATCCGTCATTGCGAGAAGCGAAGCGACGAAGCAATCTCCGCTTCGCAGCCCGCATTTCTTTGGCGGACCCTCTTCGGGGTCCGGATTGCTTCGCTGCGCTCGCAATAACAGTTGCAAAATATACCGGAACAAAATAACCAAGCTTTTTCAGGATAGATAATAAACATTTGCCGTCAAGCAATATCTGCTCCCGGAAAACGTATTTATTTATCACCTCCGCACCAACTAATCAATACACGTTCAATCAGTTTCCTTTCAGCAGTTTACATGCGCCATTTTCAGCACTTCGTTCCTCTACTCCGGCCATATATAGCCGAGAATAGATTTCTAAAATAAAATAAAAAGGCCACAGCTTTCGCAGGGACGAAAGCTGTGGCCTTCCGCGGTACCACCCCAATTGGTTATTATAAATAACCCTCTCCAAAGGTACGGGAAAATACCCCCCTGCTTAAAGGCGTCCATAAATAAAAAAACTTCTCATCCTCGAAGGGACGAAAAGTAGTTCGCGGTACCACCCTTGTTGGTCTTAAAAGACCCACTCCATAGCAGGGTACGGGAAATATTCCTTATACCCCCTTCCTTTTAACGGTGGAAGTTTCCGTCCGAGCCTACTTACAATTGGTTTCAACCCGGCAGTTCGGGGGAGAACTTCAACGAATCATACCTTAGAAACGCTCGCAGTCCATGGCGCTTCCTCCCTGCAAAGCTGTTTTCCGTCTACTTTTCCCCTTCATTACTTTTAACAGATTACTTTCTATATATTCTAGCATATTCCCACCACAGGTCAATAGTTTTTTTGTTGTCTGACAATATTTAAAAATGTTTTTACAGATAATTCAACGATACATTTATCCTCTGCTGTGCTGCCAAGGTTTTACCATCACTCCCGGTGCGGCTATATCCCGTTTCCCTGTTTGAAACTTTATCAGCCGGGCCGAGTTTAACACTACCAGTATCGACCCGATATTATGAGCGACCGCCCCCATTACCGGAGTTAATAAACCGGCTCCTGAGGCCAGCAGAGCAAGTAAGTTAAATAATACGGCAAAAGCAATATTATAATTAATAGTTTTCATAGTGGAACAGGCCAACCGCAAAAGATACGGCAGCCTGTCCAGATTATCCCCCATCAAAGCGACATCCGCCGCTTCCATAGCCACATCCGTCCCCATGACACCCATGGCTATGCCAATATCCGCAGCGGCCAAAGACGGGGCGTCGTTGATACCGTCACCAACCATAGCTACCTTATAGCCGGATTTCTGAAGCTCTTTAATATGCTTAAGCTTTTGCTCGGGCAAAAGCTCGGCCCGGTACTCCTCTATTCCGCATGCCCCGGCGACATGAGCCGCCACTTCAACACCGTCACCGGTCAGCATTTGGATTTTCTTAAGGCCGGATTCCCGCAAAGCTTTAATTAGCCCTTTGACCCCGGGGCGTATACTGTCTATAATATATATTTCCCCGATCACTGAATTGTTCTCCGTTACCACAAGAGTTTTAACCCCCGGGTTAATATTTGCTGCATTTAAAACCCCTTCCGCCGACTTCTGTTCGGACCTTAAAGAACCCACAACGACTTTTTTACCGTCAACCACTGCTTCCACACCCAAGCCGGGAATGTTATTAAATGATTTCGGCTCAGCCGCAACAAGCCCTCTTTGCTCTACAGCCTTCAGTACGGCCCGGGCCAGAGGATGTTCCGAATATTTTTCCGCCGCAGCCGCCACGGAGAGAACATAATCCTCCGCAACCCCGTTTAAAGGTTTAATACCGCTAATCGCCATGTTCCCGGCGGTTAAGGTGCCGGTCTTATCAAAAACAACGGCATCAACCCCGGCAAGTTCCTCTAAAAATACGCCTCCTTTAACCAGCATACCGTTTTTGGAAGCATTGCCCAATGCCGCTACGATAGCCGTGGGGGCCGACATAATGAAGGCGCAGGGGCAGCCTACGATAAGCACTGTAATAGCCCGGTGCAAATCCCCGGTAAAAAAATAAACAGCAAAACTAATAGCTATAATAAAGGGGGTAAAGTATTTAGCGTAATGATCCGTAACCCGCAGGGCAGGCGCTTTTTGACTTTCAGCATCCCGGACCAACTGAATCAGTTTCCCCAGGGTCGTCTCCCCGCCTACCTTGCTTACTTCCACCACTATCATTCCGGAATAGCTGACAGATCCCGCATAAACATCATCCCCCGTTAACTTATCCACGGGCAAAGACTCCCCGGTTAGGGAAGCCTGATTAATAGACGCACTGCCGCGGATGACCCTGCCGTCAACAGGTATTTTTTCCCCCGGGCGAATTATCGCCATATCTCCCAACCGAATTTCCCGCACCGGCACCAAAACCTCGGCATCGTCCCGAATTACAGTGGCTTGCTCGGGATTTAGCCGAATCAAAGCATCAATGGCGGAACGTGCTTTTTGAGCCGTAAACTCTTCCATTAATGAGCCCAAAACCATAACCAGGGCCACCGCCGCCGCAGACAAATACTCCCCAATCAACACCGAGGCCATCATAGCCAGACTGACCAATTCATCAACATTAAGCTCTCTTTTCAGCAGCCCTTTAAGCGCCCCTGCAATAATCGGCCCCCCCAGAACCGCCAAGGCCAGCAGCGATAATATATCGGCCGGAACCGGATAATCCCCTTCACCAAGCCAATAACCGGTTATAATAAGCAAACTGCCCGACAGCACCATATAAAACTCTTTCATTTGCAGTAATTCGCGGTATTTATTAACACCAGCATATCTGCCGATCATCTGGTTACTCCCCTTTCAGCAATGCAAAAGCATCAAAAAGTTTCGGCATTAATTTTTTTGAGAATATTAAGCATTTGTTCGATTTCAGCATCGGAAAGAGGGGAAAGCATTTGTTCAGTCAAGCAAAGATGGTATTGGTGATGTTCCTTAAATGCTTGCATACCCTTGTCCGTCAAAACAATTAGGTTCACCCGCCTGTCCTCACTGCTTAATTCCCGCCTGGCATAGTCCTTTTTCTCCAGCCTGTCCACCGTTACCGTGGTGGTTCCAGTGGTTACACCCAATTTTTGAGCCAGACTCTTCATGTTCATTTGCCCGTACTGCCCCAGCACTTCAATAGCGTGGGCCTCGGAAACCGACAGGTCGCTGCTGCGTATTACCGAACTCTCCCAGGAAGTAAAGCCGTTAAAAAAATACAACAGTTCATCGGTTATTTCTTCAACAAATTTCATGTTCACAACTCCTTTGATTTTATTATTGTAAGAAAATATTATGGTTTGATTTTCAAATATTATGATAACACATGTAAATTAGTTTGACAATCAAATCTTTTTAAAACACAAAAAAATACGCTTCAGGCAATTCCGTTGTCCCCTCGTACAGTTCCGGGAAATGTCTGTCCGGGCAAAAGCGACTCTATCTTCACCCAACCGTCTAATTAAAATAACAGCCCGGTCCTTTGATTAAAGGACCTACAAAGCTCCACACCCCTCCGTTCGGCTTTTTTCTAAACCTGCCGAGCCGTTACATTTTCCTGATTATATGCTAAAATTATCTAATGGAATTTTACTGTTGCTGTTGTTCGGACACAGCCAGCATTTTACCGGCCGGAATGCCGAAATCTGTTCAAGGCATTGGGCTACTGTATACCCGTAAGCACATCATATCTTCAAGCGAAAGGAGCGGATAATCATGGATAACGATAAATTCCAAGAATTAGTGCTCCAGCAATTCCAAGTCATGAACAAACAGTTTCAGGCCATTGACCAACGGTTTGAAACCATTACTGACGAACTCCAAGCCCTAAAAGAAGGCCAAGTCCGTATGGAAACACGCATTGGTAACCTTGAGGAAGGCCAAGTCCGTATGGAAACACGCATTGGCAATCTTGAAAAAGGCCAAACTCGTACGGAAACCCGTATGGACAGGTTCGAAAAATCCCAAGACATACTAGCAACAGAAGTAATGGCCGTAAAATCCAACACAAACGGAATTGACACCAAGTTAACCAAGCTGGCAGTACGTGTCGAAAACGAAATCGAACCCAAAATCAACACCCTCCTTGAAGGCCACAAACAAAATACTGAACAACTAACCCGTATAGAAGCCCAAGTCAGGAAACACGAAGAATTTATTTTAAAACGAATCAAGTAGCCTTAACTTAAATAAAGCAACTGGAGCAAAATGACATTATCACAGAACGACAATACGTTCCCACCTTATGTTGACATCAAATATAGATAATGCTATATCTACGATGGAATATATCCGTTAGAAACGCTTCATTCAGGTACGGACCCGTATGAAAAATGAACGCTATGTTGATTTGTAATTTATATTGCAGGACAATTGTCAATATTTGTAATTTTGCCATGAAGGCTAAAATGCAGTTGCAATCGCAGCTGTGTCTTGGCCCTTTTATTTTTTATATTCCCCCACCCGGCTCCTGCAAAGGTGCTCTTGCCGACTTGTTACGCATTAAATTAGTATACAAATAACCAATCTAAAAAAAGCATGCCAAAGAAGCCTAACGGCTTCTGTTAAAAAAATAACCAACTTAATATTGATGGTTCAAGCAAAGCCTTGTGGCATTTAACTCGGCGAATGCCGAGAGCCTATGTAACGCTGAAGGAGGAAATAGTTTGCTTTTTTTAGTGCGGCACTTCGGTCCCGGTAAAATATGTTAGCATGCCTGGCCATCCATAGCTTCCCATAGCCAATCCCCTATACTAATTCTAAAAAAAAGGAACGATCAGATGCCAAATTGTTCCCTTGTGCCCTTTTCCATTTTTAAAATATTTTTTTTAATTATGCAACCCTTACCAATCTTTATTGGTCTAAAGAATGTGGGAAGGAGAGGGGATGTTGGTAAACTCCAGCTGGCAAAAAGTCGATGAGTGGATGAGGCTTTACGGAGACAAGATCATCCGGGTAGTCTATCTGATCGTAAACGACTATCATGTTGCTGAAGAGATTACACAGGAAGTTTTCGTCAGAGTTTTCAATAGCGTTAACTCCTTCCGAGGTGATTCTTCCGCCTATACTTGGCTTTATAGAATTGCCCTTAATTTGAGCAGAAATCATTTAAGCCGTAAAGCAAAGATTAGTTTCAGACCCTTAAAAATTGAAGAGAAAGAAGATGGGTTAACGGAATCCCCGGAGGAAAAAGTGGTCAGGAAGGATATGCATAAAAAGATACGGTCTTCTATTATGCAATTGCCCCTGATCTACCGGGAAGTGATCATTCTGCATTATTTCGAAGAACTAAAGGTCCCTGAGATCGCCCGGGTTTTGCGACAGCCGGAAGGAACTGTGAAAAGCAAACTCTCCAGGGGAAGAAAAGCTTTGGAGAATACCCTGCGTAAGGAGGTTTTCGCGGATGGAAGATAAAGATATTTTGAAAACCCGGATCAAGAGCTGTCTGGAGGAAGAAACAAAAGACATCTATTTTTCCCCTGAAGCAAGGGACAAAGTAAAACAGGTAATATTTAAAGATAAACAGTTTGGGTATATGGAGGGGTGGTGGAACAGGTCGGTATCTTTTTCCCTCAAGGCAGTATCCTTTTGCGTGATTGTCTTGTTTTTTGCTACCGCCTTATATACCAAAACCTTCTTTTACATTTCCAATAAGGATCTAGTTAAGCATCAGATGAGGGAGAAGATAATTCTTCGTGATGATGGTATTCCCTTTGGGGCAGTACAACAGCTTAGTGTAGATTTGGAAGAGGGGAAAGGAGTTATTCGCCTATGAAAAGGATTTCAGTGACCAATAGAACATTGGTTATCCTGACAGTTATCCTGGGATTAATTTTGGCAACCGGATATTTTGCCACCCCCAAGCTGATGGCTTTTGTAATAAAAGAATATGAACAGGCGGGTAACCAGGATAAAGTCGTTGTTTTAAGGGAACGGTTGATCCGTTTCTTCCCGGGCACGGTAGAAGCCCGTTGGCAGGCTTATGCTTTGACTGATAGTTTCTTGCAGAGGGAAGAACGGGTGATAATTGGGCCGGGGTTTATTACTGGTGGGGCCGAAGAATATATCTCTGTTCCCCCCAAAGAAGTAATTTATTGTCTTCAGAAGGTAGCGGCAGCCCAAAAAGAAGCGCTGTGGAAATACAATATTTTTGAAAAATTAGCTGAGTTTTACCATTTTCAGAGTAATTACCAGGAGGCGGAAAAACATTACCTTATTGCGGCACATGGTTTTGAAGAAGCAGACCCAGGCTTTAGAATTGCGGAAATCAACGTGAAACTGGTTGATATGTATTTGGAAGCAGGTAAATTGGAGAAGGCCCTTTCTTTGATTGAACAAAATTTAAGAAAGTATCCGGATCTGTATCATGGAGAATTCCTTTCCTGGAAAGGTGATGTTCTTTTCCGTCTCGGGGATTACGGTCAGGCGAAAGAGTGTTACCGTGATGCTTTAGCACAAGCGGAAGAAAGGTGGAATAGACTTAGACCGGAAAAGGAAGAGAATATTAATGCCACTCTTAGTCAACAGCCGGTGTACCGGCACAGTGAGTCCAGATTGGAGATCATCCGCTCCATGGAGACAGGTGGGGAGGTTCAGAGTGGCAAAGTCAAAGGGGAAATTTTACGAGAGAATACTCCGATGCCCAATGTTTTGGTTTATCTGATAAATGAAAAAGAATATGATGGCTGTATAAGCGAATTTGAGGGGCTTGAATACAAGACAGACGCCCAAGGGAAATTTGAATTTGACAGAGTGGTTCCCGGCAGATACTTTATTGTCCTGGAGTTAGTGCCTGGAGATTTAGCAGGATTGGGAAAATTTAAGGAGCTGGAGGAATTTACAGTTGAAGCAGGAAAAACTCAGGAGCTGAAATATGTATTCCAATCGAAGGTAAATATCCTGGAACCTACCGGGGAGCAAACCTTTAGCCCGGGTGAAAAGTTGAAGATCGTGTGGGAAGAAGTTCCTCAGGCGGAAGCTTATCATCTCCTCATTACATTGGAACTGGACAATGGATATGTATCCCGGGTTTACCGTTCGGACCTGAAAGGAAATTCTTATCTGTTTAATCCTCAAGGATTGGCACTGCGGGAGCTGAATTTTGTGAATAGGAGTGATGGGGACGTACTCGTTCCCTCGGCAATTCTGGGCGGCTTCTATCAAGGGGCAAAAATTTTCTTCGCAATAGAAGCTGTGGATCGTGAGGGAAGTTCCATCTCTGACAGTGAGGGCTATGTACTGCAGCTTAATGGAAACTATCCGTCTATTCAAGTACAGGGGACTACCCCTATATCTCCCGGAGATAAACTGGTCATGGAAAGGAAATACCCTGAGGCTGTTAATGCCTATATCAAGGAACTAAAAGAAAAACCCCGGAATCCCCACGCCTTACTTTCACTGGCCCGTCTTTATAATTATGGCTGGACGAAAGGAACTTCTGATCTCCGAAAGGCTGTAGGATATTACGAACAACTGCTGCAAATTAAACGGGATAAGTTTTTAGTGGAGGAGGCAGCCGGGGCCCATGATCAGGCAGGCAATTATCAGATAGCCATAAAGCTTTATGAGGAAATTGCCGATGAGATGAGCAAAAGTATTTTCTGGGACCATCATATGGGGAAACTCTATTTAAAAACAGGCCAGGCGGAAAAGGCTCTGGACTATTACCGGACATATCTGAATAAAGAGAGAGAATTCCAGGATCTCGGCCCGGTGATGGCATTTCTTTATCATGATAATATCTCTGGAGCTATTAAACTACTAAAGGAAAACAGCTATTCTCAGAGAATACGATACAACAGTGATGGAGAAACGGAAAAACCGGCGGATATAAATTTGCTGATCAGCAATTTGGAAAGCTATCATAACGGTGCGAAAAGTGTCTTGAACAGAGATGACTTTCACAAGTACTTACGGGAGATTATCAATATTGACGGCAGCAACCGTTTTGAAAAAGTGCGCGCTTTCCAAAGCAAAATTGCATCTTTAGGGGATAAGGATGTGCTTGTCATAGTATTGGGAGAGCTGGCTAAGGATAGAAGGTGAAAAATTCATTGTTTTTTAAAATCAGAAACCTTATTAAGCATGGGGGCAAACATATGTTACTCATAAAACGCTACAAAGAACAGATAGCTGGGGTCATCTGATGAGTACGTATTAAAATACGCAATATAAGATATGGTATATTAAAAGGGGAAAGCCGTAGCCTCGCAGGAACAGGGCCGCATAAGCGGAGCGTACCGCGCTTCTACGGACGGTCACCACTGGCTTTCCCAGGTATTGGGTCAGCTCGTCCACCTCCTGGGGTAACTGAGTTACCTCAACATTAAGCGCACTCGGTATGTACCCTTCCGCAAACTCCTGCGGGGTGCTCAATACCGCGGTATCCGCGGTATTGAGCCCGAACCGCCGGCGCAGGGGCGACCAGCCCTGGTTGCCGGCTAAATGGCGGATTACTGCCGCGGCCTTCCGCCACAAGAGAGGCAACAGCCTCCATAATGAGGTTCCGGGTGGTCTCCTTCCGGCGGTCGCGCAGGGGACTGGAATAAGACCTGGTCTCAGTTTTTTCTTTGGCCACAGCTAATTGATACTCCTTTATGCTTTAAGTAAAATCCGCCAGGCCCTTGTGGTCCGGCTTCATACCGCCTGCGAGAGTCAGCGCCTTTGCCCATGTTTTTTCCGTTTCATACTTAAAAAACTCATACAGGTGGCTTAATTCCTCGGCTTCGTCATACTTTTGCAGGCACCGGTAATACAGCCGCTTATCCTCGTCATAGACAATAAGGGGCGGGTGGCCGTGTGTCATGAGATAGTAATTCATAAGCGTCCTGCCGACACGTCCGTTACCGTCCGCGAAGGGATGGATATACTCAAATCTCGCGTGTAAGTAGGCGGCGGCTTTCAAAACATCCCCGCCCTCATACGTGTTTAACTCAGCAATCAGCTCCGCCAGGTCGTTTTCCACATCTTCCGCGGCGGAGCCAACATCGTGGACTCCGGTTACATAATCGTGTTTTTTAAATTCACCCGGCCGCTCCTCATTGCCAATATACCTGCGCTCATCGTATGTCCCGCCGGTGAGAACCCTGTGCATCTCCTTAACCAATTCTATGTCAAGAGGGTCCTTTTTCAGAATTTTTTTCTTTAAAAACTCATAGCACAGCTTCTGATTCTGCTGTTCAAACAGGGCACGGGGACTTCCTGTGTAACCTACCACCCTGCCGTTTTCAAATATTTCCCTGGTATCATGGTAGGTGATATCCCCGTTCTCTATCTTTCCGGAATGGAAAGCGAACAGGATACGGAAGCTGTCAAGATATTTATCAAGATCGGTGGCGGACAGTATTTTATATGACTGCCACAGCACGATAACCCGGCTGTATTGTTCCAAACGAATTCTCCTTTCTATTAACATTATACCATTTTTTTAGTAAATTCAGGCGGGGAACCAACGGCGTTGCAACAAAAATGCGCATCTTTCGGTCAGTAACCGAATGGCTTATCCCCCCTGCAATGTTTTTACCTGCCGGCTTTAAGCAGGAATAACCGGTCTACAAAAAGAATACTCAAAAAACTTCACTTAACTAAAGGGGTGTTTAATAATGGAATACAATGATGTATTGAAACATCTTGCTCCGATGCCCAATGTTTTGGTTTATCTGATAAATGAAAAAGAATATGACGGCTGTATAAGCGACTTCGAGGGGCTTGAATACAAGACAGACGCCCAAGGGAAATTTGAATTTGACAGGGTGGTTCCGACAGATACTTTATTGTCCTGGGGCTAGTGCCTGGAGATTTAGCGGGACTGGGAAAATTTAAGGGGCTGGAAGCATTCACAGTTGAAGCAGGAAAAACTGAACAATTGCAATATGTATTCCAATCAAAGGTAAATATCCTGGAGCCTACCGGAAAGCAGACCTTTAGCCCGGGTGAAAAGCTGAAGATCGTGTGGGAAGAAGTTCCCCGGGCGGAAGCTTATCATCTCCTCATTACACTAGCACTGGACCATGGATATGTATCCCGGGTTTACCGTTCGGACCTGAAAGGGAATTCCTATCTGTTTAATCCTCAAGGATTGGCACTGCGGGAGCCGAATTTTGTGGATTGGAGTGATGGGGACGGACTCGATCCCTCGGCAATCCTGGGCAGCTTTTATCCAGGGGCAAAAATTTTCTTCGCAATAGAAGCCGTGGATCGTGAAGAAAGATCCATCTCTGACAGTGAGGGCTATGTACTGCAGCTTAATGGGGACTATCCGTCTATTCAAGTACAGGGAACTACCCCTATATCCCCCAGAGATAAACTGGTCATAGAAAAGAAATACCCTGAGGCTGTTAATGCCTATATCAAGGAACTAAAGGAAAAACCCGGGATCTCGGCCCGGTGATGGCATTTCTTTATCATGACGATGTCTCCGGAGCGATTAAACTGCTGAAGGTAAACAGCTATTCTCTACGATACAACAGTGACGGAGAGACGGAGAAACCGGCGGATATCAATTTGCTGATCAGCAACTTGGAAAGCTACCATAACAGTGCGAAAAGTGTCTTGAGCAAGAATGATTTTCACAAGTACTTACGGGAGATTGTCAATATTAATGGCGGCAACCGTTTTGAAAAGGTGCGCGCTTTCCAAAGCAAGCAAAATGTATTATACTCATGGAGTTAAAGAATATTGGCTGGTCGATCCCGAAATCGAAACAGTTGAAATACTAACCCATGGTGAAAAATACTGGCTAATTGACGGCACATATGACAACAAAGCGGCATTACATTCCCCACTTCTAACCGGTTTGAAAATTAATTTAAAAGATATTTTCACCGGGCTAATCTCTTATGAAGATTAAATATTGTGTGTAAACAAATGGCTCCCATCAGGGAGATGGTGGTGAAATAGTTGCCAACACTGTCTGATGCTCACCATCGGTTTTGGCAACGGTTATCTCAATGCTATTATTACTAATTCTATTACTCATTTTGAAAACCACCTCGTCACCAACCCACTGCAAAAGTTCGGCGATGTTTTTCCCGGACCAGAAAAGGGATGGTGTTTGGCCGGGTTCAGCTGTCCAAATGCCCTCCTCGTCTATAAAAGCCATTTGCGAGCCATCGCTGTTCCAAACGGGGGAACCCCCACTGTGCCAGCGATACGGCGGCTTGATTTGTCCTTTTTCAAAGCCTGGCCCTTCCATAAGCCACAAGTAATATCTTTCGTTCTCATAGCTATTCAACAAAAGGTGTTTACCATCAGGTGACCAGCCGGCAAACCGTACGGTATCCGGTAAATCCAATTGTGCTATGGTTTTTCCCCATTTTTTCTTGTCGCTCGCTTGCTGGATCGTATTGTCCGCTTGTTGGGCTATAAGTTCGTAACCATCACCACCATCCCTTTCGATGAGACACCAGATCCGGCCATCCGGCGCAATGGTATAGTCGGATAATTTAAGCAATGCCGGTATTTCTTTTTGAGCACCGGTTTCAGTATTATGTAAGATTAAATTTCTTTCATTAGTTGATGGGTTAAAATTGTCATATATAATCAAATCCTGAGCCGGCGCCCATTTAACATTAGCCGCTATGGGCTCGTCTGTTAACCGCCGCTGGTTTTGCCCGTCCGAGTTCATTAAATACCAGTGAAAAGCGGCTCCATCATAAATAACGTTATATAAAATTTTATTTGCATCAGGAGAGAAATAAGCGATGCCGATATCCCCTGTGCCGGTCAATTGTTTTAAATCATGGCCATCGGCGCTGATGGTGTAAACATCATTGCTAAAATCCCGAGCAATAGCTGTGGACGGTGCAACAAACATAACTGGTTGCTGGTGCTTTTGTATTGGAGTCTCACTGGTTTGGGCGCCGTTCTGACAGCCAAATAAAACCAAAAAACATATTGCCATTATTAAATTCAGATAGTGCCTGCTTATTTTTACCAACCCCTAACAATATTCCAACACAGCGGTAATATATTGGCTATACGCAATAGTTGGATGCCACCATTAAACTAAAACGCTACCGATTACTTTTAAGCCTTTTAAGCTTATGTAAAATTTTTTTAATTTGTATTTTTAATTTATAGACGAACCAGCAGCTATTTGGTTCCATCCAAGAAAGGCAAAAATTAAACCAATGGTTCCCTTTAAATTCAAGCTTGCTTCTCTCAAATTTCCCAAATCATTGACACCAAACATGCAAAATGACATTATCACAGAACAACAATACGTTCCCACCTTATGTTGACATCAAATATGGATAATGCTATATTTATGGTGGAATATGTCCGTTAGAGACGCTTCATTCAGGTATGGGTCCGCATGAAAAATGAATGCTATGTTGATTTGCAATTTATATTGCAAGACAATTATCAATATTTGTAATTTTGCCATGAAGGCTAAAATGCAGTTGCAATCGCAGCTGTGTCTTAGCTTTTTTATTTTTTATATTCCCCCACCCGGCTCCTGCAAAGGTGCTCTTGCCGACTTGTTACGCATTAAATTAGTGTACAAATACAAAAATAATTTTGAGGAGGCACACACATGGATATATCCGATATTTTAAAAGGATGGGATCTTAAAACCAAAAACAAGCAAGCCGCCATTGAGTGGTGGAACTCCATGTCGGAAGGCTTTGGCGAACGACCAATCCCTTCTTTCACAAAGGACAATTTTTTACAATTACTCGAAATAAAACAAATGCTTAACGAAAATACAGAGGTATTGGACGTAGGCTGCGGCACGGGGGGATATGCCATTGCCATTGCGTCCCGGGCGAAAAACGTAACAGGGCTTGATCTTTCCCCGCAGATGATCGAAGCCGCAAATCGCAGGGCTGCCGATTTGCATGTCGGCAATGTCCGATTTGATATTGTCGACTGGCACAAGTTCGACATTAAAAAAGAAGCCTTCAAGAGAAAGTTTGATCTCGTATTCGCGCACATGACCCCCGCAATCCAAAGCTACGAAACCTTTAGAAAGTTCTCCGACTGCAGCCGCGGATGGTGTGCAATAGTTAAGCCTGTAAAACGCTCCGACACGGTATATGATGAGATTCTTAAAATCACCGGTATTAGCGGAAAGTTCCAGCTGGGAGACAGCGACATACTCAATGCGTTTGCATTGCTCTTTATGGAGGAACGTTATCCAATGATTGAATACAATCATAAATGTTTCGAAAGCAAACAACCCTTGGAAAAGGGGGCCAATATTTATATCAACCGTATCAAATCGATGCACGACCTTGCGCCGGAGCAGGAAACCAAAATCAGAGATTATCTGCACTCCATTGCGCAAGATGGCCTGATAAACGCCGTAATGGATACAAAAACCGCCACATTGTACTGGCATGTTTAATTTATGGCAGTTAGTCAATCGGACTCTGCTGTTGTCCCTTTCCCTGTGAAAAGATAACAGCGGACGCCGCCGTGGATAAAATTGCGGTATAGGCAAATATAATATAAGAAGTTAAACGGGAACCCGCTGAAATCAGCGGGACCGGCAGAACGAAAGGAGTGGACTGAAGGTCAATGAAAATTTCGATCCTGTATTTCAGCCAAACAGGCAACACGCGAAAAATGGCGGAGGTAGTTAAATCAGGCATGGAAACCGTGCCCGGAGCAGAGGTGGGGCTGTTCCCCCTGGACGCAATTGATGATGAATTCCTGAATGAAAGCAAAGCCGTAGTTTTCGGTACCCCGACCTATTTTGCCAACACTTGCTGGCAGTTAAAAAAATGGTTCGACCAATCCCATGCTTATCACCTGGAAGGCAAGCTGGGAGCGGTTTTTGCCACGGCCAACGGTTTGCAGGGAGGCGCCCACACAGCCCTTTCCACCGTTATCGACCATATGGTCACCAAAGGGATGCTGGTTTATTCCAGCGGCACCGGCTGCGGTCGCCCGTACATCCACCTGGGAGCGGTGGCGATACAAGGGCATTACGAACAGGGTGAAAGCATGTGCCATATATTCGGGCAACGCATCGCCCAAAAAACGGTTGAACTGTTCGGCGCATAGCCCTCAAAAAAACGCGGGGATGCAAAGGTAATTGGGCAACCCTGTTTAAAAAACGACCCGGCACAAGTGCAAAACCATTGATAGAAATATTACATCACTGCGCGAAAGGTTATAAAAAATACGCCGCCTTAAAATCCGTCCTGAAGCCGCGTATTTTCAAATAATTAACCGCCCCCCGGAGTCCGGGCCGCGGACCCCGGGGGAACCGGCGGCAACACCGGGCACAGACTCCGGGTTAACCGAAAGCCTGTACCGGGTTCCGGCGGGGCGCTGGGGCCCAATCGCCGTATTTATTGCATATTAATCGTCCAGTTACCGTTCATAACAAACTCCGGCCAGGATATATCCAGATTGATCTCATCAACATCCTTATTGAAATCGAGAATCATAACCGCTTTGTCGCCGCTGAATTCCGAAGAAGCCTTCAGAATATCTTTGCTGTATATATTGAAAGACCTGATGCCGACATATTTCTCATTTCCCGTGTTTAATTGGAATACAAGCTGGGCCGAGGTTGGGGATAGCCGTTTAATGCTCTTGGCCACCGCCTTCTGAGCAAACATATCCACGTCACGGTTGATAATTTCCTCGCCCTCTTGCGGAATGCTAATTTTTAAGCTATCAACTGTCTTTTGATAGCTTGCGATTAGAGCGGGCAGCTGCAGTGTAAGCTTGTTGTCTATTGCCGCGTCTGTCTCAAAGGCAGCTATAGGAAAAGCATTGGCATCAGCCGGAACTTCCAGCTTATATTTAGCTCCGCTTTCATCTGTTGCATAAATATCCTCCGTCCTTAAACCGGTTCCCGTACTTACAATGCCGTCCTCACCCAGATTCTCAAAGCTAGTTTTGACCGTTGCATCCACCGGCCGGCCAAACTTACTGAGCTTCATATCCTTGTTTTTGAAAGAAGCAATCAGCTGAATAGTTTGCTTGCCGTCTTTTTCCAGACTGTTCGCACCAACATCAACCAGGCCGATTTGGTTGGAGGTTGCTTCACTGGCAAAAAGCTTCTGTGTTCCATCCAGGCTTTCCGCCTGTTCCAGAGAGATGGAATATGTTTTATTGCCGACTAGCAAATCAAAAGATTTGCATGGCTTAATGTTGTAGTTGTCTTCTTTCCCGTTCATGAAGCTGAAATAATATTTGCCGTTATCCTCGGAATAGCCCCCCATGACATATTGAATGTCCGGATTATCCCCGGGGATAATTATCGCATCCCTCAGAATACTGATATCAAGCTTTGAGGTGAATTTCATGTCCATTCTGCCTTCCGAAACCATGAAGCTGTCGATCACCATATTGTCATCCAGTGCCAGGCCGTCCTTCAGATAATAGGCGCTTCCGTCTACCATGGTTGAATATACCGGGGTCTTGTTAAAAAATTTCTTTACCGCTTCGGATATATCATCCGCATATACCGTATTGATGCAGATAAAGCATGCACAAATTGCCGCAACATAAGGCAGCCGTTTTCTAAATCTGATCTTTCTATTATACTTATCAAGTTTCTTATGTGCTTTTTTGCTTATTGATTCCGTATTGCATTCAACTCCGTCCATAAGATTGTCAATCTCCTTTTCTATTAAATCATCATCAAGATTGTTAAGTACCGTAAACATCTTGTCTTCATTCATACTGCAAACCCTCCTTTATGATTTTTCTTCC
The DNA here is from genome assembly GCF_039851975.1 of Desulfoscipio sp. XC116. Taxonomy (GTDB): domain Bacteria; phylum Bacillota; class Desulfotomaculia; order Desulfotomaculales; family Desulfallaceae; genus Sporotomaculum. The sequence continues at coordinate 3,816,242 of NZ_CP156660.1, forward strand.
CCGCAGCAGCCTGTTGTCCACGGCCGCGCGGGACAAATCGAAGGCTTTAGCCAGATCGCCGATCTTTTCGCCCAGGAAAAACCTTCTTACAAATATCTCCCGGTCAATCTTTTGAAAGGAATTAATTATTTTTATTACTTGTTCCTGATCTTGTCTCAGCAATACCTGCTTTTCCAAATTGACGCCGTTCTTTATACCGACATCCTCAATATCCAAAATATTACTCAGGCGTTTTTTGCGTCTGTAGGTCAGCGCCTCATACTTAGTCAGCATCAACAGCCAAGTTCTGAAGTTTGCTTTCTCCGCATCGAACTCGGCGATCTTTATCCAGGCATCGAGAAAGACATCGGCGATACATTCCTCAATATCTTCCTTGCTGTGTGACTCGGACAAAATATTGTAAGCAAGACAGAAGACCGTCTTTGTATACTTGCATATCATGTGCTCATAGGCGGCTGAATCCTCGTTTCTTATACCCCGAACCAGCTCGGCCTGCGAATACTCCAAAGCCTCCACCCCCTCTCAAATATCTTTCATATATTTACTACGCATGCAAGATAGGATTTCTCTTAAAAGACAGGGAACTTCTTGTAGACCAGAAAAATATGTAATTTTCATATTGTGCCCGGCACCGTAATGGCAAAATATGAATTTTTTGTTATGAACGCGCAACAAAAACCATATCTTATACGTCTTATTAATATGAGTATTTATGCCCGCACACGGAACGGAGGTGAATATTTCAACGAGAGACAACACCCATGTTTGCACCGATTAAGACTTAGTTGGGGGTATTCCTGCGTGAATTTCTCGTGAATTTTTATAAAAGCAAGGGATCTGCCCGAGCTAAGAATGTATGTCCCCATACCTTGCAAAGGAGGAGAAGATGAAAAGAAAAGCACTCTGTTTTTCGGTGGTCTTATTATTCGGCTCTTTATTAACGTCCACCGCAGCGGCGGCGGAACAGGCAGCTTCACAAATTGTAATCAAAGATATAACTGTTACAGAAGCGATAAAACTGCAGCCTACTTCAGAGGGGAATAAAGACTCGCCAAGAATTTCCGAAGACGAAGCATTAAAGATTGTCAAAAGCCTCTTCCCGGAGATAATCGGGGAAAGCAAGCCCGATATACAACTGAATTCCGAATCCTATCAGGGCAGAAATATATGGCAGATACATTGTTACGAAAGAATGCGGCACGGGGGGCCGGGCATGCCGGCGGGCTATAACGTCTCCCTGGATGCCGATACCGGCGAAATATTGAATATGAGCTGGCGCAGCAACACGCCTGCGGCAACAAAGGAGATCATCCCAAAGCGGGAGGCCCAAAAGACTGCCGAACAATTTATCCAAAAGCTGCAGCCCGAACGTTTTAAAAATCTGCAGCTGCAGCAAAGCCCCGCGGAACATTATTACCGCCTCCCCAACTTGGATATAGTACACCGCTTTTATTGGGCACGGGGGGAAAACGGACTTAAAGTGGACTACGACGGCATAAATGTTTCCGTGGACGCCTTTTCGGGCCAGATTGTCGGCTTCAACATGAACTGGCAGCCCGAGGTTAAGCTGCCCGCCGCAGGAACACCGCTTCCGGCCGAAGAGCTTGCCGAAAAAGCCACTGACGAACTGGGCATGGCATTGATATACCAGGTGCCCCACCGCAATTACACCGGCAAATCTCCGGAAGCCAAGCTTATATATCAGCTCAATACCCGGGAACTGATGTTTAATGCCACTAACGGCAAGGCCGTGGATACTCAAGGCAAGGAAAAAGACATAAAAGATATCAGAATGTTTGAAGATATTCCAAAGATTAGCGGCGTTAACAACCCCCCGGACCCCCCCGGGCAAAGGATCACGTCGGAAAAAGCCAAGAGTACGGCAGAAAGCTTTTTCCGCTCTCTGGGAATCGAAGGAGAAGCGGAGATGGGGGGAGGCGGCTCCAGCGCGGGCGGTCCCTTTGGGAATCAGGAATTCTGGAGTTTCGGGATTGTTTCCCAGGACAGCGACAGACACGATTCCGGTTCGCAAGTAAGTATTCATTATCCCGCTTCACAAGTAGGTATCGACCAAGCCACCGGCCGGGTAGTGAATTATCACAAATACGGTTCGGAAACGCAGGCTGCAACGGGCTCCCCCAAAATCTCCCGGGAAGAAGCGCTGGCCAAGGCTGACGCATTTATTAAAAACATAGCCCCGGAATACAGCCCCTACCTGGCGCCGGAGAAAAATCAGGTGGACATGTACGAAACAGATAACGAGCAGAACTATAGTTTTAATTTCTATAGAGTTGTCAACGGCATTCCCTTCCCCCAGGACGGCATACATATAGGGATAAGCAGCGACGGTAAAATCAGAGACTATTTCTGCGAATGGCACAAGGTTTCCTTCCCGGCAGTTCAAAATATAGTCGCCCCGGAAAAGGCGGCCGGCAAATGGCTGGAACTCTCACCCCTGCAACCGGCCTATTTCATCCCCCGGGAGAGAGAAAAAACGGGTAACCAGGCCATACTGGTCTACCGCCCTGATAACGACGGATTCAGCGCCATTGACGCGCTGACCGGAGCACCTGTTGCCTACAACGGCCGGCCGGTCACCAAAGCCTCCGGAAACGGTTACAACTATAAACAGAGCCGGGCTGCCCAATATCTTGAAATACTGGCAGGCAACGGCATTCTGCCGCCCCCGGAGCAATTCAGCCCCACAAGCGCCGTTAAAAAAAGGGATGTGGCCAGGCTGATAACAGCCAGCATGGGCAATTATTACGATTACGGCTATGACGAAAAAAGAGAGCAGCAATTCCGGGACGTAAACCCGGAGGATCCCGATTTTAACGCGATCCAGGCCGGAGCTATACTAGGCGTATATAACAAGGGCGGGAATTTCAACCCTGAGCAGCCGGTCACCAGGCTGACCCTGGCCCGCTGGATAGTGAACGCCATGGGCTATGCTGAAGTTGCCCAAATAAGCAACAACATCGCTTCTTCCTACAAGGACATCGCTTCACTTTCCGCAGCCGACCGGAATTACATCGGTCTGGCCCAGGGACTGGGCATCATGCCGGACGATGCAACAGGGTTCTTTAGACCCTCGGACAGCGTCACCTGGGAGGAACTAGCGACAGCGGCCATAAACTCGGCACCCCAAATTAGAAACCAAAATAGCATGTGATAAATGAAAAACAAAAAGCGCCACAACGCTCTCATGGAGCTTGCGGCGCTTCTTTATGACCGGGGACGGAATCAAGAATCCGAGTGACAGACTGATAGTCCCGGGCATGATAAGTAAAAGCATTGCCAATTCATATTAAATACAAATATTAATTATTTTGATATTGCGTCCTTAACATCGAAGAAAAAATTCCTTGTTTTTCTTTTAATTCCAAAGGTGTACCTACCTCTGCAATAGCGCCGTCCTTAATAACAACAATCTTATCCGCTCCTAAAACCGTTCTCATACGGTGCGCAATAATCAAAACGGTTTTGTTCTTGATAAGCTCACTGAGTGCGCTTTGAATTTTACTCTCATTTTCCGCGTCAAGAGATGCCGTAGCCTCATCCAGCAGGATAATAGGCGCGTCTTTTAGTATCGCTCTGGCTATTGAGATACGCTGTCTTTCACCTCCTGATAATCTTTCTCCGTTTTCTCCGATCAAGGTATTGTATCCTTGCGGAAGCTTTTTAACGAACTCGTCGCATTGGGCCAGTTGCGCCGCCTTGATTACTTCTTCATCCGGCGCATCTTTCTTGCCAAGACGGATATTATCCATAACACTTGAATTAAACAAGGTAACATCCTGAAAAACTATTGAAAAATTATGCAGAAGGGTTTCAGGATCAACCAAAGAGATATCTTCTCCGCCCAAGGTGACGACCCCTTTGTCTATATCCCAGAAGCGCGCGGACAACTTTACCACCGTGCTCTTTCCGCCGCCTGAAGGCCCTACAAGCGCGGTCACGTCGCCTTGCTTCGCGATAAAGCTTACATTCTTTAATGTCTGCACACCGTCTTGATATGAGAAGTCGACGTTTTTAAAATCGATATCGTAGTTTTGGGGATGAAACTCAGCTTTTCCCCCTTGTCTCGGCATCTCATCCATTTCTTTCATCCGGTTAATGCGTACTTTGAGAAACAGAAGCAGTGCCAAGTTGTTCATCGCTTCCATGATCGGATTATAAATACGTGCTGCAATGACAAGAAAAACAAGGTAAGTAAAGACATTTACGGAACCGGCTGCTAAAAGATAAGCGCCGATCAATATAACGCTTGGAAGCCCGAGCTTTAAGAATACATAAGACAGGTTGACAAATACGCCTATCAAAAGCTCTCCTTTAATCATAAACCTTTCGTAATTATCTAACTTCGAGTTTAAGGTATTGGAAAAGGCCTCTTCCCTGTTGTAGGATTTTATTTCATGGACCGATTCAAGCCCTTCTTGCATATTATCCGAGATATCTCTTTTGATATTATAGAGCTCCGCATGCATTCTGTTTTGAAGCTTTCTCGACAAATAAAAGACCAGGATTGCAACGGGAACTACCCAAAATACGGCAAGAGAGAGCATCCAGTTGTAAAAAAACATCATCACGCCTATGATCAAAACAGTCAATCCCGCTGCATAAAGTTGGGGAACTGAATGAGAAAATTGCTGTTCTATTTGTGTGGCATCGTCCATGATGGTTGCGCTCAAATCGGCAATATCCTTCTTGCCAAAGAACGCTAAAGGCAGCTTTCTTAGTGTTTCAGCCAGACTAATCCGTCTTCGGGCGCTTTCTTCATAAATTTTAGTGTAAGTCGAGTCGTATTGAAAATATGCGATAACTAACATCACTAGGAAAAACGCTACAGACATAATAACGTAGTAAAGCGTGCTATTTTCCGGGTTGTTCGAAGGGTTCAAAAGTAAACGCATGTATTCATCTAAGAATATAAAGCTAAGCACTACCGGGAGCATAAAACTAATGTCCATTATTACAGACCAAATAATTGAGCGTAAAAGGTCTTTGGCGCCTTTTTCAGACATGGCATATTTATTTTGAAAGTATTTAATCATTTTCTCCTCCTTCCTTCACAGTTTCTTTAGCGACTATTTTCCAGGCGACAGATTTCTGGTATTCATCCCACATAGCTTTGTATAAACCGCCTTTATTCAGCAAATCCTCGTGCGTTCCTGATTCCGCAATTTTCCCGTTTTCTATAACCAGAATTCTGCCAACATTTTGTACGCTTGTAAGACGATGCGCAATCATAAGCGTTGTCTTGCCGTGACTGAGCTTCTTAAGGGCTTTTTGAATTAAATGCTCATTTTCAGGGTCGGCAAAGGCAGTGGCTTCATCTAAAAGCACGATCGGAGCATTCTTTACAATGGCCCTGGCAAGCGCAATTCTTTGCTGTTCTCCCCCTGAAAGATAGGTCCCTTTAGAGCCTATTACCGTATCAAGTCCATCAGGAAGGTTTGCAATGATTTCTCTTGACTGCGAAAGATCAATTGCTTTATTTACTACTTCTTCTCCAATGTTTTCCTTTCCAAAAACGATATTTTCTCTTAATGAACCCTTAAACAGCTTTGTGCCTTGAAAAACGAAGGATATGTTTTCCATTAATTCTTTTTTAGGAATATCCTTGACATTTACTCCGCCAACTAATACTTCGCCCTCGTCTATATCCCAGAAGCGAGCGGCCAGCCGGGCTATGGTCGTTTTCCCGCCTCCCGAAGCTCCGACAAGGGCGATCGTTTCACCTTCGTTCAATTTAAAGCTGATTTGATCGATGGCGCGTTTGTCGCTGCCTTCATATGAGAATACGACATCCTTAAATTCCAGGCTGTGATTTCCAATTTTTTTTGTGTTTTCGCTATAGCTCATGACCGGATAATCTAGAAGGTTATCCAGTCTATCAATTGCTTGCTCGGCAATCATAGTATTTTGCTGAAAATACATCGATTTCATTAAAAGCACAGTAAAGATTGGAGATATAAGAATGTAAAAGATGAAGTCGGCCAGCACAAGGGTGAGATTTTCTTCTCTTCCGATTAAAAAGATAGCCATGGGAATTAAAAAGAAGGCGGCGGATTGCATAATTGCAGTGTAAAATGACATTGGTTTTCGCCAAAGAAGCGTATATGCGTAAACCATATCTTTATATTTGATTATGCTGTCGTAGAATCGTTTAAAAGAAAATATGGTTTGACCGAATGTTTTTACAACCGGAATACCGCGGATATATTCCACGGATTCGGAGCTCATTTCCTCCAACGAATCAAAATACATTTTTTGAAACTTTTTACCTTCAGCACTCACCATAAACTTCATTGTTATAAAACCCAAAATAATAGGGACAAGAGAAGCCAGACCCATTCTCCACTCTACAATAATAATCAACGCTATCAAAATAATGGGGGAAACGATGCTGCCTGCCATATCCGGAAGCTGGTGCGCTAAAAACGCATGCGTTGTTCCCGCTCCGTCGTTGACAATCTTTCGTATTTTTCCGCTGGAATGCCGATCAAAAAAACCAAGCGGCATAGATAGTATTTTTTCCATACCCGCTTTTTGCATTCCAACCTCTACGCGAAAGGCCGCCAGATGCGAACTCATAAGCGCGCAAAAGTAGACCACAATTCCTCCTATGGCACTGGCAAAGGCAAGCCACGCATAAAAGCCGACATTTGAAACATTAATCGCCTGCGTAGCCGATAATATTTCACGTGTTATGAACCATACAAGCACAAAAGGCACGATGTTAAGAACGGCGGAAACGCCCGACAAGACTAATGACAAAGGCAATAATACTTTTTTCTTGCCCATATAAGGCGTAAACCTTTTTAGAACAAAAACTTTTTTTGACATTCTGTTTATCCTCCTACATTGGACTTCGGTCATCAACTTGAAAACACAATATCGTATTTTCCGCTCTTTCTTCTACGCCAAAAGGGATTAGTTTTATGCCAAAAAGTATTTAAGGCATACAAATTAACATTTTTTCACTTGACTGGTAGACTATTATAATAACGATATGGATGATAATAGCTATCACCCATATTATCTGCGAGACAGTTACGCAATAACTAAGCGTAAACTAAAGATATATAGTTATTACGCCTCCTTCCTTCCCGTAATGCGCGAAGAAACCTGTCCGCCACCCCGATAACCGATTTTATCCAATAGATATTCCACCGTGCGAATGGAGAAATCGTCTGTAATATGACCGCCTTCCAACCGTATTGCTCGTTCACAACAGGAAAGTGCGCACTCGGCATCGTGGGTGATAACCAGAACGGTATGCCCTATCTGCGCCAGCTTTCGGATCGTACGGCTTACATTTCTCATATTGGCTCCATCCAGCCCGCTGGTAGGCTCATCCAGAATAATAATGGGGGCATCGTACATCAGAGCCACCCCCAAAGCCAGCCGCTGTTTCTGACCGCCGGAGAGTGTAAATGGATGCTGTTGTTCAAAAGCACTGAGCTCAAGCGTCTGCAGTATCGTCTTTGCACGGTCGATACGCTCTTGTTTTTCCGGCTCGCCGGTAGTCAGCTCATCCAGCAGGTTTTCACCAAAAAGCTGGCTGTCCAAGTCCTGCGGAATATACCACACTTTCCCCATTCGCTCCTTTGGCCTGTTCTTCCGCCCAAACAACAATACCTCGCCGGAACTTTCTTTCAGGAGACCGGCTAAAATCCGGCCGAAGGTACTTTTGCCGGTTCCGTTGGGACCGATAATCGCAACAATTTCACCCTTGTGACATGTAAAATCCAGTCCCCGTGCCACTACAGTATCTCCGAAGGATTTGCTAAGCTGCTTAGTCTCTATGACAACTTCCTCGGTCGATGCGGATTTTTTTGCTGTAAATTGCATCTGATAGATATCAGGAGTTCGAAGCCCGAGAATTTGGATTTCCTCACCGGTCAGCGCTTTCATCTGTTCTCTGGAGAATTCCCGGACAATCTCGCCATGCTGCACACAGAAAAAACGATCAGCAATATCCATCAGGTAATAGAGGCGGTGTTCCGCAATCACAATGGTTTTCCCTTGAGCTTTTAAGTCTCGGATAATATCGCCGAATCGATAAGTCGATTCAATATCCAGGTTAGCAGACGGCTCATCCATTACATAAATTTCCGGATCAATGGCCTGTGCGGAAGCAATAGCCACTTTCTGCCGCATCCCATATGACAACGCATGTAAGCTGTGGTCTAAAATATCTTCGATTTTGATATGTCGGGCCGCATGGAGAACATGATCACGGATTTCATCATGTGTATAACCGTAGTTCTCACATCCGAAAGCAATCTCCCCGGCTACCTCATTGGCAAAAAACTGACTTCTTGGGTCTTGAAATACGTTCCCCACAAATCTCCCCCGCTCCCATGAGGCTACTTCGCGTAAAGATTTGCCATCTATATCCACGTCCCCGCGCAACTCTCCCTCAAAGAAGTAGGGAATTAAACCATTGATGACACGGGTCAGGGAACTCTTACCACTGCCGGACGGCCCGGTTAACACGATTACTTCTCCGGCGTATATCTTCAAATTAATATTTCTAAGCTGATCTCCGTGCCCACTATAGGAAAACGACAAGTTACGAACCTCAATTTCTCTTCCCATTTTTTACCCCCTCACAACATGATGCAGCAGATAAGTGCTGCAGCGCTAAATAGCATTAAGAATGTGTCCAGCAGGTTGATGCGGCTTACATAATAGCTCTGCTTATCACAGGGACTTTCAATTCCTCGGACAATAGCAGAAGCAGACAATTCATCGGCAATCTTTAGAGAGCGGAACACCATGGGAACGATAGCGTATTCCAGCGTATTCAGGGGATGCCGCAGAACAGTTCCGAACGAGCGAAGAAAGCCTCTGACCCTCATGGCCTCTTTGACCTCACCGAACTCATGAACGACCGTAGGGGCAAAACGCAGCATGACCACCAGCACCAGCATGGCCTTTGTGGGCAACGGCAATTTCCGCAGACTGGCAGTAAGCTTGCCGGAGGGAATCCGAAACAGCAGATAAACTGGCATGGCCGGTAGAATCAGCTTATAGATTATGCTTAGCAAAAGCGGAGATGGAAAAGATATCCCATACTTTATTTCAGTGTACAATCCAAAGATGGCTGTCAAATAGACCAGGAAACAGCAAATTCCCTGCTTGACTAAACCAAAAAAGCAGAGAATTAGAAGCAGGCAAAAAGTAAAAATTGCATGGGCCAACAAATCTGTGGTTAAAAAGCTGACAAGGCAGGAGCAGACGGTCAAAAACAAGACCGTCCGTCCATCTACCCGTTCAATTTGTTTATGAGTCGCTCCAGCCCTGCTCATCCCACAATACCGGATTTTTTAAAATGCTTCCGCAGCAGTCTTTGACCGAACAACGTACCCAGAATAGTGAGGATTGCTGTAATGGCTGCACCCAACAGCATCAGAGCCGGGCTGGTAACCATAGAGATCTGCATGTTCAGTGTTTCTGCCGTAAATCCACTTTCCACAGCCATTGCCGAATAGCTGTCCCAGGCCCACCAGAGAGGAACTGCGCAGCCGACAAAGTTGCCCACACAGTTGATCGTCCAGCCAATCCTTGTGCGGATAGGATTGCGATATGTATCCTTGCCAATCATAGAGGCTTCTGCAAGTGCGCCTACCACAAGAAAATACGGGAGCAAGAACATATATCCCATAACACCTTGAATCAGCCCATAGATACCTGCCCACGCAAAAATCAGACCGTGTTTATTAACCCGATAGGAAGCAACTAAGAAAAAAATCGCACAAATAAAGCCATCAATACCAGCCGCGCCATAAAGATAGACAAGCGGAAAAGGAAGCGTGAAGGAGCCGACTACCATCATAATGCTAAAACAAATTACCATCATGGCGGCAATTGTCATAATATCTCGGATTCCAAATTTTTTCTTTTGATTTTGAACAGCGCTTTCCATATGGATCAATCCTCCCATAATGTGAAAATAAAATATGAACCGCATGAGTTAGAAGTGACTAACTCACATGGCTCATTATACAGTAGTTAATTATGTTTCTCTACTCCATTTCATAAAAGATAAATAAAAAAATAGCCCAAAAACTAAATGGACTTTTTCTGCGACCGATAAGCCCGCGGTAATATCCTAAAAACATCTTGAAATGCTCTGGCAAATTTACTTGCGTTGCTGTATCCCAAAGAGAGCGCGATCTGATTGATTGATTCGGAGCTCTCGCAGAGTTGGACCGCCGCACTGTTCATTTTATAGCGCTTTAGATAGGCATAGGGGCTGCGTCCATAGATTTGCTTGAAAATAGCTTGGAATGTAACTGTACTAATATGCTCTCCACGGAGCATTTTTTCCAATGGTATATTACTGCTTAAATCATCTAGCATTATCCGACGAACACGTTTCACGATATCAATATGTTCTCTGGAATAATAGGTGGCAGCTACCCTGTCCCCTTTCCAAAGTTTGCCGGCATGATACAGTAATTCCAGCGCCTTGATACGGAAGTATTCAACAGGCTCATTGCCTTTAGCCGCATAAAGCTCATTAAAAATATGGAGCATGGTAGACGGCGTTTTACAAATGTACCATTGTCTTTCTAAATCCAAGTCATATTCTAAAGCTGAAAGGTCAATCTGGTACGGAGCAAGCTGACTGATCGTCTCGTCTGTTAGGGCATCCCGATCAATGATTAAACTCAGGCCAGTGCAATACTCAAAAGGAAATGAGTATCGGGCCGGCATATTCATAAGCGCATTAATACAGAATTCATCCTGCTGAAGATGAAACACTTTTTGTCCGTCAAATTCAAATTCTATACGGCCTTCCTGATAATGACGAAGTTCCAGGATATTTCTCACTTCAGATGGCTCATCAAAAGTGTCGGCGCAATTGAAGTCCATAAAAATTAAGTTAATACCCGGAAACAGGGCATAATCATGTAGCATTCCCGTACCGTTGCATTGATAGGAGATGACAGAACATCCGAAGTGCTGTTTCAATAATTTGACCCCTTTACCATACCAATCTGGACAAAATCCTGTTTTGTTCAAGTAGATCACCCCCTACATAAAACTCGTAGTTTCGGGGCTGAAAGCCCAGGAACCGCAGCATTTTATCGTTAATGTACTCCCTTGCAATCAACAAAGATGTCACCAACTGTATGTATTTTAGATGGATCCTTCCTCAAAAACATGGCATAATAAATGCCGGTATCCGGTTTCCCCTTTAAAAGTGCCTTAACTGTGTATGCGGAATTATCTAACTGATATCACTGCTGTAAGCACTATGCACATCTGAGTTCACATTGCCTAGTATTCTTTTCTGAATTCTCCGAAGCGTATCAAGGCGGCTTGTTTTTCACGGTGCCCTCATGCTCCAGCCCGCCGATTGCTGCTGCAGGTTCCACAGCCGATTATACAACCTCTGTTTTGCCAGCAGGTTTTCATGCACCCCTTGCTCCGCTACCTTTCCGTTTTCCAAAACGATGATCTTGTCTACTCCTTTGACGGTTTTTAAGCGGTGGGCTTGGTATCACCTTCCTCTTTCACATTTAATACCTCCTAAACCTTGACCCCGATAATGATTTTCATTATCATATTATAATAATACTCCATTTTTACTCCGGTCTTCTATGCCAAAAAGAATTAGTTTTATGCCAAAAAGTATTTAGCAAAATAGTTTCATAGAAATCATGAGAAAGGAAGTACATGTATTGACTAAATCAAGAGCAGATAAAGAAGCAGCGTTTTGGGACAGATTTGCAAAGTATTATGACCGTTTTATGAGCCATATTTATCAAGGCCAATATAAAGACATATTGAAAATGATAGATGATGAACTTGGTAAGGATAAGATGGTTTTAGAAATTGGAACAGGCACCGGGAAAATTGCAATTGATATTTCCCCAAAGGCTAAAAAAGTTATAGCATGTGACCTATCCCCGCATATGATTAAATTGGCTGAAGAAAAAGCCCACGCAAAACAGATAAACAACATAGCCTTCTCAGTGCAGGATGCTTATTATCTTGACTTTCCCGACAATTCCTTTGATGTGGTTGTAGCCTGTAATATGCTGCATGTTGTCCAGCAACCGGGGAAAGTTCTATCCTCCATAAAAAGAGTATTAAAACAGGACGGGGTTGTTGTAGTCCCGACATATTGTCACGGACAAAATTTCTCAAGCCGCACGGTTTCAAAAACCATGGGTATCGTTGGTTTCAGGGCGTACAGCCGGTGGTCGGCAGATTCTTTGCAGGCTTTTTTAGAAGATCAGGGATACATTGTAATAAAAAATTTCTTATTAAAGTCAACACCGCCTCTGCTGTATATCGTTTGCAAAAAGATTTGATCATTTAATGGAGTTCAAGTGATACGTAATCATAATGCTAAAAGAGAAAAGACACTAATTTCTAATAATAATCATTCTCATGCTGATTATTTTTATTTTCTCTGCTCCTGTGCTTTTGCTGTTCAGCTCCGGTGCAAAGGTTCTGCAAATTGCTGAAAAAGCCCCGCTCAGCAACACAGCGGCGTTTTTTACCTTTGAATTCCAGTTTGCATACTCCACACTGTATCTGACATTAGCCAGGGCAATAGGCGGCGGATTTCTAAGCATCAGCCGTCAGGGTATATTCTTTATTGCCACTTATATTGATTAAGGGGTAATGCCATTTTCACTTTAACACTGCCGGATCAATCTCCGGACATTTCTCTACTCTGTAATACTTGAAGTCGCACATATCATCTCCATACGCAAGAGTCTTTGTGCGAATAAATTTCAATCCTCTGAGGTATTCCGCCGAGATATAATCGGTTGCGCACAATATTCGACAGATTTCGGGACATCCCTGTTTTTCGAGCCATAACAGTGCGCCGCACTGCACGCAGTTCTGTCCCATGAAAAAATCTTCAGCCGGGAAATTAAACAGCCAGCCGTGCGGTTCTTTTACGTCAAACTGTTTCGTGAACAATCTGATGATAAATTTAGGGAAACGGAACATGTTTCGCGATAAAAATTTCATCACGCCCGACGACTCGACCTCTTTTCTGAATTGATCGCATACGATATCCGCAAGCGCCGCATATGCCCTCTCACGATCAAAACCCATCTGTTTCTGAAGCGCACGGTACTGGGAAATCATAAAGGGTACCGCGTGAAAGAACATTGCATTTACCGATTTCTTATAAACCGGAAGATCAATCATGACCGATTCAAGTTCGGCAAGGGATGCAGCGTAAAACCGGGCATAACAGTCCCTTCCCACATGATGTATCGCGGTTTCACGTGTCCATTGCATATAGATCTTCCATGTGCCTACCAGTTTAGCCTCTTTTTTCACGCTCAACCTTCTCCCCTTCCCTCATATGTTTCGCAAATACCGAACCTGCAATCTCATTTTCACTCTCCCAATGGTATCTCTCCCTCGCCGATGTCCCAAAAACGGGGAATCAGTTAAGCAATGGTTGTCTTTCCCTCCCCCGAAGGTCCGACCGGGGCTGTAACGCTATTCCCCTTTGATTATCTATCTGCACACTGCTTCTCCGGGGATTTATAAGCGCTTTCACCAAATTGCGTCAAGTACTGTTGCGGGCAGTGACCATGCCGCATACATAGTCGGCAGAACAAGCAACGTCAAACACTGTAGCACCAAACAGACACCAATAATAGCTACGGCCATCGGCCTGAAGTATACGTTAAAAACCAACCTTTTTGTCGAGCTGATCTTTTCTTCATATGTGTATCCATCACCGGTAATAGCGTATATACAACCGAATACGTCATCAAAACAATCGTTGAAATAAGGTTCCACCACACCTTCCGGCAGACTTCCTTTAATATCGTTAACCATAGTTTACCGGCGTACTTTTTGAGGCTCGAAGCCTATTTAACGCTGCAAATTCTCTAATAATGAGAAAAATACTCAATATAATAGTAAGTAAATCTCCCAGCGGCATGGCAATCCAGGCCCCTGTCTCACCCATAAACTTTGGCAAAAGCAATACAATTGGAATAAAAAACAATACCTGTCTTCCCATAACCAATATGGCAGCTTTGCTGCCTTTCCCCAACGCCTGAAAAAAGACAATGCCTATGGCCATGAACCCATATAGAAGAAATATGCCCAGAAAAATTCTGAACCTGCCTATACCTAATTGAGCTAAAGATGCATCTGTTATAAACCAGCTTAAAATAAATTCAGGGAACAACATAAAGCCAAGCCATAACACACTTGCAATACCTGTAGCTATTCCGGTAAATGATAAGAATGCCGTCTTTACGCGGTCAAATCTTCCGGCTCCATAGTTTGCACCTATAATTGGCTGTACCCCTTGAGCGATACCCCATAGTGCTATAAACGCAAACATCATCACTCTATAAGAGGCGCCCATTATAATAACACTATTGCTTCCACCGTAATAAGACAATACCTTAAACATCAAAGACATCTGAATTGCAGGCATTATTTGCATTACCATCCCTGAAAATCCAACATTTAATATCTTGGGCATAATATCAAACGACATTTTAAAGCTCTGCTTTGATATTTTAATAACACTTTTGCCTGACTGAAAGTATGCAACATCTCCTATTACAACAAAAAATTGGGCAATGATTGTTGCTAATGCCGCACCTTCTATTCCCATTTCAAATACTTTGATAAGAATCGGAACTAAAATAATATTAATGAGCACGCCGGAAATAATAATTTTCATGGCCCTTTTCATTCGACCTTCACCACGAATTAGAAAGTTTAATGCAGGACCCAATGCTTCAAAGACAAAGCCTAAAGATATTATTTTTAAATACCTTGTCCCCAGATCCAATATTTCTCCCTCCGCGCCCATAAACTCGAGCATTGGACCTGCGAAATTATAAACTATGACGGTCAATAATATCGATAACGCCGAAGTGCCGATCAACACATTACCAAATAGCTTATTTATAGTTTTCTGATCTTTTTCGCCTATCGCTCTCGATAAAACCGACACCGCTCCCATAGCAAACAACATCGCACAAGCCATATTTAAAAGAGTTATATTATATGCCAAAACTATGGCGCCAACACCTTCCGCAGAGATAAGCTGACCAACAAATATGGCATCTACCATATTGTATAAGCCTACCGCCAGCATACCGACCATAGCCGGTATACCTAACTTCATAAAAAGTCTGCCCATGCTCATTTCCAGTAAATCTTTTCTGTTATCACTCATAATTTTATTTCCTCCATAAATTTTTCCGCTTGCATGCTTCCCTTCATTTGAAGCAAAGCATCATTAGCCATCCGGCTTCTTGCCTTTATGTGCTTTGGCAATTTTTTAAATTCACTCATTTATCCGCCCTTTTAATGACTGAAAATTAATGTTGATGTTGATGTTGATTTTCATTATCACATGATAGGAAAATAATATCTTATTTTTATGTCTTTCTTCTACGCCAAAAAGGATAAGTTTTATGCCAAAAAGTGTTTTAGGAACAGGGAAGCCATTTCTTCACTGTTCCTAAACGGTTGCGGATCAGATATTTGAATTCTTAAATATTCCGGACGACCGCTCCTTGATTTCGTCTTTCAGTACCTGAGCCGCACAATTAACCTCACAACAGTTAACCCGTTCAGCTAAAAGCTGAACATCAGGGCTTCAATTGGGGATTCCACACTACTTGAAGTAAAAATAGGAAGGGAGTGCCGCAAAACTACTTTCTTAGAGTAGTGAGCGGCGCTCCCTTTCCCAGATGCAGCCAATTATTCCGGTAATAATCCGGTATCTTTAAAAAGGCTGTCGCACTATGAACTATTTAGTCCGTTGTGCAACAAGCCCCGTCTTGGAATTTGATAAAGCATTATTAATTTTTAGTGCATTTCGATGGATTAACACCATATTTCTTTCTGAACTTTTCCGCAAAGTGGCTGGCATCGCTATAACCTACCAGCAATGCCGCTTCGGTAACCCTAAGCTTTTTATCTTCCATCAAGAAACGTGCCATCCCCAACCTTTTATCAATTATATAGGCATGAACAGGCACGCCAAACAATTTCTTAAAGCCTGTTTTTAGCTTGTATTCATTAATATGTACCAACCTGGCGAGCTTTCCTATCGTCGGTGGAGATGCAATATTTTCATCAAGAATTTTTCTGGCTTTATGAAGCGACTCCCTATCAGATGAAGAAAGTTTGGCTGAGGGATAATGCGATCCGCTTTCCAAGATTAACTCATTCATATAAACAGCAATCAGCTCTAATACTTTCCCTTCAAGGTAAATTCTCCTTATATGATCCCGGTAAGGACAATTAGCAATATCATTCAAAATCAACTTGACAGCCGGCGAAAATTTTCTCTTGTAAAAAGCACCGTTTCCATAAGATTGTCCGATACGGGAGTATCTTTTACCCATATGGTGAATAAAACTTGCTATTATTTCCGAGTCTAAATGTACTGTAAGCCCGTAAAACCGCTGTCCCGGATTATAGCTGCATATACTATTCCCCTTGTTGCCGTGGAAAATATAATTTTCCCCGCATTCTATCTCATATTCCTTTTTATTCCCTTCTAGTCTCCACCGGAACGCTTCTCCCAGACAAAAAGCAAGGCAATACTCGGGATTGCTTGGCCCTCCCCCCATCGTCATACCTTCAGAAAACGTCGCATCGGCTATAAATACTTCCATTGAGGGTTTAAGGATAATTCTTCGATAATAGCCTTTTCCGGCTTCTTCAGGTATTTTCATCTCTTTCTGAAACAAATTTGCTTTGTAAATACTATTTAACATAGTACATACAGGGCAATTGCTGTTTTTAGGATTATATACCTTATATTTTTGAACCGCATTCTCCATCATCATTACCCTTTCGGTGAAGATAAAATAATGATAATAATAATCATTCTCATTTTATGATATATCACCATACCTTATTAGTCAAATAAAATTTGTAGACTATTGTATGGTTCTATGCGGCAGAATGAATTAGCAACCGCAAGTATGATACGGCATTATCTATTTTAAAACCCAAGCTATCCTGTTAATAATTAAACTAAAAGGGGACATCTCTAAATAAATGGAGATGTCCCCTTTTAACCATTTTCATTCCCATATTATACCACACAGCTAATTAGTCAAGTAAACACTTCACCATTTTTCACATAAGTCATAATAAATATGTTGGTGCATTGTCAGCAGCCGGTTACACCGAATAATCTTAATACATAATTGTGATCTGTTTAGTCGCAGCGTCGTAGTCTACATTGGTGCCCAAGGTTTCGCTAACGAACCTTAGCGGCACAAAGGTACGTCCGGACGCCAACACCGCCGGAGCACTGTCGATGGACTTCGCCTGCCCGTCAATGAGCACTTTCGCAGAGCCGAGGGTCAGAACGATTTCCCTGTCGCCGTCTTTGATGGTAACCTGCTGTGTCTCAGGGTTCCAGTCTGTCTGTGCCCCCAAAGCCTCGCTGACAAACCTGATGGGTACAAGCGTCCGTCCCGCCTTGGTATCTACGCAAGGCGCGGCATCCAAAGTGTACGTGTTTCCCCCTACAGTTGCCGTTGTCTGTCCGATGGTCAGAATGATAACTTTTTTCTCCTTTGCTTTATTCTCTTCCATTTTCTTTTCTTCCTCGCTAAAAACGGCAAACTTCGTCAGATGATTGACTTGCGTTACAGCATACCACTTTCCATCCGTGCCCTGCTCGACGATCGTGGGCAGGTTCACCCATTTACCCGCCTCCTCGTCGTAATAGCGAATAACCGGTTGCTCACCTGCGGCTATCTTGGCCTGATCGTAGGCAATGCAAATAGTGACTGTCTTGCCGCCAAAGTCGCACCGGCCCGAAGTCGCGACTTCATAGATATCGCTCCCAAGCTTAACCCGCAAACCCTCGGAAACCAGTTTTTTTAAGTCGGCGGAACTCAGCTTTTCCACGCTGATTACGGCATCCCCGGGGAGTACCCCGGCCGCTATTTTCACCGTAGTCTGACCGTAAGTAACAGAACCACCGGTTGCAGCTTTAATGTTCTTACTTCTGCCGGTCACGGACGACGCCGACGATGCCCCGCCGCTGCTGCTGCCGCCACCTCCGCCGGATGGGTTAATCGTCTTCACAGTAAACACCTGCTCCGGACTGTCCCAGCGCAACTTTTCCACCAGCTGAGCACGTTTAGCCTGGAACTTCTGTTTTTCCTCCGCCGTGGCTGTTCCGTCTTTCACTTTTTTCTTCAGTTCAAAAAAATTCTCCGGATATACTTCCGGTTTAACGGTTATATTGACGGCCTTCCTACTGTGCTGATCCGTTACCTTAAAATTATAAAACAGGTTATTTTGTTCCCGCTGTTCCAGTGTAAAATTAGCAGTACCCACAATCGTTCCCAATGCTTCTTCTACTCCATCCGAGTAAGGACCTTCAACATAAATCCGATCCTGCTCCGGTATTGCACCGGGCCATAGCTCAGTTAAAGCCGCCTGCATGGCGCGGAAAGCAAAAGATCCACAAACACAAACCACCCCGTCTTCTTCTACGCCAACATCTGAATATGCAATCGTGCGCGTATTACCGTTTTGTTTAACCTGCAGGGAACCCAGCACAACATCATTAGCGCGGGCTGCAATTAAGTGAGAAATATTATCGTGCGGTAATAAAGAACGCTGTCCCGCTGCGGGGTATACATATTCCAGACCTTCCAGTACCGATGGGATCTTATTGTTGGTAAAAGCACCTTCAGAAAGCATAACCGGCACAATGATTACAGAAGCGTCGGGGTGAGCCGCTTGCTGCGCCATTACCACCGATCGAAGCCCCGGTTCGCCAACAGCGGCAAAACCATAGTCTACTTCCCAAAAACCATGTTCTTTTTGAAGTTTTTGCCCCAGCGAAGCCAGGTTATATTTCCAGACCGCCAGATCCTGAGCTGATGAAGTTCCGTGCGCGACCAGCACAACCACTTCTTGATCGGCTTGCCGGCTAACGGAAGCAATGCGATCATTTAAAATTCCGGCCACCAAAAGGTGCTCGTCCAACGCAGAGGTTAGCTCAATGTCAGCACTGCACTGAACCGGCTCCAATCCCTCCTCAGCCGCCTCCTCGGCAGTGATGGAACTGGGTAATCCCAGCATGAACTTAATTTCTTCTATATGACCCGAGGCTGAAGCAACAAAAATTGGTACGGCTATAATGCGTTTCACACCCTGTGCTTCCAGTTTCCGGACAGCAGTGGAAATATCTTCACCCGGAACAGGTTCCAGGAAACCATACTCTACCGGGAAAGGACCGCGTATGTTCTTAACCGCATCGCGTACCGGCTGGTTCCAATCGTCATCGGATGAGCCATGAGCCAGGACCAAAATACCGGTACTGTTTATCTGAGCCGTTTCAAGAGTGAACAGCTGATCCGGACTGCCCCAGCGCACTTTTTCCACCAACTGGGCACGCTTGGCTTGAAACTCCCGCATTTCCTCCGCCGTGGCTGTTCCGTCTTTCACTTTTTTCTTCAGTTCAAAAAAGTTTTCCGGATAAACTTCCGGTTTGACGGTAATATTGACAGCTTGTCCACTAAGCTTATCCGTCACTTTAAAATTATAAAACAGGTTGCTGTGTTCCCGCTGTTCCAGAGTAAAATTGCCGGTACCCGCAATTGTTTCCAATGCATCTTCCACTCCGTGCGAGTAAGGACCTTCAACGTAAATCCGGTCCCGCTCCGGTATTTCGCCGGGCCATAGCTCAGCTAGAGCCACCTGCATAGCACGAAAGGCAAAGGATCCACAAATACAAATTTTCCCATCCGGCTCAACCGCCACATCGGTATAGTTAATTCGGGAAATTTCGCCCCCCGTTTTAATCTCCAAAGGCGGCAGAACCACGTCATTCACTCTTAGCTCAATAAAGCGGGCAATATTGGAGTGCGGCAGCAAAGCTCTGTTGCCGGCCCCGGGATAGCGGTAATCCAATCCATTTAACAAATTATGGGGTATTACCGTGTCGGTAAAGTACCCTTCACTCAGCATCACCGGTACCACCAGCACGTCCCCCTGATAAACGGCTTCATAGACAGAATCGCGCACCGTGGGCTCACCCATAAGTGCAAAGCCGTAGCCGGCATCCTTCAGACCAAGTAAATCTTTCAAGTAGCCGGCCAAAGATGCAAAGGTTTCCCGCGATTTATGCCGGCCTTCCTCGGTATCCGAACCGTGCCCCACCAGCACGGCTACTTCATTGCCCGGATTCTCGCTGATGGTCTCTAACCGGTCAGCCAAGATTCCCGCCACCATTACATTGTCATCCATAGCCGGAGTGAGCACGATCTCAACCTCGGTGTCCACCGGCGTCAGTTCCTCTTCTTCAGTGTCACCCCCGCCTCCGCCGGGATGCCCTCCGGCGGATTCCTCCGCTTCCGGCAGGTCAGGTCTTAAACCCAACACATATTTTATTTCCTCGATGTGGTTGGAATAAGAAGAAATAAACAAAGGCACAGCAATAATTCTATCAACACCCCGTGCTTCTAAAGCTGCCACTGCGTCATGAATATTTGGCTCGGCGAACTCCAAGAAACCCAATTCCACGGGATAAGACAGACTCACCTCTTCCACCGCCTGCTGTACGTCGTCGTTCCAGAAAGTTTCGTCGGAGCCGTGAGCCACCACCAGAACCCCAATGTTTTCTTCCGCAGCACCGCAAAACGGGACAACAGAAAGTACGGCCATAAACAGCAGCAAGACCACCGCCAGCCCTTTGACACCGGACCTAAACATTCTACTCATCCTTTCAGCTGATTAATCAATCATTATGCGCTTTCTCCTCATTCTCTAACCGAAGTAGAAAATGAGAAAACTATACTAATCAATTATCTGACGAATCATTCATGTCATCATCGCGTTCTATTATTTCCAGGCCGACATTTTCCAAAATTTCATTGATCAGTTCCCTGGTCACCTAAATCCTCCTTTCAATAAATTAAAACATAAATAATAAACGATAATGAAATTCATTATCGTTTACATACTATTAAAATATCCAGACTTTAACTATTTGTCAAGGACTTTTAAATGTAATATATAAAATTCTTAAAAATTTACATAAAACACAAACAAACCATCTTTTCTTAATGCTATCGCAAGATGATAATAGCATTGTTTTACAGAACACATTCGGCTTGGTACTTCCGGCTAATACTCATTTCACTTAGTTGATCCCGAATATTTGACTTGGTCATTTTGCCGTAATCATGTTCTTGCGCAGACCAACGGAGCAAGGCCAGCACAAAATAAGTCAGCCGGCATTCTTTTTTTCTTTAAACAGTTGCATAGCCGACGTATTCCGCCGGGTCCCTATTCGTATTGTTTTCCCTGAACACATTGAAGCGCGATAGTTCGTAATAGTGGTAAAACAGGTCCCTGGCGTTCAGTATGCCCACAAATTTATTCCCCTCTTTTACTGGCAGGTAATTAATGCCGTGACCGGCAAACAGCTGGGCCGCTTCAGATACGCTGCAGTTGTATTCCATGACCACTTTTTGCAGGGGTCGCATGATTTCCCGCACTTTGATGCCGCCCTGCCTGTTGTGCAATTCTTTGATGTAGTACCAACTAAAACATTCTGATTTAAAGTAAGGATCAGCGGCTAATAGTTTCAAATGTACGGCCTGCAGGATATTTTTAAGGGTCAGGATACCGAGGGGATCGGTTTTTTCTCCGTAGACCACCGCCATGCGGTGACCACGCCAGGCGTTGTTGCCGTCTTTTCCGTGCAGGGATTCTTTCAGCACGGCCAGGGCGTGGTAGACACCGGCATTTTCACTTAACGACGGACATTGGCTCAGAGGAACCATGAATGCCCCGGCAGCTTGCTTTATAGCCATTACTAACACCCTCCCCGTGGATACTAAGATAATAAGTCTTCTATAAACCATAACAAGTCGATTACCCGCACAACCCCCACAGCTTTATCGCCGTCAAGCACCATAATGGAATTAGCGCTGTTTTTCATGATTTTTTCCACGACCTTAATCAAGTCTTCGTTAACGTTAATCATCCTGCCCTCCACGGACTGCACGATACTTTTAACTTTAAGTTCCGTATGGTTTAGCCGGGGATTGGAAAATAAAATGTCCATCAGCTTGTTGACGTTTTCCCCGTTGCTTAATCCGATGGCCTTTAAAAAGGAGCGCAGGGTTATATAACCAACTATTTCTTTTTGCCGGTCCTCAACCAGGAGCAATTCATAACCAGTCCAGGTGCCATCCCGGTTGCGATAATTTTCCACCAGTGCGCGGGCCGCTGAATAAACGGAGGTATCTTCCGGGATTACCGGATATTCTCCGATAGGGACCATGATCCCCGCAATATTAACTTTCATTTTATATTGCCCCCAATAAAAAGTTTCGGGGTCCATGGAACTGTATAGAAGCAAATTAAATACCAGAAAGATTCGGCTTTTCAAAGCCTCCCACTCCTGCTTTCAGATAACGCAACCCGGCGGGTGGGTAATTTTTGCCCATTGAGTGGGAAAAAAGATCCCACCAGACGAACCTGAACTGATATAATTAATATGACAAGTCAACCTGAAAACAGGAAGAAGGTCTGCCGATGCGGTTAATGCCGGTACGATTTACCCTGCTGCCAAGGATCAGGATCAGGTATGAAGGGTTTACCAATCAATTACTGATCCTGGTGGCCATTTTGCTGATGATCCCCATTTTGCTTTCTGTTTACCTTTTTCACATGGTGCACTCCACCGAACTTGGGATGATCAGGAACCACCGCGAAAACCTGGAAGAGGCCATGAATTATCTTGATGACAGTCTGAACAGCTCCTTTGCGAATATCCTGTCGTCAAAAGAAGTCCGGGGCTTACCCCGGCGGGATCAGGAAAACTATTTAAACCAGGCGCTGAGCCCCATCGTGGAAAGAGCCAGGAACAAATATCCCGGCGTTGACCTCGGTTTTTACTCGGTGGATTTCGACGTGATTCTGGACGGGAACAACGAGCATTTGCACGAAAACTTTTCTACCCGCCGGAAGCGCTACTTTGATGATGCCTTGCAAAACAACCAGATGATCTATGAAGTGCTGGGCCAATCGGGTACCGGGCAGTTGGAAACCTACCAGCCGCTGGTCAGGGACGGAAAAATCATCGGCTTGGTGTGGGCCAACGAAAACATCAAGGGAATTTACAAAACCGTGGATGATATCCAGCGGGTGGTCTATGGTATTATCTTTATCGGCGCCCTCCTGGGTTTCGGAGGCGCTTTCAGCCTGGTCAACAAGTTTGCCCGTAACGTCAATGATATCAAAAAAGGGCTGGGAGTTATGGGCAGCGACCCCGCCTTTATCCTGCCCGAGGCTACGGGTGAGCTGGGTCAGATCACCGAAGCCATTAACGAGATGTACAAGAAATTGATTAACGTTGAAAAATACAACGACCTCATTTTAACCAGTATTGACGACGGGATTATCACCATCGACAACAATGAAAAAATTATCAGTATTAACTCGGCGGCCGGCCGCATGTTAAACCTGGATGAATACTGCATTGATAAAACCATCGGCGAGGTGCTGCCCGGCAGCCCGTTTACCCATTACCTGAAAAATACTTTAAAAGGAAGGCCGGTGAAGGACCTTAACGCGGTGGATATTGTCCCCGGTAGTTCCAGGCACCTGCTGATCAACACTTCACAAATGTACAACGTCAGGCAGGAACTGGTGGGCGCGCTGCTTCATTTCCGTGATATCACCGAAATAGTCCGTTTGCAGGAAAGCTTTAACCGGCAGGAAAGGCTGGCCGCCCTGGGTAAACTGGTGGCCGGGGTGGCTCATGAAATAAGAAGTCCGCTTACCTCCATCACCGGTTATTTGCAATTTTGGAACCGGGGCCATGCCCCGTCGGCCAAATCGCTTAATATTGTGAACCGGGAATTGTACCGCCTCTCCTCGCTGACCGATCAGCTGCTGGAGTTTGCCCGGCCCTCCAAGGCGGTTTTCGTGGAATACGACTTGAACAGTCTGGTCAACCGGTTGGTGCAGTTTTTTAGCGACGCGTACAGCGGCAAGCTTGAAATATTATGCCGCCCGGATGAAAATCTGCCGCCGGCCTTGCTGGATCCGCACCAGATTGAACAGGTCTTAACCAATATATTATACAACTCTTACCAGGTTATGGAGGGCCGGGGCAGGTTGGAGATATCCACCTGGCTGGACGATAAAACCGGCATGCTGGGAGTAGCCGTACGCGATCACGGAAGCGGTATTCCCGAAGCAGTCATTCCGCATATATTTGAACCCTTTTTTACAACCAAGTCCAAAGGTACGGGGCTTGGCTTGGCTATCGCCCATGAAATCATGGAAGCGCATAACGGTAAAATACAGGTGGAAAGCAGGGTCAACGAAGGAACCACTGTGACGCTGTACTTACCACAAGCCGGAAGAGGTGATACGGATGTCAAAAGTATTGATCGTTGACGATGAAGAGGGCGTATGTGAATTGCTCCGCGACGTGCTGGAAGATGCCGGTTTTGAAGCCTGGATTGCGTCAAACGCCCGGGAAGCGCGGGAAATATTGCAGGCCAAAACCCCGGATACCATTTTGCTGGATATCAGGCTGCCGGACGCCGACGGTATTCAGTTGATTGAGGAGTTCAACAGCATGGGCATTCAGGTGCCGGTGATTTTAATGACTGCCTTCGGTACCACGGAGACGGCTATCCAGGCTATGAAGCAGGGCGCCCACGACTACCTGAACAAGCCTCTTAACCTGGACGAGTTGCTCCTGGCGGTACAAAAGGCGGTTAAAATGCAGGAGCTTTTTTCCGAAGTGGCCACCCTCAGGGAGGAACTGGACATTGAAGAGAATTCTGTAGATAGCCTGATCGGCCAATCCAAGCACATGCAGGATGTTTGCAAAATCATCGGCAAGGTGGCGGACAGCGATATTACGGTATTGATCCAGGGGGAAAGCGGAACAGGCAAGGAATTGGTGGCCCGGTCCATTCACAGCAATGGTCGCCGTCACCAGCGGCCTTTCATCAAAATCAATTGCGGCAGTATCCCGGAATACTTGATGGAGAGTGAGCTGTTCGGTCATGAGAAGGGTGCTTTTACGGGCGCCATCTACCAGAAACCGGGTAAATTTGAATTGGCCCACAGCGGAACGGTTTTTTTGGACGAGATTGGTGAATTGCCGCTGCACACTCAGGTTAAGCTGCTGCGCGTACTGCAGGAAAAGGAGTTCGAGCGGGTGGGCGGTACCAAATGCATCAAGGTTGACGTACGCATCCTCACCGCTACCAACCGTAATCTCAAGCAACTGGTGGATGAAGGTAAATTTCGCGAAGATCTCTACTACCGGGTCAATGTAGTGAACATCAAAGTACCGCCTTTGCGAGAACGGAAAGAGGACATACCAAGGCTGGTGAATTATTTCCTAAATAAGGCGGCCCGTAAGTTTAACAAAGAAATTTCCGGCATTACCCATGAGGCGATAACGGTTTTATGCAATTATCACTGGCCCGGAAACGTCCGCGAACTGAAAAATATTTGTGAGCAAGGCGTGGTGATGAGCCGCGGGACGGCCATATTGTTGGAAGACCTGCCCCTGCCCGGTGACGGGAAGCTGTCTTTGAACGGCGCCGGAGAGCAGATCGGCATTAATATCCGCGGCGGCAAAACGTTGAAAGAAGTGGTTGCCGATGTGGAAAAGCAAGTGATCCTCAAGGCACTGAACGAAAATAACTGGAACAGGCAGGATACAGCCAGAATGCTGGGTTTGAACCGCCGGTCCCTGTATGCCAAAATGAAGGAATATGACTTAATTGATGGGTAAATAGTGCCCATACAGCGAGCAATAATTGCCCAAAATAACAGGCCGAACCGGTGGATCTTTTGAGCCGCCGGTTTTTATTTCGCTTTATACGGGGTTAAGCAAAAAATGCCACCGGAATATGCTCTGGTATGCCTTTTGCTGCAGTATAACAGCAAGACGACGACAAATTAATATTCTCACTTTCACAATCAGGAGGGGGTGGCATATTTTCACCGGTTTACCGGCATTGTATTTTATTGCATTTTTGTTAAATAGAGAGGGAGGAAACAAAATGACCCAGGCTTCAAAGAAAAAACTAAATAAATTTAGCGGTATTGCCAGCTGTGCCGTTTTTTTAATTTGTACTTTGTTATTTTGGGGAGGGCTGAATTTCCTCAGGGCAGAGGTTTTTCCCCATTATTTTGACGCTTCCAAACACAAGATAGTCGAACAAGATCCCGACACCAAGGCGATATACGCCTGGCAAGACGCCCGGGGGCATGAGTACACCCAGGAAGACGCCCAAGTCAAAAACTTCACCTGGGGCATCACAGCCCTGCTGGTTGTCGTGATGGTGCTGGGCACCACTATATATAATTGGACCATCAAAATGTATACCAGACTACTGTTGGAACGGGAACCCAAACCCGTATCCACGGGTACGAGGCGTTACCAGCCCGAATTACAGTAATAGGGGGAAACATACATGGATATATTCTTCCCCGTAGCCAGAATGCCCATATCGATTCTCTCGATCCTGGGCCTGGGGGGTGCGGTGGGGCTCCTTTCGGGATTATTCGGAGTGGGCGGCGGGTTTTTGATGACTCCGCTGCTGATGATGATGGGAGTGCCGCCGGCTGTGGCCGTGGCCAGCGATACCAACCAGATCGTAGCGGCGTCGGCTTCAGGCACGCTGGCCCATAGCAGACAGAAAAACGTTGATTTCAAGCTGGGGTTTATCATTCTGCTGGGCGGTCTGGTGGGCGGCAGCCTGGGCACGGTGCTGGTAAAGCTATTGCGCTCGCTGGGCAACTTCGATTTCGTTTTAAGTCTGTGTTACGTGGTCATGCTGCTTTCCGTGGGAACGTTCATGCTCATAGAAAGTATCACAGCGTTAAAAAGCCTGCATCAGAAAACCCCGGATGTACCGGAGAACGCGTCTCTGAAAATTAAAAAACCTTCGGCGGTTAAGCGTTTCATGAATAAACTGCCCATGCGCGTGTATTTTGAAGTTTCCGGTATTGAAAGCTCGGTGCTGGCGCTATTCGCACTGGGGTTGCTGATTGGTGTATTATCGGCGCTGATGGGCGTGGGCGGCGGATTTATCATGCTTCCGGTGATGATTTACCTAATTGGTATGCCCACCCATAACGCAGTGGGAACCAGTATCTTTGTCATTATCTTCACCGCCATCAATGTCACGCTGGCCAATAGTTCTTTAAACCACACCGTTGATCTGGTTCTAGGCATTGTACTGTTAATCGGTTCATCAATTGGCGCCCAATTCGGTGCCAAACTGGGTAAAAAGCTGAAAGCGGAACAATTGCGGGTGGTATTCTCTTTAATCGTGCTGCTGGTAATGGTGAAAATGCTGTTTGGTTTACTGGTTGCTCCCTCTTTGTTAATCGGATTGGGGGGCGGTCACTGATGAAGAAGAGTCTTATGTTATTACTGGTTTTTGTGCTTGTAACCGCATGCGCAAACGCGGCCTGGGCCGCCCCCGTCGCTGTCGGGGTGGCGCCGAATAAAATAGACGTGGGTTTTAATTTCAAAGGAGCGGATTTATCGGTGTCCGGCACTGTGCCGGAGGGTTCCGATGTTTACGTTAAAGTGGCTTCTCCATTTGATTCGGTGTTGCAGCTGAACAAAAAAGGGCGGGTGGGTCCGTTTTGGATGAACGTCGAAAACGTCGACGTCACCGCGGTGCCAAAACTTTATCAGGTTTTTTCCTCGGCGCCTTTAGGAAATCTGCCGCCTGATTTGAGTCAACAATACGGATTAACACCGGGCTTTGATCCGGTATATCAAAACGCCCTGGTGGCGAAGCACGGCGAAGAAGGCAGTGCCCGGCTCGGCCAACGGGAAGCAAATGTCTACGTGGATTCGCTGGTAAATATTTATCAAAAAAGCGGACTTTATGCCGTTAAAGAGAATTCAGCCATGGTTAACGGATCCCGGTTTGAGGTCAATGTGCAGCTGCCGCCGAACATACCTCAGGAAGACTGCGAGGTTACGGTATATGCGGTGAACAACGGCGTGTTGGTAGACCAGCAAAGCGTATCGTTGCCCGTAGGCAGCGTCGGCTTACTCAGCTGGTTAAACCACGAAGCCGTATATGACGGACCCAATTACGGTTTCATGGCCGTTTTAATCGCCCTTGTTTTTGGAACCGGCATTGCCTTGCTGTTCGGTTACCTGGAAAGTCTAATCACCGGCGACAAGACGGTAGGTCTTGATGCCGGGGCCGGTCACTGATACCCCATACTTAAAACCATCAAACGCTCCGTCAAGGAGCGTTTTTTTGGTCTGTGATGAATCTGTGATGAAAATGTTAATTAAACTAAATTAGATAGTACTGTTACCCTTAAAATAATACCTAACAACTTTTTATTTTCATCAACCACGGCAATGGGGTACTTAGTTGCCGTGGCATAGGGAATCAGCTCATGCATATAGGCTTCCGGGTCCGTAGTGTAAAATTCTTGCTTCAAAATGTCTCTGATACTTTTACCATCTTTTAGAGCTTTAATAGCGTCATCGATGGTCACCAATCCTTGCAACCTACGCTCATTATCCAATACAAAGCTACTGGAGATTCCGCCTTGTTCCATTTCTTTAATGGCCACTTTCAGACCATCTTTAAGGGAAACCAGGGTAGAAGGTTTAAACATAATATTTTTTGCTTGCAATACTTTAGAACGATCGATATCCCGGACAAACTTTTGAATATACTCATTTCTGGGCTTGGCCAGGATTTCCTCGGGAGTTCCGATTTGTTCAATAACCGCGTCTTTCATAATGGCAACCCGGTCACCCAGTTTAAAAGCTTCATTGATGTCATGGGTAATAAAAATAATCGTCTTTTTTAAACGTGATTGAATATCCAGCAGCTCTTGTTGCATCTCCCGCTTAATCAAGGGGTCAAGGGCGCTAAAAGGCTCATCCATAAGGAGAATATTCGGATTGGTAGCCAGGGCTCTGGCCAAACCCACCCGCTGCTGCATGCCTCCGCTTAATTCATTGGGATATTTATCTTCCCAGCCTTGCAAGCCGACGCTGCTTAAAGTTTCCCGGGCTATGTTATAACGCTCCGACGGGGAAACATTTTTAATTTCCAGGCCATACGCTACATTATCAATCACTTTTCGATGGGTGAATAAACCAAAATGCTGAAACACCATGGCTACTTTTGTCTGTCTAAATGCTTTTAAATCCTTGCTGTCATAATGAACAATGTCTTCTCCATCTACGTAGATTTTCCCCTCAGTTGGTTTATTGAGAAGATTTAGGCAGCGGATCAAAGTTGACTTGCCGCTTCCCGACAGACCCATGATAACAAAGATCTCCCCTTCAGCGACGTCAAAGGAAACTTTGTTTACGCCGACCGTATGCCCGGTTTCTTTAAGAATCTGTTCCTTGGACAGTCCTTTTGCCAATTTAGGTAAAACTGAACGGGGATTGCGCCCAAAAACTTTTGTCAGTTGTTCAACTTTTAATTTTGCGTTCATTTTTTTGGCTATACTCCTATTCCGGATACTTAAATCGCGTGGCAACGGATTGTGACAGCCTATCGATAATAATAGCCAGAAAGACAATACTAATGCCGGCTTCAAAACCTTCCCCGATATCAATGTGCTGAATTGCCCCCAGCACGTCAAGCCCCAGTCCCTTAGCTCCAATCATGGATGCGATAACAACCATGGACAGTGCCATCATGATCGTTTGATTGATGCCGGTCATAATTGTGGGCAGGGCCTGGGGAAGCTGAATCTTGATCAGAGTTTGCCAGTTGGAAGAGCCAAAGGAATGAGCAGCTTCGACCATTTCTTTGGGAACATTGCGTATACCCAAATCGGTCAAGCGAATAACGGGGGGGATCGCATAAATCATGGTGGCAAATACCGCCGGTACTTTACCCATCCCAAAAAGCAACAGAGCGGGAATCAAATACACAAAGCTGGGCATTGTCTGCATGCCATCCAGAATTGGCCGCATAAAAGTATTAAATACATTATTATAAGCCATGAAAATACCCAGGGGAATTCCCAGCAGCATAGAAATTACAACAGCAGTTATGACAATGGACAGGGTTAACAGCATGGAATTCCAAAGGCCAAACGCCCCTACCAAGAGAATTAAAAGAGTATAGATAGCACCGGAGGCCAGATCTTTAAGCTTCCATCCGATCAAGAATACTATGACCAATACCAGCCACCAGGGTATAAAAAACATTAAATTCTGCATTTGCAGAAGAAACCATAAAATACCGGATGAAACTGCGTGAAAGAAGCCTCCAAAATTATGCATCAACCATGTTATAAAACCTTCAACATATTGCCCCACATTTATGTTCAGGGACTCCGGAAATTGATTCATTTTTTACCCCTTTATCTCGTTAACCACAGCTAAGACTCCCCACCTTTATACGCGGAAGTCAAGCGGCGATAAACTCGAAATACGTGCGACTAAGGTTCAGGCGGAGTCAAGAACCCGCCTGAACCTTAATCTTCTTTGTTAAAAGCGGACTATTTGAGTGTCGCCTTAACATTTTGGGCAATGTCACCGGGAACCCACTTCGTCCAGATATCTTCATTGTTTTTCAAAAACCAGATAGCGGCCCGATCCACTTTGACATCATTTTTCTGCATATAGGCCAAGGCGCCGCTCAATAACTCACTGTTTGTTTGATATTTTTTTAGAAACTCTACAACATCCGGCGCCTTTTGAGGAACATGCTTATTAACGGCTATCGTGATGTTCATTGAAGGAAACGCACATCTATAGCCATCATTCCACAATTCCTCACTATAAGGAGTGTCTTGAAGCAAAGTCATATCGTATTTACCCATAATCCAAGTTGGTGTCCAATAATAGCCGAGCCAGGGTGTTCCTTCTTCATAGGCTTTAGTTATGGAAGTGGCAAGAGCTGTGTCTGAACCGGGACTAAAATAATTGTAGTCTTTATCAAGTTCATAGCTTTTAATCTTAGTCTGGAGAATCTTATCAACTTCCCATCCGGCGGGAGACCCGAAAATCCGGCCTTTGGACGGGTCCTCGGGGTCCTTGAATAATTGCCGGTATTTTGGCAGGTCCTGTACCGATTTCAAATCCGGAGCCAGCGGTTCTATATCTCTGGCGGGATCACCTTTGATCAGGTACGTAGGAACATATAGCCCCTGGGCGTTGTCACTGAAATTAGCGCCAAGTTCTTGGATAGCGCCGCTTTTAAGGTCTTCTCCATATTTGGGCTGCAGGTTATCTGTCCAAACCTCCATGTAAATGTCAATGTCGCCGCTAACTAAACCCTCAAAGGTAATTGCCGAAGACCCGCTGGTGGTATCCGTTGGATACCCGTAGCCATTTTCAATAATGTATTGAGCCACAGCATTATTAAATGCTACGCTATCCCATTGAGGATCGGCAAAAATAAGTTGTGGCTTTTGCTCACCGGCTGTCTGTTGTTGATTCTGATTAGCAGCGGCACAGCCACCAAGTAAGAATGCCGCACCAACGGCCAATAAAGCGGATATAAATTTAATCCAACCTTTTTTCCGCATGTCCACCTATTCCCTCCATTCCCTCCCATTTCTCCGCTCATTCTTTAGTTTAGTTTACTTTATTATTCCAGCAAAATAAAATCCCGGCATTCCCTTATTTTCGCAATGTTTTTAGATTATTCCCGCAATAACAGCAATATGCTTATGAATGCCTTAATTTACAACTTAATGGTTCTAATTAAGTTGTCGGTTGAATTTCCACAAGACTATCCAAAAATCAACTGGCAGATGCGGATAATCCTCCAGTTCTTAGTATTTACATTGCGCCTCCCAACCTGTGTCTAATGTTGTGTCTAATGTTGTGTCTAATGTTGTGTCTAATGAACAGTTCGTATCATATCTAGCATCTCTTACTTTATTCTTCAACAAATCCACTATCCAGAATTTTTTGCCACCATATTATGCAAACTGCCGCCTGTTCCGTTAAAAAATTCCAGAAAAGTTTGGTAATGAAGGGATAATATTTTAATAATAGCGTAAGATTATAATAACTTTATTTTGCGTTAGCCGTTATACCTTACTTGACTAACCAACTATTGTAATATACCATATATCATGGGAATAATAATGATTATAATTATCATTATTATTCCGCACATCTTTCTTGCGGTTTTTTTCCAAGAATAAAATGGTCAGTAATATTTAGAACTATCCTTCCAATAATTTTGAAATGGGGATTAAGATGCATAAACATTGTTTAACGATTATTACGGGCTGCATTATTCTAATCTTAATGCTTACCCTCACATCCTCCCCCGCATTTAGCCAGCAAACCGGAACCGAAGCCCCCGAACATTACTACGTCAGAGCCAAGGTTGTGGGAATTAAAGACCACGGAGAGGCTAAATCACCGGACAAAATGACCGGGGTGGAAAAGGAACAACGGGTTGCCGTAGAAATCACCGGCGGCCGGCACACCGGTCAGGAGCTGATCGTGCCGCATATTTTGATGGATCACCCCGGCTATGACATCAATGTAACCCCCGGAACTGAAGTAATATTGTATGTCGAACCTAATGGAGACGCCATAGGAAATGCATACATCGCCGATTACGCCAGAGACAAAAAGTTACTGTACTTGGCTGCCCTCTTTGTGCTGCTCCTGGCGGTAATCGGGGGCCGCAAGGGAATCAAATCAATCATATCCCTGGCTATCACAGGATGTGCCATATTCTTTGTTTTATTGCCGTTAATATTCAAGGGTTACGATCCTATTACGACAACCGTTCTGGTATCCGCCGCAGTCACAACGATAATCTTAATTATTCTCGGGGGAATATCGGCAAAAACAATCTCGGCTGTTATAGGCACCACCGGCGGAGTTATAGTGGCGGGTTTACTTGCTTTTATAGTCGGCACCGCCGCTCATTTGACCGGTTTTAGTGACGAAGAAATGCAAATGCTATTATATATCCCACAACAGGTAAACTTTGATTACAAGGGTATCTTGTTTGCCGGAATGATCATTGGCGCGTTAGGCGCGGTTATGGACGTCGGTATGTCCATAGCATCGGCAGTTGAAGAAATAAAAAGGGCCAATCCGCTGCTGCGGTCCGGCTCTTTAATCAGAGCAGGCATGAATGTGGGTCGTGACATCATGGGAACCATGGCCGACACTCTCATCCTGGCTTATGCCGGCAGCGCCATGCCCCTGATGCTGGTTTTTATGGCCTATGACATGCCTGTAATTAAAATGATGAATCTTGACCTGATAGCTACCGAGATTGTCCGTGCTCTCGCCGGCAGTGTTGGTCTGATTCTGGCTGTTCCCATTACTTCAATTACGGCCGGATTGTTGTTTGGACAGGCAAAAAATTATTCACAGTCAAACTTTAATCAGTGATATGTTTAAAGATCTTGATTATTCAATCATAACGGTTCTGCTTAGTTTTATTGTCTATCCTAAAAAAAGCTCAGGTTGCTTATCTTGCGTATGCTTTCAACTGTAATCGGAGCGCAAGCAAAAGCAATCCCAAGCTTCGCAGACGGCTCAACATGGGATTGCCACGTCGCTTCGCTCCTCGCAATAACGGACTTTAAGTATCACAGGTCGATTTATAACAATAACAGACTAGGTTAATGCTCATCCTCTGATGATGCCGTGCAAGCGGCATGGATGTCTAGCTAGATGCTTATACTTTTTACGGCCTTGGCCATATTTGTAACACTGGATGATGTCAGAATCTTAATCGGCTTGCCGTGTTTTCTGCATAATTTCTTGGCGCTGGCACAAGCATTATGGCTGTTACAGTCTACCGGGCAAAAAACCATGTCACATTTGATGATCTTATTCTCCAATGGTTTATCACCTTTTCTCCAGTAACCATCTAAATATATGCATTTATAGCCACAGTTTTCAATCAAGTCTGCATACAGGTGTTTAAATTTGGTTATCCCGCCAATAATCAATATTTTTTTCATGCACTGTTTACAGCTGCGACAGTCTTTATCATTTGCCGGCCTTGTACCACATTCGCAATTAACTGCCCGGCGTTTTGATTTTTTTTTATTTACCCTGTCAAAAGCAATATTTGTCCAACCCATTTGCGCCATTAGAATCTCTCCTGTAAAATAAGATAAACAAAACCATACTGCATATAAATGTTCCAGCCGGCCATTCTTCGCGGCCGCTGCAGGTTACTTAACAATTGCTGTACCGATTCCGATTGAGCTTTTAGAGTATCCGTGGTATTGCCAATGCTTAATTAGTGATAATGACATTCGTTATCACTAATTAAGCAAAAAATTGCCCCTGCTCAGTATCGCCGCCAACCCCCGTAATGTGAAATTAATTTAACAATAACGGGTCTTTTTTCAACCAAAGCTTGCAAAACCTCGTTAACAAATTGGGCTTCCTTTAACCTTTTCTGTAATTCAACCTTACTCAAGCTTAAGCTGGCAGTGATGTTTGCCGCACAAAGGTTTTCTTCCGGCACAGACATGTCACGCACCTCTTTTAACTATGCATTTAATTAACCTAACAACGATAATCTAAGCACCGCGGGACTTATTATTATCATCTATAGGTTTTTGCGGCAAATCTTCACGGCACCGGCATACGCCGCTGCAAGTATTGATAAAGTCATAACAAGCCGCACAGGGACCTTTTCATAGTATCCTTCTCTTCCGAGATACCAATATTGATAATGATTATCATTTTCATTACCATTATATTTCCTGTTAACTACATAGTCAAGATACATTTTAAAAGATTTTAAAAAAACCTGTTGCCCGGCAAGTGCTTCAACTCTTTATAGAATAGGCTGTTATCAGGCGAAGAAACCACGACCAATATACTAATTCTACTTTTTAAGACAAAGATCAGGAATAGGGCAAATTATAATCATCCACGCACATTGTCATTTATGCGACATATATTCTGTCACATAAATGACATATAAATTGTCGGAAAGCTGATAAATTTATTAATAAACCAGTTATTTGCATAATCGCATATTATGTGTCAATACAAATCAGGAGGTGATATTTTTTTTCGGCGGCATTGGTTTATAAACAACTACATTTTAAGGGAGGTCAAAAAAGATTATGAAAAAGAAAATTTTAGCGATCGTTTTGACAGTGTTGTTAGTTTCCGTCGCCTCCGCAGCCTTGGCCGGCGCAAGTATTAAAATGCTGGTCAATGGCCAGGAATTAGCCTCGGATACGGCCCCCGTAATGGAAAACAACCGCGTGCTGGTACCCATTAGTTTTGTGGCCGAAGCACTTGGCTGTGATGTACAGTGGGACAAAGATAATAACGCAGTAGTAATCACCAAAAAAACGGCTGATCAATTCTTGCAGGGGAAAAACGATCCCACACAAAAAGAACCAAGCATTCATACCAATTTTATTAAAGCTGCCGACTTATTAGCCGTTCTGGATGACGACAATGACGGGGATGTATGCGACTATCGCACAGGCCACAACGGTGGCGACAGTCTGGCTAATGACCCCCTGGTTGTTGATTTGAGAGAACAGGCGGACTATGATGCAGGTCATATTCCCGGCGCCATTTGGACTTCTCATGCTCAAAACGCAGCCCAGCCCGAAAACATTGCCAAACTGCAGGATGCTTTAAAAGCCCACGTGGACAACGGTGGCAAAGATGAAATTGTCGTATATTGCTATACATCCCATACAGCGGGTCTGGCGGCCGGAGTCCTGGGCGCTGAAGGCTTCAACGTCAAAAACATGCGCTTCGGTTATTCCATCGCCTGGGAAGGCACCAGAAGTGCAGATCCCACAGTATTTGGAGCCAGAGAAGATAAAGACGGCAATTTAGTACCTTATGAAAACGCTGCCAAAGAAAACGCCGCAAAATAAACATTAAGCAAAACATCAATACTATCGAGCATTACTGGAAGGAAGCAGGGGAGCGATTCCCCTGCTTCCTTTTTTATGTCTTTTGCCGGCCGGCCGAATGTTTTTGAAGCAATAAATATAGAAATTAATTCCATTAGCAAGGAATATTTGCATATATGTAGAAATTAGAGCATAGTTCCACTTTAGCCTAAAAGAAAGGGGGGTATCCTATTTGAATAAAATACCTACCGGGATAAACGGCTTTGACAAGCTTGTATATGGCGGAATTGTCCCTGGCAATTCCGTTTTGGTGGAAGGGGTACCCGGTGCAGGTAAAACCACTTTT
This sequence comes from Desulfoscipio sp. XC116, assembly GCF_039851975.1. Lineage (GTDB taxonomy): Bacteria > Bacillota > Desulfotomaculia > Desulfotomaculales > Desulfallaceae > Sporotomaculum. The sequence continues at coordinate 3,852,441 of NZ_CP156660.1, forward strand.
GGTATAGAGTTTGTCTATCGTGGCATTACTGAATTTGATGAGCCGGGGGTAATTGTTACCTGTGAAGAATTACCCGAGTCCATATACCGTGATGCTCTTAACTTGGGTTGGGACCTCCGCGCTTTAGAAGAAGCCAATAAGCTGCGTATTTTATGTACGTCTCCGGAAGTTCTGCAGGATGCGGAAGTTAACCTCATTGAAGAGGTCGTTCGCGAGGTGGGCGCCAAGCGAATTCTGGTTGACAGTATCAGTCACTTCCGTAATGTTTTAAATGATCCTCTCTCACTGCGCAGGACAGTATATAGCTTTTGTAACGGTCTGCGCCGTTTAGGCCTGACGTCTTTTTTAGTTAAAGAACGGGAAAGCGAGGGACAAAGGGAATACGCCTTTGAGGAATATGTAGTGGATACCGTGATTCGCCTGGAGAACAAAGAAAGGCCGGGCCTGCACCGCCACCGGGTACTGGAAATTTGCAAAACACGGGGACAGGAACATATCCCCGGTCAACACACCTTTCGTATTACTGACACAGGAATCAAAGTTTTTGCCCTGAGAGGCACAACAGACGTTAACAGCAAGGCAGAAGAGGAAAACAATTTACTGCTCACCGGCGTACCCGGGCTGGATGATTTATTACGGGGCGGACTGCCCCGGGGTGCCAGTATAGCCATAGCCGGTGATTCCGGAACCGGTAAAACAGTGCTGGGCTTACAGTACCTTACAAAGGGAGCCCTGGATTACGGTGAGAAAGGAATACTTTTATCTTTTGAAGAAACCCCGTCGCAGCTATTCACCAACGCCCGCCGTTTTAACTGGGATCTGCGGAATCTTCAGGAACAAGACTTGCTCAAGGTTATATATACGCCTCTTTCGGAGATGGAAATTGACGAAACCATCATCGGACTGGGCGAACAGGTGCAAAAATTCGGCGCCCGGCGTCTAGTACTGGATTCCATATATGCTTTTCTTTCCCGCATAGATAACATTGCTATTTTGCATGAGAAGTTTTATTATCTTGTCGCCTATTTAAACAAGCTGAACTGTACCACATTATTGATCAGTCCCGCCTGTGAAGTGGGAAGCGGCGGGAAATTGGAATTAATCCATTCGGTAATTCAGGGCACTATACTGCTCAAGTCAATCATGCTGCAAAATCGCCGGGTAAGACAGTTGGAACTTTATAAAATGCGGGGAGTCAACCATGCCATGGGCAACCACTTGCTTGAAATCAACGCTTTGGGTATTCAGGTATTCCCCAGGTTAGGAGGGTAGTAATCATGCATAGAGCCTATTTTGGAGTTGAAGGCCTGGACCGTATGCTGGACCAAGGGCTATCGTACGGCTCCCAAATTATGATAGAAGGGGATTCCGGTGTAGGCAAAACCGTACTGGCGGGGGAATTTATCAAGGAGGGACTGCGCTGCGGCGATACCTGCATCTATGTGGCCTGTGATGAACCTCCCACGGCAATGCGCGAGCACCTGTTAAGCTTTGAAGTAGGAACGCCCGCTTACGAAGAAACAGGCCGGCTAATTTTTATTGATGCTTACGAAGAAGACGAAAGTACGGAAAAATACGCCCTTGCCGACCTTCATAATCTGGAAAAATATTTTGCCCTGGAGGCGGAAGTTTTGCGCGGCTGCGAGGGGCGCAAGGTACGGTTGGTGGTAGACAGTTTAAGCACTCTGTTAACTAATTTAGATATTAGCAATATCTTAAATTTCCACCGGACCCGGATTAAACAGCTCCGCAAAAAAGAAATACTGGCCATGGACGTATTTGTAAGCGGTGTTTTAGAACCCAAGCTTATTACCATAACCGGCCACCTTTATAATTTTATCCTTAAGATGAATTTCAGCGGTTCCCAAAATAATCCCGTGCGGCTGATGCGCATTGGAAAGGTAAAAAGCCAGCAATTTATGTCCTCCAGCCACTTGTTTACCATTAGTCCTGTTTACGGTATCTTGGTGTCTGCTCACACGGGGGTGTACGAATGAAAGATAACGATATTACCAGGAAAATAATGAATTATTATTGCCTGAGCGTATGCAAGACAATGAATCAAGTCCCTTTCAGCGGTCGCCACTGGATGGAACAGATTGTATTCGGAACAACACAATACTTAATCGACAAATATTGGGATAATTCGATATTAGCATCAAAGAAACCGATAGAAATTAGCCGGGCCTTTCTCAACATCCTGGACCGCGAAAACTTATTGCATGCCGCCGATTACCGATTGGAGGAATCGGGGAATGGCCTGCTGGTATCTGTTCCAACAAGTAAATGCGTTTACCGGGAGTACAGCCTGCGTGCCAGAGAAGAAGGCTTACCTCTTAACTATTGTATACGTCTCGGTACTTTACAGGCTATTTTACACCATGTGCTTGGCGAAAATTACTCCTCTTCAGTGGAGGTGGCCGAGAATGGATTTTGCTACGGAAAACTCTTCCCCGCTACCCGGCCGAAGGAGGAAATCGTTACCAGGGAAGGACATATGCTGAAGATTGCCGGCCGGAGGGCAGTCCTCTTTCCCCAGGAAACATATGCCTCCCTGCTGATTTCGATCAAGGAGCACGCCCCTCATGTTTTAGAACACGTGCTTTTTGATGCCGGATACCAGTCGGGACTCAGTCTGGCCCATAAGGTCAAAGTTTTGTATCCCGAACCGCAGGAATGTCTGCAGCTGCTTCTGGAAGAGATAAACAATCAAGGGCTGGGCAAAGCCGAACTGATTTCCGTCAGCCTGCCCCGTACCAGAGCCAAGATCCGGTGTTACGAGTCGTTTCAGGTAGCCGTTGCCAATGAATATGGGCAGCTTTACCGCACTCCGCAAGTAATTTGCGATTTACTGCGAGGGTTCTTTGCCGCATATCTCAGTGTTATATTCGAAAAGGAGATCATTTGCGAAGAGATGGTTTGCCAGTCGATGGGAGCCGATTACTGCGAGTTCCTCGCCTTGCCTCTTCCGAAGAAACTATCAGGGGGGAGGAAGCCCCGTGGCCAAAAAATCAAATGAAGAGCTGGACTCAATTTTACATAGTGTCATCCGGATAGAGATACTGGCTTTTTTTCAGGCTAATCCTCACACGCGGGATACGGCGGACGGTTTGGCCCTCCGCTTACACCGCCCCCGGCACCAGGTAGAGGCGGCTCTTAACACTCTCAGCGCCCTTGGCATTCTGGAGATTGGCGGCACAGAAAAAGTAACCATCTACCGCCTGCGCAACGGCGATTTAATTACCAATTATTTTAAAAATAAACGTTCCCAGGGCCTTTCCAAACCACCTTTGCGGTAGCTTGGGGCAGCCTTTTACTGAGTGGAGGTTTAAGTTAGATGGTAGAATTGGAAGATATCTGGTTTCGCCTGGCCATAGATCACTTACACTTGGGATTATTAATTATTGACCGGAAAGGCCGGATTCAGATTTGCAACCGGGCACTGTCCGGGATGACCGGGCTTAAAGAGAATGAGATTCTGGATCGATCGCTGGCCGCTGTTTCAGGCAGCCGGGAGCACGGCCACAATAAATTGCTGCAAACTATTAACACAGGCAGGGAATTTCAAGACCTTAACCCCGAGACAGTGTTGCCTGTCACAGGCCTTTTTGCTTGTACGGTAAGTACTCGCGTCATTAGAAACCGAAGCGGTATCCCGATAGGTGCCATGGCCGTATTTATACCGGCGGGACGACAGCAGGAATTGGAGAATGCGGTTGTTAAAGCTGAAAAGTTAGCTATTTTAGGACAAATGACGGCGGGAATGGTACACGAAATTCGCAACCCGCTTACATCCATTAGTGGTTTTTTACAATTATTGCAGGAATACTTAAAAGGAACTCCCAAAGAAGAATATGTTACTTTAATGCTGGCTGAATTAAAGCATGTCAACAGCCTGATTGCAGATTTTTTACAGCTGTCCAAGCCCGGTTATGCCAAGCGCGCCAGATGTTCCATTTCTAAAGTAATCACCGATGTGGTCATGCTGGTGGAAAGCGAAGCATTTCTCCGTAAACTGGATATAAAACTGGACATGGCCACGGATATTCCGGCTATTTTGGGAGACAGTGACCAATTGAAACAAGTTTTCCTGAATATCTTTAAAAACGCTTTGGACGCTCTTTCCCATGGCGGTGTGATCTTACTGCAAGCTTTGTGGAACGGGCCTGAAAAATCCGTTCAAGTTATTATCACGGATACGGGTACGGGTATGGATGAGCAAACCATGGCCAACATTTTTGACCCTTTTTTCACCACCAAGGAAAGCGGTACCGGGCTTGGGATGTTCATAATCAAAAAAATTATCGATAATCACAACGGTCGTATTGAGATACAGAGTACGCCGGGAGAGGGCACTACTGTAACCGTGCTTTTACCGGCAGGTTTGTAGAAAACATTTGGCCCTGCATTGCATCCGCATTGGTCATAGACAAGAACCGTACCAACTTGCAAAAGGAGGGTTTAGGTATTGGTGAATCCTAATATTATTATTGAGGTCGTGGTAACTGAGCCTTTGGGCACCAACTGCCGCAAGCTTATATACAATACCGGTCTGGTAGCTGAAAAACTTGGCTTGGAGATAAAAATAACGCGGGGCGACAGCATTAAGGAGGAATTGGGCGAACAAATTGTCCCGCCCTTTATTTTAATCGGCGAACTGGTACTGGGCAAAGATATCGCCCCGGAAAAACTGGAACAGCTTTTAACGGAGCAAAGCAGTTTAAAGTGAACTCGTTCAGCTAAAACTGAACAACGGGGCTTTAGATGGGGATGCTACCCCACCTGAAGTAAAAATAGGAACCTCCACTATAGAAGTGGGGGTTTTGGGAATTGATTAACAACCGATAGGGGGATCACTCATGCAAGCACAGATAGACTGTTTTTACTGTTATTTAAAACAGGTTGTTACCTGTATGGATATTGCGGACATCGAGGAAGATAGACAATACCAAATCCTTTTCGACTTGATGGATGAAATTAAGAAAATGGACCGTACCAAGACACCCGCGGAAAACACAACGGAAATGTTATTGCAACTATACCATAAAATCGGAAACGATGACCCTTACCAAGAAAGCAAAGTAAAATCCAATATCCTGGCCCGTAAGCTGTACCCCGAATTAAAGGATTACCTGAAAGAATCCCCGGACAGGCTTTATGATGCTTTAAAGATATCCGTTGCCGGCAATATCATAGACCTGGGGATAAATAAAAGTTATGATCTTGATGCCAGCTTAAAATACAGTTTAAATGCGGATTTCGCCAGGAATAATTATAAAAGGTTTGTAGAAAAACTGAACGCCTCAGACAGTGTGGTTATTATCGGAGACAATGCCGGGGAAATTGTTTTCGACAAGCTGCTTGTTGAAGAACTAATTCGCCTGGAGAAAAAAATTACTTATATCGTGAAAGATAGCCCCATCCTCAATGACGCTACTATGGATGATGCCCGGCAGGCCGGCATGGACAAAATTGCCGAGGTTATCACCACAGGATCGCCTTACCTCGGCATGCCATTGTCCAAAGTCTCCGGCGAAGTTAAAAAGCTTATGGAAAAATCAAGCCTGGTCATATCCAAGGGACAGGCCAACTTCGAAACATTGGAGCACGAAAAACTGGCCAAAGACAGGATCTTCTTCCTGTTGAAAATAAAATGTGCATGTATCGGCGAGGCGGCCGGAGCAAAGCTGGGGAACATTGTGTTTTTTACCCGGTAGCACCTGTACTTCCACCCGTCATTGCTATTAATACAATCTGCGGCACTTGAAGTTCGTCGTTACGAGGGGCGAAGCGGTGAAACGATCTCAATTCGAAAGCCATGAAGATCGCTTCACCGCCCCGCAAAGACAGCTGCAAAGCATCCGGAAGAAAATAACCGGAGCTTTTTCCGATAGGTTTTTAAAGCCGGCTAGCTAGCTTTAACTATTACCCACCACAGCATCTAATAAAATCTCCCTTTTCCACGCCCGCGTCCTTTTCGGCCCGGGCCCCTTCCACGCCAATAACCACATCGATTGCGACCATAACCGAATTGTCTGTATGGCCCTTTTTGGCCTGAAACCCGGTTTTCTGCCATGGAAGCAATTAAATCGTAAAGCCCTGTGGCTATACCGGCGAGAACAGTGAATATACCGGAATACTTTGACTCCATTGAGAAATCCGTACCCGTTCCGGTTTGAACCGCTCTCGAATCTTTTTGATAATTTGTTGCAGGCGGTCTAACCTCGACGACAGCTCCATTAGGGCATACTTGATAACACATGCTGCAATCATTACACAGTTTGTTGTTTATATTAGCTTTTTGATCGACAAAGCTAATCGCTCCCGACTGGCAGGTTTTCATGCATTTTCCACAACCCGCGCATCTCGTTTCGTCAATATAAAACATTAGTATCGCCACCTTTATTTTGAACATAGGCTCAAAATAAAGGTAACATGCTTACATTTTATTGTCAAGCTGTTTCCGGTTGTTTGAGAGACGAATGGATCGGCGCCTCAGCTTGCTGGAACGCCCTTAATAGCATTGCCTCCCGTTTCTTCCAAATTTGATTTTAGAAAGACGGTTTTGCACTGCCCCATCGCCATCGTATGCCGCCCTCCCATTGCATTATGGGTTTTATTGATAATTAGCTCAGCTAATGCACAAATTTGTTGGATTACGGAAACTTTTTCGGCTCGAAAAACGTCTATATATAAGAGAAACATGCGACGGAGGTAACTGCATGAGATTGAGAAAATTATATACCGCTTTATCCCTGGCCGCCTTACTGGCAGCTCCTTCTTTATGCCTGGCCGATACTGATGTGAACGCTCAGGAAACGGCCGATAAAAAGGTGGTATTAACCCTGGACAGCAACAGCGCGCTTGTTAATGATGTCCCTTGCCAGCTGGAGATTCCGCCGGTAGTGGTTGAGGGAACAACATTTTTACCTGTACGCTTCGTTACAGAGGAAGTCCTTGGCGCAGCTGTTGTATGGAATACCGACGCAAAAACAGTTGAAATAACCAAAGGCGAGGTACAAATTATATTGTCCCTGGAAACAGGACAGGCCATGGTTAACGGGGAGGAAGTGGAAATTGGCAACCCGCCTATGGTGAAAAACGGGCGCACCCTGGTGCCGCTGCGTTTTCTGGCGGAAAACTTTAATATGCAAATCGAGTTCGATCCCCTGGAAAGGAGCATTACTATCATTAACATCGCCGAAGACACCCCGGAACCCGTTAATCTGCCTCCGGTGATAACTTCGCTGGGACTGCAGCGGGACGAAATCAAAATCGGCGAGGTCCCCAATTATAATTTTACGTATGATAATGAAGTGGGAGAAGATATCATTGCCGAAGAGTGGAGCTGTCAATTTACGGGGGACACCCAAATTATCACGGGCAAACCCCGGGCTTTCTTCCGGCCCGGTGAATATACTTTATCTTTAAGAATAAAGGACGCTTCGGGAAAATGGAGCGAAACTTCCACCACTAGATTTACCGTATCCGATGAGAAGCTCATAAGTGAAATGGACTTCAAGTTCTCCAAACCCATTTACGGTGAATTATATGAAAACATGGAGGAGGTTAATTTTAACCATTATCCGGCCAATGAACAAGTAACCTTTGAGCGTACCGGACCGACACTGCATATAAGCAACAGCCCGGAGGTGGCAGCTCAGCCCGGCATTCTTTATCAAAGTGAAGCATCCGGCGATTTCAGGCTTTTTTATCACCACCTGAACGGCTCCGCCGAAAGGATGTACTTATATGTTATAGCGGAAAATAACGGAGCGGAACCGGTTGCTTTAACGACCTTAAAATCCGGGGTGGGCGGCCCCACCAGCGATTACATGAATCTCGGACAAACAGTAGCCATGCGCTATCTGCCGTCCAAGCAATCGGGTACGATCACCATTATGCCGGGGAAAAAGGTCATACTAAACCCTGGCCTGCGACACCTGAATAAGGGGGAAGCAGTCACAGGCATGCAGGACTTTTTGGCAAACGGCACCATTACTATTAGCGTGGTCATGGGCCCCGAAAAAGCGCCGGAACCGGAAACCCCACTTGACCCCGGGCAAAATCCGGCCGAGACCCCGATGCAGGATGATTCACCAATACCACCGAACAGCGCACAAACGAATAATGACGATTTGAATTCAAATAATACCGGTGAGACATTTCAGGCAGAGGATTTGACTAATATTAGCTCACTGCTGGCAGATAAGGACTTCGACCCCGCCAGGGTATTTATAGAAATAAATGTGGATAACGACAACAAGTCCGACGACAATAAGTCCGACTCGAATGTGGATTCCGGTGAAATGAATGTAAATTCCGATGAAATCAATGAACCGACTAAAGTCAGCAAGCCGGCTCCAGCTAAAACAGCGGAGGAAATACTAAAAGAAAAAATTGAATACCTGTTATCCCTGCCCGTTCTACCGCGGAACTCGCAGCAAATAAGAGGCGTTTTTTCCAACGGGGACTGTTTGATCGATATTAAGGCAAACGACGGGCAACTTGCAAAAATAACCTTGGGCAAGGAAGATCCCGGCTTTGACAGCTGGATGGAAGGCACAGATCCGCTTACCGGCGATAATATAAAAAACATCGGCAATTACGGAGTAGTCTACCGGATCAAATTAACCGCCCCGGTTAAAACAGGGCTTTTGTTAAACCCCCGGGGCAGCATATTTAAGGGAGCTTTTCTGGGCTCTGACAACCAAGTCTACAAGGCCCCGCATATCAATTTCTTTAGCGGACTGCAAAAAGCCGCCGTACTGGGCGTACTGGAAGCAAGTCAAACAGCGAACTTTATCTATACTCCCCCCAGCGGTTCCGATACACCGCTGGTAATTGCCCTGATACCGGAGGAATTCTGGGAAACAGACGGCAAGTAAGCAAACCCAAGCGCGCAGACATTTAATTCGGTCCCGCGCGCTAAATCATCTGTTTGTTGACTTCATAAATATCTATAAGTCTATGCCTATTTCGGGCAGGAAGCATAGCCGCTATCACATTCTATACCATAACTAAAGTACAATGTATTAGTCTCCCTTTAAAAGACCAAGGAACTGCCGCTAGATGCAGCAACTCCTTGGTCTTATCTTTGGGGAATAAGCAATACCCGCCATTATAGATTAATCACGCAGTCACTCAAAAGCAAGAACAGACGGCAATCGCCGGTCAATAAGTCTTAGCATGACATAGCCTATACCGGATATTCCATTGAAGAACGAAAGGTCATGTATAGTATCATCAAAACATTCCCGATACCGGGCCGCCCTTTTTAAAGCTTCGTTATAAAGCTCCGCATCGTCAAGTCTGTTTGATACGGTAAGCAGTACATCAATCAACCCGAAGTTGCCCCAACCGAGATCGTTTTTGCTCAAATCAACGGCGTTCCTGATAAGGTTAAGGACAGCTTTCAAATCACTGTTCCGCTGCCCCAATCCTATAATATCGCCGGCTTCCAGCCTGTTTAAGCAGATACCCGCGGCTCCGGTACACCATGAAAGCTGAATTTCAGCACTTTGGCCCTCTAAACCCGGCCAGGCGTACTCTCTATCCCGAAGTATATCGTTTTCATAGCAAACGGCTTCACGGGCAGCCTGCATATATCTGGCCTCGCCTGAAACCTTATAAAGTCTGCCAAGCGCCATCGCAATACCCGAAGCCCCCCTGGAGAAAGCCGGAACAGGCCGGTTAGCAAGAGTAAACATACCCGAGGGCTTCCAGGCCTTTAAACCGTTAGCACCTTCCACCCTGCATGCCAACAAGTGATCCGCGCATTTTACGGCCCGCCGCAAAACCTCGTCGAAGGGACATGCTCCATATAGAGCTAAGAGACCGAGTATGGCGCCCGCAGAGCCGGATATCACGTCATACTCATCATCATTGGCAATCAACCGGTCGCTGATAGTCCGAGACAACTGCAATGCCTTGCGCAATAGCAATTCATCGGCGGTCAACTCCCATATCTTTACAAGTACATAAACAATTCCGCCCAGCCCTTTACCCGCTCCGATACGCCCGGTTCCCGAGACTCCTTTCTGAACCCGATCCGCAGTTTTAATCATTTCATTAACCAGTTCAGCTGGGGGAAATTTCATATCCGCTTGATCACCCAGGATTTTTCGGCAGGCTGATAAAAACAGGCATACACCCGCTTTTCCGTTATACAGGTTGTCATTCATAATATTCAATTCTATGTACGGATTAATCCCTTTAACAATGTTCGGCCAGGTCACGCTTGTATCAGTTATTATAGCCCGGTCACAAATATAACCGGCTATCGTCTCCGCCGCCTCCGGCAAGCGTTCCCGGTTGATCATACCAACGTGCTGCTTTCTGTTTATTATATTCCCTTCCGCAGTCCGACCCCTGCTATCTTGCACTACCGCATCCTTAACTCTGAATGACTCTCCGATCAGTGCACACTGCTTGGCCAGGTCATCTTCACTCATGCCGTAGATCCTGCATTTCGCAACCGCCATGGGTGTATCCGTGAAAAAGTTTTCTATAACCCGGCCATTTTCATTCTCCAGCCGGCGGTTGCAGGTGTTAATATAAAATATGGGGATATCACCCCGATCGAAAGCTTCGTGTTCCAGCCTGACAATGTCCCAATGCGCGGGTTTTTTACTGTCGGCCAGCAGCGTCCGGCTGATTTTGTCCAGCCTGATGCTGCGCAATATACCATTTTCCAAATACTGTGGCCGCATTGAATTGTAAAGAATAGTAAAATACAGGTTTGTTCTCCTGAATACATACCGGACCCTTTTATCTTCAAACATACTTAACGAACCGGCTGCGGAAAGAAGCCTGTCTCTGTGACGCAGTATCGCATTGTAGGCTTTTTTAAAGCCCGCCTCAATGTCTTTCAAATACTCCCCGGGTTCTACCCGCTTACCGTCAAGATATACGCAGCTCTTGCTTTCAGCCGCACCCCGAGCAGCAACGGCCTGTTCATCATTATGCCCGCCCCCAAGACCGGCAAGAGAAAAGCAACCGTTACGGTCCCTAAAAAACTGGACAGGTAAAAGTGACGTTTCCAACACAGTGTGCTCGCCCGGCTTTGATTTTTCATGTTCGGGCGAAGGCTGCAGTATCACTTCCAGATCGACAGCTACCGGGTATTCCCCTTGAGCGATTATATTTTCGTGATGCAAGTCGCCGCCGGCAAGAAGATACATTATACAAAGCAGCATACCGCCGCGCCTGTAATAACCGACTACCTCCCGTTCATTCCGGCACGGAAGGTGCTCGCAGTATTCAACCCAGCCATGACTTCCCCGGTTCAGGATTTTCAATACCCTGAACATGTCCTCATTCTCCAAGGCATTTATTTGCGCGACAAGATGAAAGAAGCTTTCCTCTATCCCCAGGTCGCGCGGTTTGAATATAAGCTTAAGCTTGCTCTCAAATGCCAGTTTTATTACACTTCGTCCTCCGCTATGCGGGTCAGAGAGACCGCATTCAATCCGGTTGACCCTGCCCGGATGCCACTGTTCCCCGAAAACCCCGCCGATGAGATCCATATCGTCGGCAAGCGCGTTCAGGAGCTGAGCCGAAGCATCAACCCAGAATAATGTAAATTGAGACATCAACCTGGCCATGACCGGATATTTCCCGAATACTTTGAGTATCTCTCCTTTAAGCAGGGCATCAATAAAGACAGGGTATCTGCTGTTCCCAAGCTCCATTTCCGCATGTAAAACATCAACCGAAACAAAGCTAAGCCGCAAAAGCAGGAAACGTACCAGGCCGGTAAATGCCTGCAGGGTAAACAAATCGTTTATTTTTCCGCTCCGCTCGTAAAGCCGCTTAATACCTGTATTGGCAAAGAGCATCTGAATTTCTTCAAACGGGTGTTTTTCATCCTTGAAGGCATGAGGGCTTTTGCAAAGCTCACTGGCAGTGGTACGGCCGGCCAGCTCCAGCACCTCCCCCAGCAGCACCGCCCACGGGGAGTCCTGCTCTCCTTGCCCCGTTACGGCATCCGCCATCAGCCCCAGCGCCGTTTGATTATCAATACCGTCCCAGGTTAACCTTTTTTTAAAAACCAGGTTATCATTGGCGGCCGCATACTCTTTCCACTGCTTTAACCTTCGCTCCGCATTTTCCGTATCCAGCGCATGTATAGTTTTGCCTGAAACAACGTCCAGTCTTTCATATAATGTTTGCGCATGCCAAGCCATGTCTTGCACATACTTGCCGACAGTTCCCATATCAAATATCCTTAAGCCATGTAAATGATGGTATGGGCTTACCAGCCCTTTTTTTATTGTAAACGGTTTCGCGAGTTGCAAGGCTCAAAACCCGTCCGCCCAAATTCAATACCAATTTCCATTCCTTAAGCCTGCCGATAACATCATTCAATTCCAGTCGTCTTATGTTCAGCCCGTAATGCCGGTTGAAGTTTTCCAACAACTGAACAGCCGGCCTAGGCCGCCTGCAAAATTGATGCACTTTATGTTCAAGCCCTTCCAGGTAGTATTCATGTTGGCAGGCACAATCCCTGGTGTCTGTTATAATAGTCATATCCTCCAGTTCACACATGATAAGCTGCGGCTTGCCATCTTTCTTGCAGGCGATTGGCAGGCCACCACTTAAGTCCGAGCTCCAGCCTGAATAAAAGGCCCTGTTCCACTCGTCAAAACATGCCTTAATCCGCTGCGCGCCCGAGCCCGCACCTCTTCCCTCCCGCGTATAATCTTCAAAAAAACAGGCCATATTTTCAATTTCACAGCTATCAAGCGGATATATATAGGCATATGTTTTATACGGCGACAAATTAAGCCCATACTTGTCTTGCCGGTTGTAATAAGAGCTGAAACGGTCAAATCTTATTTTGCTGATACTGTCCGGCGGTTCAAGATGGTAAATCAAAGGAAGCCACTGCGATGTTTCATCATTCCAGGCATCATCTTCTCCCGGTATACCAATAAGGTAATTCCACGACACCTTGATGCCGTTTTCCATAGCATATTTAAGCAAAGCTATATTCCAAGCCGCAAAATTCCCCTTGTTCATTAGCTTCAGCGAGTTGTCGTTAAGACTTTCAATGCCCGGCTGAATCCAGGTGATGCCGGCTCGTTTCAACGCCACAACCTGTTGTTCATTTAAATTGGCTTTGGTCTCGAAAAAAAATGTATTCAACGGCCTGCTTGCCGATATACGGGGCAGAAGCTCCTTGAAATGGTTCATGTCCATAATGTTGTCCGAAGCAAAAAACCTGTGCAGCGAATACTTTTGCGACAGCGCGGCAATCTCATCAATTACCCTGTCTGCCGACTTCCTTCTGAACTTCACATTTTTTCCGTTGAGCCCGCAAAAATTGCACTTATGTTTTTGCCCCCACCAGCAGCCCCTTGATGTTTCGATCATTAAAACAGGGGTTATGCCTTCCCTTGCCGATAATCTTCCCAGTTCCGCAAAGTAATCCGCATAATCAGGTACGGGAACACTATCCAAATCATCTATCATCGCCACGGGTGAAGTTAAGTCGTTATCCCTCACCGCACGCACATATTCCCGGGAAATCACGCCATAAGGCAAAACCTCCTGCTTTACAGCAGTCCCGTCAGCCAGTATCTTTTCGCAAAAATCAGGAAAATTTAAGTCCGCTTCCCCCGACATGACAAAATCCAGCCACGGAAAACACCTTAATGTTGTCTGCCCCATGACCCCTTCGCAATTCGCCCCACCCATAATCGTAATCACTTCGGGATTCAGTTCCTTCAGTTTTCTGAGCAGGGCCAGTGAGGAACAGTGCTGCTGGAACATTGAACTGCAGCCGGCAATACGGGGGTTCATTGCCAGTATCCTTTCGGCCGCCTCATTGATAAAAACACCGGCTTTTTCCCTCATTTCCAGCAGGAATTCAACGATATTTTTATGTTCACTGAATTTATTAAGGATAATGTCTATAAAACCCTCTTCATGATATGATGCCGCCAGGGCCAGATACTCGTCATCACCGGCGTGAAAACCCGGAAAAGCGGCCCTTGAAAACGTCCATTCAGCCAAAAGACTTGCCGGATTTAACAAACGACAGATTAGATTATAATTTTTAATGCCGATTTTCTCTGCAAACCAAAACTTCGCATAAACCGCCCCGGCATCTATCCCTTTTCCTTTTGCTGCCGCAACCAACTGTCCGATACCAATGGAAGGCATGTGCAATAAATCGTACGGCATTGAAATAATACATACATCCGGCATTTTAATCCCCCTATCCTTTTCCGTCGTCGTCAGCCGTTTAAATATGGACTTGCTTTCGTTGATCTATCCGGTTTTCAAGCTGTTTTTCCTTCAACCTCATCCGCATCTTCCTTATTGCATCATACGAACAGCGGCTTGAGGCATGACATGCTTGACAATTAAAGCAATTAAGAGATGTGTAAAGCCGTTTCAGAATCTCACGAGGCTCCCCGGCATGCCGCATAACCTGATCCCAAATATCACAGGTATAAAACTTATTCAAGAATCCAATGGCTTTCTCATCCCCGATACCTCTCGTTAACGCACCGGCATAATCCCTCAGGCAGGCATAATAAGCCGCGTTAGCGTCATTACGGCTCTTCATGCGCGCGGCGACATATCCGAATCCCCTGTACGCTTCATTATATTTGCCCAACCTGTAATAACAGGCGGCCAGCAGAAAATCCCAAGCCGATTGTCCGCCGGGAAAATCAGGCTTTAACGGCAATCCGGCGCTAAACTCCAGACTGTTCTCAAGAGCCCAGTTCCTTTTATATGACATATATCTGACTAATTTTTGCACATCTTCTTCAGAGGCCTCAGGCAGCTTTCTGATGATATTTTTAACAACATCCAGAGTGCTTTTTTCTCTTAGCCTTTGGGTACCGAAATTAAAAATCTCACTGTAACCGGGCACAACTATTTGAAAGCTGTGAAATCCCAGATATGAAACATCGCGAATCATTATTTCATGACCTTGACCTGCCAATTGGCTGATTGCATACTCTAAAAGCTCACCGTTGGTTTCCCCGCCATGGTCATTAAACGGAGTGAACTCATAACTGTACTTTTCGGAAAAGAACTGTTCCGGATACTGCCCTGACGCCACCTTTAAAATATTGTGCAGATTGTCCGGTCCGCCGACCTGCTCAAATCCGTTGGCAATACGGCAAACTTGGGCCGCGGTTGAGATATCCCGCCCCTGGAACATCTCGGTAAGCGTCCTTTCCAAGGCTATTTCGAACACCGGGTGAGCTCCGAACTTGACGACATAAGCCCGGGCATCCAGATTAATCAGGACAGAAGCGATAACCGGGAATCCGCTGTCCAAAGAGCAGTCTTTAATGATCAACTTGTAATTTCCCTTGCTTTCTATCTGCCTGATAATACCGTAAAGACGTTCATATCGGCGCAAATACCATTCAGGGATGGTGGGAGGGGTTAATCTTTCAGTAATGATTCGCACATTGGCATGGCGTTCGAACAGCTCCGACAATCCCTGTAACAGCGCTTCCTCACGGGTATTCCCGGCGCATGTCCCGTTGCTGCCGTATATGGCTCTGAGAATGGATACCGGCATATAGTACAAGTCACCGGTCCGCAAGCTGCAAAATGGGATGGCCACAAAATCATGGCCGCAGCCCCGGGGTACGGCAAAACTCCACCGTTTAAGCAATGCATACCTCTCACCGATTGCTCCGTCAGGATCGAGAAGCCTTGCCGCAAGTGAACCGAGCATACCGCTTCCGGGCTTGATTTGCTCATCTTTATGCCTGATTATATCAAGCAACTTATCCACCCACGGGTTATCTTCCCGGGCCAGTTCCTTGATACCCATCAGTCTCTCGTCCGGTGCATAATAAAAGCCGCAGTGCTTCCACACCTCTTCATCATAATCGCCGGAATAAAGCAAGTCGTTCTGGATTCGCTCCATTAACTCCGCATAGGCACTGGCCAGAGCAAATTCAGACGTTGCCCCCTTGCCGTTCTGCCCCATACCTGTTCCCGCAATTTCCACCCTCAACGAGTAACACCCGTCGACCTTGGAGTCCGTCCATTTATCAATAGTGGATATCCCTAATCCATGCAAGATGTTTCTTATCTCATATACCGTGTCCAACGGAGGAGTTTCTTTGAACTTGTTTCGCAGCAAAAAGCTCATAAAACACCCCCGGTATTAAAGATTTCAGCCAGTCTTTCCTGATTGATCGGATTGGCGGCATACCTCTCCTTCAACACCTTAAGCACCTTCTCGGTCCCTTTGTAGCAGCAGTATTCTCCGGCCTGACAACTTTCGCAATCCCAACAGGTGAATTTAGGATAAATGCGCTCAAAAACCTGCTCCGGCTCATGCAATTGGCGAATAACCTTTTGGGCAATTTCCAGCGGGTATATTTGCCGCAAAATAGCTTGAATTTCTTCTTGGGCCAAGCCGGCAGACCTTGCTTCGGCATAATCCGCCAGGCATTTGTAATAGCAATATTGCTCATCTTCACCGCCGTCATGAACAGCGGCCACATTTCTCAATACCCGGCAGGCTTCGTCCAATCTGCCAAGCTTGTACAGGCATACAGCCATAAGCAAGTCCACATCGGCTAAGCCGCCGGGCAGCGCTTTAACAAGCGGTCGCCCGATGATCAGGTGCATCCGGTTTTCCAGCAGTGAATACCTCTTAAATCGGATATATCTAACAACTCTTTCCAGTTCTTCATCGGAAGCCCGGCCAAGATTACCGATGGTTTTTGACATAGCCGTGTACGTCTTTAGTTCCTTGACCCTCATTAAGTCTGCAGGATACATTTCACTAAAACCCGGAACAATGATTTGGTAACTGGGAAAACCAAGAAATGAAACATCCCTCACCAGCAGGTCATAACCTTGATCAACCAGAAGCTTAACCATGTGCTGAAGCATTATTTTATTTAAACGCACATGACGGTCATCCATAAATGGCTTGAATTCATAGCTGAATTTATCTGCAAGCAATTCCGCGGGATATTGACCCGCACCGACTTTAGCGATATTAACAGCGTTATCTCTGTGATAAAGGAATTCGTCCTTAAATCCTATTCTGCAGCTTTGGGTAAAGCTTTCAATATTTTGCCCCTGGAAGGCTTCGGTAATCGTCCTTTCCAGAGCAATCCGGAATGATGGGTGAACGCCCAGCTTCATACCAAAGGTACCCTTGCGGGTATCTATGATCATAGTTCCTACCACAGGGTATTTTTCCCCCAGGGAGCAGTCTTTTACCACTACCCGGTAGCGTCCGCTTTGCCGGATGGCCCGGATGATCCTGTACAAGCCGGGATAGTTCATCAGGTAACTGTCCGGTATGGTTGGGGGAGTTATCCGATCGGTAATCAGTTTTTTATTAACATAACGTTCGAATATTTCCGATAACCCCTGCACCAGAGCTTCCTCCGGGGTATTCCCCGCGCACATCCCATTGCTTCCATATATAGAGCAGTACATGTCATGCAACAAATATTGAATATCATTTCTTTTAATACTGTAAAACGGGATAGTAATCGCGCCGGAGGGATAACCGGGGGGATTGAATACCGTCCAGTTTTTTATGCACTCCAGCCTGTCGTTACTTTTAATTTCAGGCATATGTCCCATGGTCTCAGAAAGGACATAATTCAACATGTCATTATCCATTTCGGCTATTTCATTATAAGAGCAATATTTCTCATCAGGAGCAGCCACAAACCCGGCATGGGTTGCGGCCTCATCGGTTAAGCCGCCAAGATACAGTATCTTATTCTGCATACGCTCCATAAGCTCCGCGTAGGCACTGGCCAGCGCGTAAACCGGGTCGGTTCCCTTACCATTCGAGCCCATGCCCGTACCGGCAATAGAAACCCTCAGGGCATGGCATCCTTCAATTCCGGAATCTATCCAATCATCAATGGTCGGGATACCCAAACCGTAGAGAATATTTCTTATTTTATGTACCGTATCCGCCGGTAAGGCATCTTTAAACCTGTTATAACTTAAATTATCCATTTCGGTCACTCTTTTCCCCGACAACCAGCGCATTAGCGCCCCCATGCCATTCCCAGATGAGGTTTTCTCCAATATTCCGGAGCAGATAATCCCGCCTGGCAAGCAGGAGCCTCAGATAGCGGTCACACTCGTCCCGGCTGAAATATTTTCCTGTCTCCCCCAGCTCCATATAGTTCAGCAGCTTTTGTCTTTCGGCTTCATACATGCCCATGATATATTCCTGCTTCTCACCGGCAGGCACAGCCGCATTACTGAGAGAGAAAGCCTTGCCTATCGGATAAAGACAAACGTTGTTCAAACCGGCCTCGGCAAAGAAATGGGGTATTTCGGATGTAGGGAGCCCCCCGGTGTAATTTGACAGAGGATTAATTGATTGGTACATGTTCCATACTTTCGCTTCCAACTCAAGCAATTCTTTATGCCAGGCGCACTCAACCGGGTAGTAGCCCTTATGCCAGGTCTGATTGACAAAAGACATGGCGGTGATGGATGCAATCATACCTCCGGGTCTGGTTACCCGCATCATCTCGGATAACGCTTTTTTCGGATCTTCCACACTGGTAAAAAAAGTATGGCTCACCACAATATCAAAACTGTTTTCGGTAAAGGGCAACTTACAGGCATCCCCGACAATAAATTCAAAACTGCCCTTCACACCTTTATCTTGAACCGCCCTCCCGGCTTGCTGTATAAATACGGCATCGGTATCAATGCCTGTAATTTTCAAGTTTTCCGCCCCATCAGCAAGATAACGGGCAAAGCAGCCTGTCCCGCAGCCTACGTCCAGCAGTTCCATTCCCTGTGTAATACAGCAGTATTTCATAATTAAAGGCCTTAAATCATCGCTCAATAATGCTTTTCTTGTCATTTCCATATAGGTGGGATTCTGAAAATATTTAGACCATCTCATCATTCAAGCCCGCCTTCTGATGTAAAAACTGGTAATTAACCGCGACGGGCAGAGCGATTGCACTGCCCTGCCCGTTATCACGTTTAAATCCGGCCGCTCAAACTTATATGGCAGCTGCGGCCGCAGGTCCTGCCGCACCAATGGTAGCGGTAACAACAGTAACTGTATTATCATCGCTCCAGCCGCCCGCCACTTGCTCCAGATCGTCATCCGAAAGCTCGCCTTTGTTTTTCGTGATCGACTCGTTCAGCTTCTTCATGGTGGAAGTAAACTCATCAAAACTTAATCCGTCAACCGCACCCTTGGCAACCTCAAAAGCTTCCTCCGGGCTCTTGCATGCTTTCAGCTTATTCTGCAAAGCCTCATCCTTGCCCAGCTTTTCGATAAAACTCTTCATTGCCTCTGTCATGTCCATAACCTCCCATTTTTTAATTTATCAATAGGTCTGACGACCTTATGACCGATGGAACCATTACTCTCTCGCCTTGCAACTGTTTATACAAAAAACGATAAAAAGTAGCACATAAAAATGCAAATATAATCAATTTACCGGTAAACTTCATCGGTTACCATGATTAATTCAAACGGTATTTTAAAACCTATTTTCCCGGCAACCTTGGCGTTAAATGCGATTCTCGGCGCGGATTGAAATGCCTGAGTTAATTCCCGGGGCTTAGCTCCTCTCAGACATTTTATTATAGTGTCGGCTCCGAAACGCCCCACGTTTAATTCATCCATTACAGATACTGTCATCAGTGCCCCGTTTTCGACTTCCACATTTCCCAGCTGTGAAAAAACAGGTACACTATTTTTATAAAACGGAGTAAATAACTCCGGCAGCTTTGCGCTTTCCAGTGAAGCAATGGTAACAAACATGGCATCCACCCGGGGCGCCAGCTTGGCATATGCTTCCCGGACCTCCCGATAGTACCGCTGATAATCCTCCGGATTACGGGGTTCATCCACATAATACCGTACTATTTCAAAGCCTTTTTCCACAGCCAAGGCCTCAACCTCATTTACCGCCGAGTAAACCCTTGCTATATCGGAATCCTCGTAAACCATGCCCAGCTTTTTAAATTTCACGATGTCGTAAAACACATTGAGCTGGCGTTCAAAACGATTCGGGTCCATATGAGCCCATACGTGATCACGTCCTGAATCTTGCACCGAATCAATAATCCCCGCCCGCACAGCATTAGAGGCGGCAAAAACAAAAATATCGGTATCATGGCGGCTATCGTTGCCTAATACAACGCCCGCCTCTGTCCCCATCACCACCATGAGATCCAAATCATCCGGTTTATTTAAACGCTCAATTATATCCGCATTATTGTCGCCTTTTTTTAAGTTATAAAAGGCATCATCCACAAATTCGATATAAGGGCTTACCTCCCTGGCTGCCAACCAGCGCCAGATATTCCTGGCGTCATTACTGTTGCCGACGCTGTCAAACCCTTTAAGGTCGGTGAGCCAACCCCTTTCATACAAACCATTAACAATCCCCGCCAGCGTTTTAGAGTAAGTAATAAATTCCTCGCTTTCACAATAGCCGATTCGCCACTTGCCGCCGTCTTCTCCGGCAGCGGGAATAAGAGCATCGTCCTCACCCGTGGCCCGGGAAATATTAAAGGCAATTGACCCATTGAAATTCATGGTTAACAAACAAATGACAATGAAAGAAATTATTACTATTCTTTTCAGTGCGCCTCACCCTTCTCTGTAATTAGAAAAACAATTAGAAAAACGAGTTCAGCCCCGGCTTGTTTATCCCCTTGGATCAACCTTCTTGAGATAAAATTCGATAACTGTGAATTTTTTTGGCAAACATTATTTTTATACCCTCTTCATCCTTAAACTGGGAGAAGCCCAGATATCCATTGTTTAATAACTCCCGCTGTTTTTCAAAAAAAGTACCGGGAACATGAATTGTGCTGCTTTTATCCAACCGCACAGGATTAACCAAATTTTTATATACAACATATCTATCCCATTGGCAATACATTTTACATAATTTAACAATATTTAAGCCCATTGAGGTAACGGTTTTAATACTGGGATAGTTATAAGGCGATACTGTGGTAAACAAGTACCTGTAATTTTTTTTCTTTTTTGCCCGCCGGGCCAGCATACCCGCCATCCTTTTTTGCAAGTTATTTCCCCGCCAATCGGGATGAACCAGCGACAATTCCAGCTGCGCCACATGCGTTAATTCTTGATCATCAAAACCAAGCTGCCGGGCCATATTATCCTCGCGGCGGCCGGGAAATAAAATTGAACAAACGGCGCACAGCTTACCCTGAACAAATAGCCCGATGCTCTCACCATTACCGTCCATTATTTCATAATGTTCCTCCGGAGTTAAGGAAACGCAGAAACTCTTGTTTTCCATTAAATTGATTACAAAATTTTGCAAACCTATAACTTGTGGCATATCATCACGATCAAGAACCCTGATTATGTAAGGGTAGAGCTGCAAATCCCGGCGTTTAATTATTTCTCCCTTTTCTATCACTCACGCCAACCACCTCAAAAGTAAAAATCAACCATATTTACCGCGTTCTTGGCATATAATTGATATGCCGGGTGCACAACCAATTATCAACTGGGAACATAAAGGTAATGCTCACAATCAATATCGCTGCTTTTTTATACAATAAAAGCTAATAAGTATCACAAAACAATTTCACATCAGCTTAACAGCCTATATACCGTCCTTTTTATCTAATATATCGTTCAAATTAACCCCACCGGCAACCATATCCAATTCATCATCCTCTATTTCACCGTTTTCCGGAATAGCCGACAGCATCTTTTTTATTCGGTTTATCCGCTCCCGGTTTTCCGGGGTATAATCCGCTTTCGCCAGCATCTGAGCAAGGAATAATAATTCTTTGTATTCTTCATCACAGCCCTCGTACTCAGATGAGCTGCCTGACTCCCCGGATACGATCTTGTCTATATCTGCAATGAATGACTCCAAGGAATGTTTATCGCACATTTGCTTTACACCTCAAATCACAATTTGGCTTAATATACAACTCCCTGCTCCTTTAAAATGTCCTTTAACTTTTTTAAGGACCTGTAGAGAATTGTTCCGACATTACTTTCCGTTATGTTCACCATCCGGGCGATTTGGCGGTTGGTTAGGCAAGCTCCGAATTTCAGCGCAATTACATTTCTTTGCCTGTCGTCCAGGCCCATAATTGCCTTAAGAAGAAGTTCTTTTAATTCCCGGTCGATAATCAAATCCTCCAGCCGGTATTTTGATTCCACTTTCTCCAAGTCGATAGGCTCCGTATGCCGGTTATTCTTCTTGAAGTAATTGATTATAGTATTGTTGGCTATAGTAAACAGCCACGTGCTGAACTTGCCTTTACCCGGGTTGTATGTATTAAACTTTACCAGCACTTTTTCAAACACTTCACTGACCAGGTCTTCCGCCGTACTAATGTCGCCTACTCTGTAAAGAATGTATTTGTAAACTTTGGGAAAGTATTCATTATATACTTCGGAATATAAATCCGAATGTATTGTTTGTACGGGAATACCGTTAAAGTTCAATTTCAGCGCACCTCTTCCCCTAAAAAGGCTTCCAAACCGTTTTCCAGCAACTTTTTCTCCATATTTTCCGACGCCAGCTCAACTAAATTCATCTTGGACATGGCTAACAGCATTTGATATTTTCCCTCACCCTGATAAAAACACGGAGCATACTTGTCACTGAATATTTCCAGATTACAAGCCGCGTTATAAATATAAAACTTTAATTTTTCAAAGGCCCGACCCGATAATTCCTTGTCTTTTAAGTAGTTGGCCAGCCTGCCTCCGGTGCGATAAACGGGGTAATCCTCCAGGCCCATAAAACAAAGAAACCAGTGCGCCCTGTAGCTGCCTGTGGCAGCTGCCAAGCCCATGTAATCGGCAATCAGTTCATCCAATAAATGATTGCGGGCCGAATTCCAAAAACGCAGCGTGCAATAATGCGTAGCCTCATGTTCCCGGCGAATATCCAGGGATAAACGCCTCCACCGCTCACCGGATATACCCAGCATCTCAGCGGGAACATTGCTATATTCCTTGTCACTGAGTATTAAAAATGTATCCCTGTAAAACTCCGTTTGGGACTTCATCTTTTCAAATTCCAGTTGCCATAATAAGTCCGGGTTTTCTTTATGACCGTTGGCACTGTGCCATTTTTCTTTGTACTTTTTTACCCGGTCCCAATTGTTATAACCCTTAATCATACAGGCGCCCATAGAAGGTGGTATCAATACCGGCTCGTTTCTGTGGGCAAATACGCGCACTAAAGTTTCAAAATCACTCCTGTTCCCAATCTGCATTACCGGTATTCCGCCGGCAAGCGTTTGATAAAGATATACTTCAATATTACCGGGCTCTTCCAGTCTAACCCCCGTTGCTTCAGGCATTGCAGAAGTCTCGGCCCCTTTCCGGGCAGCCGAACGGTAATTGGAATTTTGGCTCATTCCTTCTCTAACCGGAAAATTAAGCTGTATCAACCTTTGTTGCAGGGAAGCGAGAAAGCCATGTTGAGGAATATCCTTTATATATTCCTCCCAATCCCGGACAAAGAGTTCATCCGGCAGGGGTATTCCCTGCCGGGGTTTAAAATGGGTATGATCGAAATAATTTTCCAGCAGAAATGACAATTGTTCCTGCATGGTCCCACTCCCTTGATAATTTACTAAGCAAGTTGTCTTTTAGCTAACTGGGTGAACACGCCATTTTGTTCAAACAATTCATCATAGGTGCCGCATTCGATTACCCGGCCCCGATCCAAAACAATTATCTTGTTGCAATCGGCAATTGTGCTTAACCGGTGAGCTATGACTACTCGCGTTGCATTTAATCCGGATAAGCTTTTGCCCACGATTCTTTGGGTTTTATTATCCAAAGCACTGGTAGCTTCATCAAAATAAACGATCTTGGGTCCGGAGATAATCGCCCGGGCAATTAAAAGCCGCTGTTTTTGTCCCCCGGAAAGTGTGCCGCCACTCTCACTGACCATGGTGTGCATGCCCATGGGCATACTTTTAATATCCTCTTCCATACCCGCCATGCGGGCCGCTTCCCAAGCGTCGTCAATGGTTAAGCCCGGGTTCGCCCCGATAATGTTATCAAATATACTCCCGGACATTAATTGTCCGCCCTGAAGCACCACACCCAGTTGACGGCGAACGGCACGTATGTCGACATTTGCTAAATCCTGTTGATCGTAATAAACCTGCCCGGCTTCCGGCTTCTCAAAACCCAGTAATACCCTGAATAAGGTTGATTTTCCGCTGCCCGAAGGCCCTACTATACCCACATAGTCCCCCTGTTTGATTTCCAGCGTAACATCGTCTAAAATTAATGGACCGTCTTTTTCATAGCGGAAACTGACATGGCTGACTTCAATATTGCCCCGGAGCTCTCCGGGATCCGCCTTTTCCTGGTCAAACTCGGGCAGAGTTACCAGAATAGGCTTGGTTCTTTCATATAATGGCTTAATAATATTGAGCTGCAGGATCACAGTGGATATTTCAAGCATGGAGCTTAGGAATTTGGTAAACGCCGAGTTAAAAGCAATAAACTTGCCCGCAACCAGATTTACATCTTGCATTTTCAAAACCGCAAAGAAGATAATCCCCGATGCAATTACATTGACGGTGGAATTGAAAACCGCCATATAGTTACCCAAGTTTTCCTTTTTATATGTAACGTCCCTGACCTGGCTGAATTGCCGGGCCCAGTTATGGAAAGCCCGTTTTTCAGCCCCCGCGGTTTTTATTTTGCTCACACCGCTGAGCAGGTTAAAAATCTTTCCTGAAAGCTTATTTTGCAAATCCACCAATTGGCGCTCATAGCGGATTTGTAAATACCCGCATGAAAGAGATATGGCCATAACAAATATAACAATAGCCAAGCAAATAAGGGCCAGTTTCCAGCTATAATAAAACAACAGGAAAAAATAAAATATCGAGAAGATACCGGAAATGACCGTGTTGGAAACAGCACCCGATAAAATAGCCCTGATCTGGCTCACGCCCATGGCCCGTTCGGCCAGCTCACCGGCAGTGTAATCCTTAAAAAAGGGTACGGGCAGACTCAATAACCGGTCCCAGATAGCCGCCTGCAAATCAGACTCCGTTCTTCCTTCTATCCGGTGCATAGCAAAAGCTCGGGTCAGGTTAAAAGCAAAAGTAGCTGTCGCAATTGCTATGAGTAAGAAACCAATCTGTGTGAGCAGCACTCTTTCACCGTCGGGAATGACGCTGTCAAAGATTATCCCCGTCACCACGGGAGTCAGCATGCCTAATAATCCACCCAGAATGCCCATAAGTAAAACGGTGGTAAGGTCCCTCTTCCGTATCCCACCGGCTAAAAAACCAAGTAATTCTTTATAACCGATCACCTTTGGGGGAAGAGGACGATAAAAAGTAAAAGCGTACGGTTTCAGAAGATCCGCTGCCTTACTGTCTACAACAGCCATGGTCTCGTCTGAAGGGTCATATAACTCGTACTTGGTTGGCGACAGCGGCAATAATGCCAGCGGCCGCCCGTCTTCTTCCCTGTAAACCAGCAGGGCGCCGTTGTCTTCTTTCCACCATTGATCTTTTAAGATAATTTGTCTCATTCTAATTTGTGACGCCCTGGCGATATCACCCAGCAAGTCCTTGGATGCCGCGTTTCCTTTACTAAGCTCGTTAGAAGGGACAATTTTAATATTCTTGGCCTTGCCCACCGCTGCGCAGGCCTTAAACAGCAAATTATCCACCAATGATTCTTGCACACCATCATCAGGCTTTTGTTTTAAGTTCATAGAGTTGACAAGACTGTGCAATCCGCTGCTCATTGAATAGTTGTCTGTCTCTTCTCTTGCTTGACATCTTAATACCTCTTCTTTTTTTTCGGCCAGAAGCAGCTCGACAACCCGGTTAAAAGCAGTTTTATTAAAGCCGGCCAGGTTATCTAATATGGCGCTGAGTTCAATATCCCGGCCAAAGTGCCGTTCTTCTTTAATCCCGGTACCGGTCCAATTTTTAGTCCATTTTTCCAGTAAGCCGGACAGCTTTTTCATATCTTCTCCGTCAGTCCCTTTCAATAACTGCCGGATTTCAGCCGCCAGTAATCTGGTTCCCGTGCACCCCACTGCCAGTAACCCGTACTGCGTCTCTCCCCTGACAACGGGCTCGGCCCCTAATAAGAGGTCCCCTTTTCCCGCGGTAAATAAATATTTTCTGCGGCCGGCCGCTTCACCGGCTGAGATTTTGGCGGCAAACAGATCAACCTGTCCCTCTTTAACTACCCATACTTTACCTGCGCCCAGAATTACAGGGTTGTTCCCCTCAGCTTTTATTTCTTTATGCTCCAAGCCTCTTAAAAAGTTCACGGCTCAACCATCCTTTACTCCGATACTACAACTTAATATTGTTTGCTTTACTGCGCCCGCCAATCTTTTGATTATGCTGTAGTATTAACTGGCACGTATTAAATCCGCGTAAAGTCCACCCATGTTTTTTAATCCCTCGTGAGTACCGCGCTGAACAATTTTACCCTTATCCATGACGATTATTTCATCACAATCCCGGATGGTACTCAAACGGTGAGCGACAATAACGCAGGTACAACCGCGCCGGCGAATATTTTCATCAACCGTTTTTTCCGTTTGCACGTCCAGAGCACTGGTTGCCTCGTCTAAAATTAATATTGAAGGGTTGCCGGTTAACGCTCTGGCTATTTCGAACCTTTGCCGCTGCCCGCCGCTAAAGTTCGCACCGCCCTCACGTACTTTGTGCTCATATCCTTTATCCCGGGTAGTTATAACATCATGTATGCAGGCATCCTTGGCGGCGCGTATAATACCGGTTTCCGGTATTGTATTATCCCACATGGTCAGGTTCTCCCTGATGGTCCCGTCAAACATATTGATATCCTGGTCAACCACAGCCAACGAATTGGTTATTACATCTCGGGGCAGCTTGTCTTTAGTTACCCCGTCAAGAAGCACTTCTCCCGACCAGGGTTGGTAAATGCCGGTAATCAACCTGGCCACCGTACTTTTACCGCTGCCGGAACCGCCTACCAGAGCCACCCGGGCACCCGGCCTTAAAGTTAAGTTAAAATTTTCAATTAGAGGAGGGTCCCAGGGATTATAGCCAAAGGTTAGGTCTTTTATTTCCAAATACCCTTCCAGCTTTTTGTATTTATCTTCCTCGTTATCAACAGTTATTTCCCGGCTGACATTCTCGTCAACCTTGTATTTAAAAACATCCTCCAGGCGGTTTATATCCCCCTGCACTTGTTTTATCCGCATGCCCATTTGCGTCAAACTGTTGACCGGGTTCATAAAGCTCGCCAACAAACCCTGGAAAGCAATTAAAGAACCTATGGTCAGGTTGCCGTTAATAATGATCAGGCCGCCCACAAACAGGATAACCACGTCGGCAAATTCCCTTAGAAAATTAGGCAGGTGAAACAGAATTTGCGTGGTTTGGCCCAACTTCTGCTGGGCATTAATCTGCTTGGCATGGTAGCCCGACCATTTGGCAAAAAAGTCCGATTCGGAACCGGTGGCCTTTAATGTTTCAATAATGTATAACCCCGAAATGGAAAAACCCCTTACTTTGCCCGCATCCTGCAATAATTTTTTATTCATGGTTTCGATCTTGTTGGACGAATAAACCAGATAGACAATACTTATCCCGCCGAGAAGCAGGGAGATAAGGGTCAGATAAAAGCTATACTGCAGCATAACAATCAAGTAAAAGACCAGCGTCAGCATACCGATTGCCGTCTCAGCCAGTTCCCTCGATAAAAAGGCGGCTACCTGGTCATTGCTCCGCATTCTGTTGGCGATATCGCCGGCGGAACGCTGTTGGAAAAAAAGCACCGGCAACCTAAAAATATGCCAGAAAAATTTTCCCGCATTGGTCAGGGCGATTTTTGTTTCCATCCGCAATAAGTAATGCTGTTGCAGCCAGGTAAGCGTGGCCTGTAAAATAACCACCGCCCCCATCACCCAGAGTAAGGGTTTGAGCCAGTCACTCTTCCCGCCCAGCAGGATATTGTCGATAAATATCTTGGAAAATGTGGGTATAATGAGCCCCGGTATAACCATTAACAATCCTACAATAACTAAATAGACCAGTGCCGTTTGTGAACCTTGAACCCAGTTTTTCAAAGAAACTATAAAACTGCTTTTTTGACCACTGGGCTTAAAGTCCGGCCCGGGCCGAAACGCCAAAATTACCCCGGTAAAAGACAGGTCAAACTCCTCTTCTGTAACCACTTTGGGACCACTGCCGGGATCGTTGATATACACCTTGTCCTTGTCAAAACCCTCCAAAACAACAAAATGGTTAAAATTCCAGTGGATAATAGCAGGCAGGTGCATCTCCCTCAGGTCCCGCGGTTCTTTGCGATAGCCTTTAGCCTCAAAACCGTATCTTCGGGCCGCCTTGAGTATATTGCTTGCTTTTACACCGTCGCGGGTAACCCCGCAATCAACCCTCAGCTGCTCAAGAGAGGTAAACTTTTTATAAAAAGCAAAAATCATCGCCAGGGAAGCGGCGCCGCATTCCACCGCTTCCATTTGTAGTATGGACGGAACCTTTTTTCTCTCACTTTTTGTCCCCAAGGCAATCACCCCAATATTCAAGCACTGAATTATTCAAACAAAATCTTTTTAATAAAGGGAATAACCATATTGATTGGTCGCTGTTCACTTACTTTTGCTTCCCCGATGCATAAAGTTCCGCTATCTATGATCATTTTCGGCCCATCGGGCGTGGACCATTTATACCCGCTAACCGTACCGCTATTCCTGATTAGTTCCACCCTGACCTCCACGGGCGAACTTTGACCCAACAACTTGTTGACCAATTCCGCATTGCCCAGGGTAAGCATCATACCCTGGGAACTGACGGGATATTCGGAAACTGATTTAACGTTTCCCAGCATATACCCGTCCTCTTCTTTTTTAACAGTGGTGGGAGAAATGTTAACCTCCATGCCCGGGTGTACCTTTTTCCCTTGCTCCACCGGTATAAATACCACCGCCTCCAACGATTCGGCTTCATTTTCTTCTTTGGCAATACTGCAAACACTGCTGCCTGCCTGTACCAGGTCGCCTTTTTTAACCTGCAGCTCCAATACACGCCCCGCAACATCCGATGTAATATCGCTGTTAATAACAAGCTGCTCCTGCAGCCTGGCAATTTCGGTTTCCAGTTCCTTTTCTTTTGAAAACTTGATTTTATTTAATGTCTGTATCAAAACTTCTAAATTTTCCTCGGCCTGTTGCACTTGGGACCGGGTATATTCATTACCTTCCAATTGCAGATTCCGCAGCTGCTCTTTCTTGTTTTGCAGATTTGATTCGCTCAATATAAAATTACGCTCAGCTTCTTTAAAATCTTGTTCGGATACAGCGCCATTATCAAACAAGTACTTTAAGTTTTCATAGTTTTCCTTTGTTTTTTCCAGCTGCAGCGTCGCCTGGTTCAGTTCCGATTTAGCCTGCTCCAGCTCTATAGCCCGGGTTTTTTCGGCAGAGCTTAGATTAGCTCTCTGGACATCAAGGCTTGTCCTGGCATATCCTATATCCCGAAAAAATTCAGCTATTTGCCCGTAAGTATTTAGATCCAGCTTATCATCTTCCTGCAGGGGGTTATTCGGGTCCAATTCCTTTATAACTTTCAGATCCACTTTAAGTTTATTGATCTCTTCGATAATATCCGTTTGTTCCGCCCTGGCGATTACATCACCTTTTTCCACGTAATCGCCCTCCCGGACACTAACATCGGTTATCTGGCCGCTGACGCGGGGAATTACGCCGGAGACACCACCGCTGGATATAATAATCCCCTGGCCCACGGCCTTGTCGGGTATTTTCCCGAAAATTCCCCAAATAATGCCCGTTACAACCAGCATAATAACAGCCAGGCAGGCCAACCAGCCTGTTGGCGATGTAACTGTTAACCGCTGATCCAATTCTTCCGGTGAAGACAAACGATCCAGGGATACTTTTCGGAAAACCTTATTTTCAGCCATAATGCCGTTACCTCCCTCCAAGGGTTCTCGTCAATCAATATATTTCAATTCGCCGTTCACTATTTTTTTCTTATATACTTCCCTGCCCTGAACTTCCCCGTAATCGTTAAAGGAAATATCTCCGGCAACCAGACGCATGGATTTCATATTCCGCAAATAATCAGCCAGCACCGCCGGTGAACAACTATCCGTTTCTTCAATTGCCCGGGTAATCAGCTGCAAAGAATCGTAACCCTGTATGGCCCACACATCGGGTTCTTCACCGTACTTTTGCCTGTATCGTTCTTTAAACTCCTTTAATTCCGGTCTCCCGTCAAGAGGGTTATATATAGTGGCCATCACAACTCCCTCGCCATCCCCCCCCAGCGCTTCGGCTATGTTGCTTACATCCAGGCCGTCACCGGATAAGATGGGGGTACGAGGATCAAGCTTCCTGAATTCCTTTATGAATTGGCCTCCTTCCGGCATGTTCAGAGCCAGGAATACCGCATCAAAATCCAGGGCGGTCCATTTATCATGTGCCCTTCTTAGATCGATTTCACTTATCATGTCGGAACATCGGTCAACTATTTTGATGCCGTTATTTTTGGCCTCTTTTTCAAAGGCATCCGCCAAATTCCACCCGTAGGAGCTATCCTCGTAATAAATTACCATATGCTTAAAACCCTCGTTTTTAGCGTGCAGGCATATGTGCTCGGCCACTTTTTTATCGCTGGGCACGTTTTGGAATATGTAACGGTAATTATTTTCGGCCAGCTCCGTGTTGGATACGGTGGGGACTACTACCAACAAGCCCGATTCTTCATATATCGACGATACCGGGATACAAATATCCGAAAACCAATGCCCGATTACTGCCGTCATGCGGGTGTTTTCCGAAAAGCCCTGGGCTATATCCACCGCGTTTTTAAAGACTCCCCGGTCATCAACAATCTCCAACTTAACTTTTTTATTATTTACGCCACGGGAGTTGATATCCTCAAGCGCTAGTTCCAGCCCCTTTAAAAAACCGGTGTTCTTTTCCGTAAAATCACGGGGAACGGGAACCCCGATAATAATGTCGTCCCCTTGGCCGGCTTCCTTTGCTCTCTGTTTTGCCAGGTCAGCGTCCCAACAACCGGTTAACGTACCTAAAGACAACATAAAAACCAAAAGTATTTTGACAATTCTTTTCATATCACCGACCTCATTTCCCCTTTATTAATTAATTTGTTGCTGATATCTGTTAGAGATAAGGATAAATGCCATCAGCAAAGCCAACAGAACTCCGGTTATCAATCCCACTCCCATTCTCATGCCCAGGGTCAGGGTAAAACCAAAAATAATGGGCCCGGCCATCATGCTTGCATTAACCATCACGCTGAAATAAGCAATAGCCTTGTTTATCTCCAAATCCCGTACCGGCTTTAAGTTTAAAAAATAAGTCGTCTGCATGGCCAACCCGAAACTCTCGGCAATACCCAGCAAAATAACCGTTACAAAAGCTGCGGGAATAGTACCCCAGAACATAAAAACAGCCAGTGCACAAGCAATTATAAACAAAGAGAATATTATACCTTTTTTATCTCCCAGGTAACGGGTCGCCAACCTGGTCAAAACCGGTCCAAGATAAATAATGCACAAACCTTTTAGCAGAAAAGCCCGGCTGATATCGCCCTGGGTAAGGTCATGTCCCTTAGCAAAAAGCGGGAAATAATAATCTAAAAACGCCCCGGCAATAAAGAAAGGGGCAAATATTAACAACAAAAACAAGAGCGCTCTTTTGTCGGATATGAAATTGACAAACTTGTTCCAGGCAGAAACCGCACTGGTTATCCTGCGCTCAATTTCCAGACCCGCCATTAACTTGTAAACATAAGCGCAGGAAAAAATTACCATCATAGCCGATAGGCAAAAAACCGTTTGATATCCTATTCTATCGGCCAGCATGCCCCCGATAACCGCGCCGCAATTCAATCCGGCTATGGAACCCGCTGAAAACTCCGCAATGGCAAAATTCCTTTCCGGCAAAGAGACCGCTAAACTACGCAAAGTCATTAATATAAATCCGATGCCTAAACCGGCTATCATTCTGGAAAGAATAAAGGGAATAACATTGGAACTTAGCCCGGAAAACAAATTTCCCACTGCTAAAAATAACACGCCCGTATAAAAAATAGTTCTCCAGCCCCGTTTATCTATCAGCAGTCCGGCCACGACAATGGCCAGTATCCCCCCCAGCATTTCGGCGGAAATAGGCAGCCCCAGCACCACATCCCGGGGCATGCCCCAAATGGGTTGGTATAGATTCTGCATAACTATGGGAACAAAGGTAATGGACATATAAACGCAAATATTTACAACAAATATTAATCCTCTAATTAACTCGGAAGTATGGGAGATTGCCGGGCTAAACTTTTTGTTTGCACCCGGGATACTACCGCTGCTCATGACCATTGTCGCCAGCAGGGTTAATTCGATCATGAAAAAGAAAGAAATTATCAGGACAGTTAGCATGTCCAATAGAATTTCGAGCATCAACCGGTCAATATAAGCAGAGGAGATTCGGGCACTGACCGAAGCAACCGCCCGGGAATTGACAGAATCCATCACAACGGCGCCGGTACCCGATCCGGGTTCAGTAATAGCTATACTTTCCAACAGAGGCAGCCCGGATTTAATTTTTCCCAAATATTCATCTACGCCGTCCACATCTTCCAGACCGATCCCCATACGGTAAACATTTTCTATGTTTTGGGCCACCATGTTCTCTACAAAGCTTTTACTCTGCAGGGCCAGATCCCCGTAAGCGTTTTTAAAAAGATGATAGTTAATGCCGCAATATAACAACTGAGCCGAACCTAAAACGGCAATGAAAATAATTAAGATCCTTTTCCTGTTTACTTGGCCGTCCGAGGTTAAAAGTTCGGTCTTTAATAAAATTATGTATAATAAAAAAAATGTCGCTAACACTACCCCCGCCAGATAGACAACTAATTTATTCTTATTATCGTTGTTTAAATTTTGGAACAAATTCCCCGGAAGGGCCATGCCCAGAGTAGCGACCCAATTGGCATCGGAGCCGAGAATTTTTAAAAATATGTAATGTTTTCCTTCAAAAGATTGGTAGCTGCATTTTTCATTTATCGTACCCTGCTGAAAAACAGCTGTTGTTAATAACTCTTCAGGTAATGTTTCGTTATTAACAAAACCGTGCAAATCATATAGGATTTCTCCGCGAGGCGAAATTATATTTATATAGTCGACCTCTTTAACAATTTTCTTTAACTCGTTCAGGGTATCGCTCATGCCGTAAAAATTGTCGATTGATTTACCGTAATGCAGAGCATATTCAATTTTTCTAACCAGTTCATCGCCGGCAATGGAATAAGTATTTACCAGAGATTTATTATAATTATCCACGAAGGTCATGTAGTTAAGTGTTCCGGTATAAGCCATAATTATCACTAACAGGATCACAGCCAGCAATAACATTTTGGCGTTTGCCTTTTCCGTTGGTGCGGTGGAATGACCGGCCCGATAGTTATGGGGAAAATTATTGGTTTTTGTGGGAATCATTTCTGCACCATCCATTTTGGCCAACATCTAGTTTAAGACACCCAATAACATCGACTTAAAAACCTACTCTCTTACAACAAAATTAGCTTTTTTATGACAAATTAGTTTTTATTTCATATATTAGCACTAATAACCTGAAAATACTAGCAGGGGCAAAAAAATTACCATTTTAGCTAACAACACATACCATTGACTTTCATGCGTACTTGAAAGTATTTCTATTGGTTATTACAACTAAAGCTCCATTTCATTACAGATCAAAAATAATATGTATTTTGACTTTAAATTGCAACATGCGGGTAAATAGCATTCTTTTTCTACATAATATTTTACGGTATGACTCCAAACATTTTCTAAACAAAAAAGGACACCTTTAAGTGTCCGAATAAGGATATCCTTTCAAGTTAAAGAAGTTGATGAGTTTTCTTCGTAAAATATTCTTATTCCTGTTCCAGTTCCGCTCGCCTGTCCACC
This sequence comes from Desulfoscipio sp. XC116, assembly GCF_039851975.1. GTDB lineage: Bacteria > Bacillota > Desulfotomaculia > Desulfotomaculales > Desulfallaceae > Sporotomaculum. The sequence goes on from NZ_CP156660.1 coordinate 3,886,420, forward strand.
GGCCAATCGGAATAAATATCCTCAAGGTATACGCCCCTGCATCCTTCAGCACCCATATGCCATACATCACAGACCATTCCCCGTGTATCCAACGCATATCCGGATTGACGTTTCTGCAGGTTTCCTTCCAGTCCGCAGTGATTCAGCAGACTTTTGACATTAGTAAGATTGGTATGGAAAAGATTGCGGGCTTTTTTAATATTTAAATCCGGCCACAGATCAGCCAGGATTCTTTCGGTTAAAACCGGCCTTCCTTTCCAGTGCAAAAGATAAGCAAAAAGCTCTTTTGCTTTTAACGTGCGCCAGAGCAGGGGCTTATTCCAGTCACTGTACAGGTATACTTCGAAGTTCCCCAAACAGCGAATAAAAAGTTTTATCCGGGTTTGTTCCCCTTCCATAATTAGCTCTTTCAATATAGCAAATCCCGCTTCTCTCACCAACTCGTCGGGGTCAAAGAAAAGCGACTCTATTTCCCTCCATGGTCTGTAGTTGCCAATTTTAAAGAGCTTTACCGCCTTGCCCCGGACTTGAGAATCCGGATGCCTTAATAGTTTTAAAAGCAAGGGAACCGCCCGCGCATCCAAACGCAAAATAATTCTTTCAACAAATTCCTGTTCTATCTCATTTACTACAGCGGTTTCAAGACAGGGAAGCAATTCGGGAAAAATCAGAAAAAATCGCTCGTACCGTTCGGCCGCAGCCAATTTTAAACTTTGCCCGGCAAATGCAATCATACCTATCTTGTTACCATACTCATTTGAGATCACTGATTTTAATCCATAGAGCATGGATAGCTGGAATTTTATTCCGGTGGATTCACCTATAGGTATAGCTAGTTTTAACAGTTTATCAGCTTTTTGATACTGTTTGTATTTAATATAATAAAGTACGAAATAGGGCGACATATAAACAAGCAGATAGCGTGATTCGGCCTTAAGATTAATAATCGTTTGTTTCATTAGGGATTCCGCCTCCGGCGAAGCTTCACCCTTAAAGTATGCTACAATTACTATATGAAAAGCTTTCAGCATCATTTCATAATAGGCAAGATGCCCTCCGGTCTGTTTAAAAGCATTCTGCGCCAACCGGCAGTAATAGTCAATTTCTTGCAAATCCCCATGTCCAAGTAAGGTTACTGCTATATTAAAGTAAACCAGATGCAAATCCTCGGTAAAACCGACCCGCTGTTTCCTTTCCACCGAATGTTTCAGCATATCAAGCGCTTTAGCAAGATCGCCCCGCTCTCTGTATATACAAGACATATAGAGCGGAATAGACCCTTGCTCAAGGGTATCTTCATTACCGTTACAGGAATTCAAAATCTGCTTATAAAGCTCCTGCGCAGCCGAATAATTCCCCCGCAGGAAATATAGAACAGTCATATACCTGAAAAGTCTCTCTGCCGACTGCTTATTCTCCCATCTTTTCCTCCGGCTAAGAGCCTGTTCGGCAGTTTCTATAGCTGCCGGAATGTCTCCCGCCAACCATTGACTGTAAACCTTTTCAGCAGCCAGCTCCAGGCTATACCTGGATGGAAAATCCCCCCCATCCTCTAAAAATTGGTTTATAAATCTGGTACTTTCCATAAAGGAGGCTTTATACCTTAAAATCCTGGCCTTGTGGATTGCAGCTCTGAACAGCATATCCTTGTCGCCGGTTCCCTTAAATAAACTAAAAGCCTTGTCTATCCACTCCCCGGCTTCCGCAAAACTTCCGCTGTAAGATAGCAACTCACCCTTTAGCATGATTAGTACGGGACTTTCCAAAAGTCCTCTTTCCTCCAAAGTGGCAAGCCAACCTTCGACAGTCTTCAATCTTCCTTGCTGAAGCATTTGCTGTCCCGCCTGTTCTATCGATTGTACCAGCATTACGTTATCCTCAGCTAATCTAAAGCATTCAACCGCTTGTTCAAAAGCGCCGCTTTGCAGATAATAATTTCCGGCTCGGTCAAAAGCCCCAGACTTTTTATCTGCAAGCAGACCAAGTAAAAAATCTCTAAAAATATGATGATACCGGTATGAAATCACGTCTCCCGTGCCCATAGCAGTAATGAATAAACTTTTTCTTTCAATATATTTCAGCTTCTTCGCGGCATCCTGCAAATTAAGCATATAATTGCAAGCTTCCGGAGTTATATTTTCCAGTACGGAAGTATAAAGCAGAAATTTTTGAATTTCAGGCGCAAGTCCAATGAACAATTCATCGAAAATGTAATCGAATATATCGTTTTTAGCCCTTAAAAATGCGGCCTCCGTTGAACCGCCCATTGAGCCTCCGAAGGCCAGTTTAAACAATTTAAGTCCCAAGGCCCACCCGTTCAGCTTGCTGTGAATTGCCTCAACATATTCTTCATCCAGGTAATTTTCATCAATTACACGAAACAGCATTATGGCCTCTGATCGGTTGAATTCAAGATCCCGCTGATTTATTTCCATAATGCTCCCACTTGCTTTCAGCCTTAAAAGCTGCAAATCCGGCTGATGCCTGCAAGATATTATGACATGAACAGAGCCGGGAATGTAGCTTATAAAATGCTCCATAAACTTTAATATTGCCTTATCATTTATTAAATGGAAATCGTCAAAAACAATAATTAATCCTTTTCCCGCCGTATTCTCCAACTCATTAATTACTGATACCATTAGACTGTAGTATTTTTTATCGCCTTTTACATCTTCCGGGTTAAATCGGGGTAAATTTACCTGAAAATCAGGTACCGCCGCTGAAATTCCGCTAATGAGATACTGAAAAAACTGCACCGGATCATTGTCGGAGGAGTCAAGCTGGTACCATACAAAGGGTACCTCCGTACCGTTAACGAATTGATTAATAAAAACTGTTTTACCATATCCCGCAGGAGCGACAACAAAGGTGGCTTTTCTCTCCTTATAGCTTTCCATCTTTAGTAAAATTCTGCTTCTATTAATAATTTCTTGACCTAAACGCGGCAATCGCAGCTTGGCCGTAATTATATTATTGTTATTCAATTAATTACTCACCCCTGTTGAAGCATCTGCGTTATTATAAATGTCATTATTTCTATAATAACACAAGGTTCACAGGGGTTACCAGGCGGATTGCAACTACAAAACTGTTGTACCAATTATCTAGCATTTTTGTTCAAAGTAACTCAGCTGACACTTTTCCGAAAGGCTGCAGAAATCGCAATGGGTTTTGCCATGAAAGTCGGGCAGGTTGTAACCCGCTCCAATAACCATAGCCAATGATTTACGGGGCAGCATTAAGCTGGAGTCCGTCAGGTGCAGGCCAATTTGTTCCGCCGGAAGAAAATAAAAGATCGTTTGCATATCTCCCAAAGACGGCCAGTACGAATGCCCGGGCCCCATGGGAAAGGTAGTCTTTAAACCTGCGGCACGGCAATGCTTCTTTATCTTTTGCATGGCTGAGATGCCGCTTTTCACAATGTATGCCGTCCCGGCTGTATCCAAAACAAAAGCTTCCAGTGTTTTTCCGGCTTTGCTGTAATATTGCTCACGCCGATCTAAAGCGTTCCCGATAGTCATAGCGTATAAGATTAACTTATCTGCTTTTCCCGCTATAGTTGCAAGAAGGCGGCTGGTTAGCTTCCGGCCACCTTCCAAAAAAAGCTCCCGCACCCCGGCCCCCTGTATATCCACCTCCCGCCAAATGATAGTCGGGCGAGCCAACAGGGCCGCTTCCGCCAATACCTGCCTGTATAATTCAACTGTAACGGGGCGGGGAGAACGTTTGCCGTAATCAGCTCCCTGGGCCTGAAAAATATTTTCCACTGTCACATCCGGCAAATCCAATTCCCAAATAATTGGCTCTGTCATTGCTTTACTGCCACCTTTTTGCCTTTTGGGGCTAAATTTCAAGTACCGCTGCATGCTATGGGGCTAAAAGTATGTGTTCCTGGCAAAAATACCGTTAAATCCGGGATAACTGCCCAGCTCCACGAATTCAACAAATTCGGCAATTTGTGCCGCCTTACGGTATTCACTTGACGAAAGCAAGGCCAATTTAGCCCCTGTACCGGCGGCATTGCCGATCATTTTAATTTTATTTTCCAGTTCCGGCGGAATCAGTCCGATTACACAGGCGCTGCGCGGGTTCAAATAATTGCCGAAGGCCCCGGCCAGCAGCACTTCCCGAATATCGCCCGGTCCAATGCCCAAGGTTTCCATCAGCACCCTGATACCTGCCGCTATGGCGCCTTTAGCCAGCTGCAATTCCCTTATATCACTCTGGGTAATCATAACCGGCCTGCCGTGGCCGGTTTTATCCGCGCCCGCCAGTAAAAATGCCGACTGCCCCTCCTGCTCAACCAAACGATCTTTCAACTCGGCCGCGGCATTTGTTAATTGATCTCGGGGCAATAATTTACCCCGCTTATTAATTATACCCAGCTCCAGCAAACCGGCCACCGCATCCAGCAAGGCGGAACCGCAAATACCCAATGGGCGGCCTCCCCCGATCACCGAATAGGCCAGTCCCGCCTCGAATCGCACATGATCAATAGCCCCGGCGGCCCCCCGCATGCCGCCGCTTATCTGGGCACCCTCAAAAGCAGGCCCGGCCGCGGCGGAGCAGGCCGCCATCCTTTCCCTTGATCCCAGAGCAATCTCCCCGTTAGTACCGATATCTATTACCAGCTTGATATCTTGACTCTTGTTTAATTCCGTGGCTAATAGCACCGCCGAGGTATCCGCTCCGACAAAACCCGCGATATTCGGCAGCATAAAAATTTTGCCGGACGGGTTAATGTCGATATTTAAATCGCGGGCACCGGTCACCAGGGGTTCGCTAACGGCCGAAACGTAGGGTGATACCGCAATGTTCCGAGGGTTGACGCCCAAAAAAAGATGGTGCATGCAGGTGTTGGCGGCAATGGACACGCCATAAACCTGTTCTCTGCCGACCCCGGCTTTTCCCGCCGCTTCTCCGATTAGCTTGTTAACAGCTTCCAGCACCGCTTTATGAAGCTTATCAAGACCGCCATCCTCCCGGTTGGCAAAGTTGATGCGGGAAATAACATCCGCGCCGAACCTGGTTTGCGGATTAAGCATGGATACCGCACACAACTCCTTCCCGGAATAAAGATCCAGCAGATAACCCACTATGGTGGTGGTGCCAATATCCAAGGCCATACCCAGCATAGCGGCCGTGGTATCATGCTCCTCTATGCCCGCCGCTTCCGAGCCGTGCATTACCACGGTAAGGCAATGATCCGCCCTGCGCATGGTTTCCGGCAGCCGGCGCAGCAGGGCAACCGGTATATCCAAATGCGCCGTGCCATAGCCATATTGGGCCAGGCTATCCTTAAGGCGGCGCCAATCCGAACGCTGAGCGCTTAATGACGGTTTTTCTACATTAACAAATATCTTTTTTAAATGCGGTTCAATCCGGCAGTTCCTTTCCCCGGAGGCCATTAAAACATTGTGTTCCAGCCTTTGGGGAAGTTCTACGGACATATGGCCGTGCACTTTGGCCGCACAAGCCAGGCGTGTGCCGGCGCTCAGCTCCCGCGGCCCCAGAATTTCCCGCTCGGCGGCGGTCGGCCCGCCTGCTCCCGATAAGACCCGCACCCGGCATTTTCCGCACTTTCCCCGGCCTCCGCATGGAAAATCAAAATCAATACCGGCCTTGTCCATAGCCTCCATAATAGTACTGGCTGCCGACACTTCCACAGCCGCGTCCCCGGGCTGAAAGACTACTGTATATTCCTTCAAGGCAAAATCCCCCCGCAACGATAAGCAGTCTTAGGAAAACCTGCCGACTGCTCAAAAAAATTAAACTGCACCGGCCATGATGCAGCTTTGCAACGACTACTGACTAATTCCCCGCAGCTTGATATAGTCGCCACGGTAATAAGTGACGCCCAAACCCATGGGTTTGTTTGCACTGTTATATAATTTCTGCTCTATAACCAACAAAGCCAGCTCATGGTAAATATTTAAGTGCCTTTTTATATCCTCGTCAGGTACCGCGGCACAAATCGATAAATCTTTCCGAAGCGCAAAAAGCGGCACGCTCTTGGACAGCATTTCAGGGAAAGTAGCCTGCTCAATTTCTTTTTCAACAATAGGCATTCCCTTTTGATAAAGCAGGTATTTTATGTCGTAGGCCACGGGGATACCGTCAGTGTAAAACAGCCTGCGAATCATAATTACATTTTTATTTCTGGTTATCTGCAGTTCACCGGCCAGCTTGTCATCAGGCATAATGATATTTACTTCCAAAAGCTTGGATTTATCCACACTGTTAATTGAGTTATTCATCTCATCATAGTAAATGGTATATTTGTTAAGCTCAGGCTTTTGGACAAAATTACCCTTCCCGGGGATGGAATAAATGTACCCTTCATTGGTTAAAATGGCCAAACCTCTTCTAACAGTCATCCGGCTGGCTCCATATTCTTCACCCAACGTCTTTTCAGAAGCAATGGCATCACCCGGTTTTAGCGCTGCGCGGTTGATCTTTTGCCTAATATCTTCGACAATTCTCATATAAACCGGACTAACCATTAGCTGATTCTCCCACCCATTTCTTGCAAATCTTTACCCCCACCGAGGCATCGTTGGAAAAACCATCCGCGCCTATATACATGGAAGTCTCTTTAGTAAGATGGTTGCCGCCCACAATAATCTTAACTTTGTCCCTAAGCCCGGCCTCCCCAAAAGCGGTTACTACTTCCTTCATTGTTTCTACGGTGTTGGTTAATACGCCGCTAAGCCCCAAAATATCCGGATGATATTCAGTAATTTTTTTTACAAACGATTCCTTGGGGACATCCACCCCGAGGTCAACAACCTCGAAACCGTTGGCTTCCAACATGCCCCTTATGATATCCTTGCCAATATCATGAATATCACCTTTTACAGTGCCCAAAACAACTTTGCCTATTTTATTAATATGGCTGGCATGAAAATGGGCTGTCATTTGGTCCAATTCCAGCACTTGCCTAAAGATAAGCCCGGCCATGATTAAATCGGCTATATAGTATTCTTTATTTTCGTAAAGCTTACCCACCCGGTTCATACCCTCGTTAACCAGATCCAGCAGGTACAGTGGTTCCATGCCCCCATTAAGCAACTCGCCGGCCGTTTTAAGCACTTTTTCTTCGTCCAGCTGTTCCACCCACTTAATTAACAACTGCTCCCCTTCACTTGAGCCTTTCACTTTTATTTCAACCCCCAAAGCCCTTCAGCATATTAATAAAAATAAACCCGCTCTGTTGCGTCATGTGACCATATCTAGCGCCGATGCTCTCAAGCGGGGAGATCCCCGCTTAAGTCCACCTGTTAGCTGATTGTTAAAACATAATACCCGGCGCCGCTTAGTATTTACCGGATCAGTATTATATCCCGCCTTGGACAAACTGCCGTGCCGACACATCCTGTGCCGGCCCAAAGTGACTGATATCCACTTTGCCGCCTTTGGGAATCACACAAAAGCCCTGCTCATACGGCCCTGTAAACAGTTTTTTTAGGAACCGGAGGCCGCCTTCGGCCACCACAAGCTGCAGACCGGTGTTTTGGGCCAGTTCCCGTACCTTATCCAGACAGCCCTGCACATGATAAGCTCCGGTATCAATAAGCATAAAATACCGGTAATGTTTAAGCATTACATCAAACAGCCGTTGAGTCCTTTTTTCACCATAGCGGTATATACAACCATATACTAAACTATCTTAAATTTAGTATGGCTTTTTGTCAACTCGGAAGCCGTTTCATTCTTGTTGAAGAGCTATTGAAGCAAGTTCTGAAATTCAGGGGGGAGATTCAACTCCCCCTGAATTTCAGAACTGCAAAATACATAACTTAGTTGGCGCTGTACTCCCATCTATGGAAGTAGAATACTATTACAGCAGCAGGTATATTACAAATTCAAACATCATATCTTCGTAGCTTTGCATTTTGGGAGCCATTACCCCGGCTTGCTTGTCCTCTATTTCCGGGTGCTGCGCTTTGTATTCTTCCCAGGTTTTATAATACTTGGTATTCATCTTTGCACTCATTTACACAACCCCCTAATAATTAGCATTGGCAGCTACATAATCCAACACCGCGCGCGCGTTTTCCACGTTGATGCTATCCAGCGTAACCGGTGATTTATCAAAATCAAAGAAGTACCTGCCGCCCGGCGCCAGTATATCGATAAGTTCTTTGGCTTTATCAATACACTGCTGTTTGGTCCCGGTTTTTAACAATGAAATGGGATAGAAACCGGATATGATATGTTTTTTACCCAGCTTTTCCTTAACCAGTTTGGGATCACCGTATTCAAATCTCATGATGGTGTTCTCCGGCAGCTCATAAAGGTGGTCAAGATAGCGCATCCAGTCCTGCTCAACAAAAAGATTTGACGGATACCCGGCCTCGGCCAACGCATCAACCAGTTTCTTAAAGGTTGGCCAGTAGAATCTTTCAAAATCAGAAGTGCGCATGAATGGCGCCATATGCAGTGGTATAAAGGTAGCATTGTATTTGGATGGCGGAACCGGCGGCAGGCCTTTTTTAATCATGATGGGGACAGCGGCTTCCGCGGCTGCTTCCACTTTATCGGGTATCCTTCTTATATCAGTTGAGATACCTTTAAAACCCCTTAACTGGTCGGCCACGAAATCCAGCGGAGCTTCGGTAAATCCGGCAAAAAAGTTCACTTCGCCATAACCGTATTTTTGAATTAATCTTCCATAGACCATCAGCGCATTGCCCATCTCATCGTAAAAAGCTTTAAAAGCTTTGGCCATGGTCAATGCTTTGGTATTGACATCAGTGTTCAGTTCAGTGTATATGCGGGGCAATATCTTTTCCACTATACAATTGTAGGGAGAAGCAATAAAATCATCGTAATCTTCTTGGGCCATACCTTCAATTTCCGGGTGCTGCAAAAAGCCGCCGGATCCCATGACAAAGTTCCTTGCCCCCAACAGCTTATAAAAAGAAGGAAATCTAAAAGCGTTTACCGGCAATAAATCTGAGAAGAAGTCCTGACATACTTTATCAAATGTTTCTTCCAAATCAGAGGTATCCCACTGTGCTTCGGCCAAATCTTTTCCCGCATACTTAATGGCGAATTCAATGGGAAAGCCCATCATAACAGGTACTCTCTTGGGTATTTTGCCGTCTACCAAATCATGAAACAATTGGGTTCTCTCCCGGGTCAGAGCATTGGTATCGGTCATTTAACTCACCCACCCTCGACATATTTTTACGCCTTCCGCGGCGTTGGTTGTAAACGCGTCTGCGCCAATCATTTGACATGCTTGCTCCGTAACGGGGTTTCCGCCGATAATCACTTTCACCTCATCGCGCAGCCCCGCTTCCCTAAGCGCATCCACCGTGTTTTTCATGGAATCCAGGGCCAGTGTGAGCACACCGCTCATACCCAGTATTTCCGGCTTAATTTCTTTAATTTTAGCTATAAATGCGCCGGCCGGCACATCAATGCCCAGGTCATATACTTCAAAGCCGGCTGCCTCCGACATGCTCTTAAAAATATTTTTACCAATGTCATGCAAATCGCCCTCCACTGTGGCCAGGACAATTTTACCTGTCTTGCCGCTGCTTTCAGCACTCATAACCGGTTTTAAAATTTCAAGAGCCGAATTCAACAATTCCCCGGCAAATATTAAGTCACCCACAAAATATTCCTTAGTATCGAACAAGTTGCCCACAATAGCCATACCTTTTTGACAAGCGCTTACCACCGCCTCGGTTTCTTCACTGCCGGGATTAGTGGCGACAAATTCCTTTAGCATGTCTAATACCTTGGGCTCGTCGAGATCTCCCACCGCTTTGGTTAATGCCTGCATGTCCAACATAAAATCCGTCCTCCTTTAATGTTTGTTCGCGAATCAGTCTGTCCTAAAGCAATCGGTTTAGTTATGTCCGCTTCTGTCCGGGCCGATTTTATTTTTTCGATAAGCGTTGGCAAAGTTCCGGCAGTACCTGTCACGGCCCAGCAATGCCTCGGTAGCTAAAAGAGTGGTTAAAATATCCCTGTTGCAGGGGTCCAGGATAGCGGAGTCCATACCCGCATAGGCCGCAACAGTCAAAAAATGCTGGTTGATGATTTTTCTCAAAGGCATACCAAAAGAAATATTGCTTAAACCTGAAGTTACTTTAATCGTGGGATACACTTCTTTTACCGCTTTCAAGGTCTCGATAAAGTTTAAAAGGGACTGGTTATCGGCTGATATAGCCATTACCAGCGGGTCGATATGAATCCTGTCGGGAGTGATATCGTACCGTCGGGCCTTTTGCACCATTATTTTGGTTATCTCAACTCTGGTTTGCACATCGGACGGAATACCCTTTTGATCACAAGTTAGGGCGATCACCTGCCACCGGGTGTCCCGGATCATAGGATAAATTATTTCACATTTATCGCCTTCTTCGGATACCGAGTTAATAATACCGGGTGCTTTGGCATACTTAAAAACTTGTTCAATAGCCCTGGGATTGGGACTGTCAATACACAGCGGTGTATCAACGGCAGCTTGTACAATTTCCATCAGCCATTTTAAAGTTTGCACTTCAAACTCCGGCGCTGTACCGGCACATACATCTATATAGTCAGCGCCTGCCTCAACCTGCTTGACAGCCAGATCGCGGATAAATTGTGCATCCTTATTTTCGATAGCTTTTTTTACGCCCGGAATGGTTCCGTTGATTTTTTCCCCAATAATTATCAATTGCGAACATTCCCTCCTTTTGTAACCGCATGCTCATGTTCTTACATGTATATACATGTGTATTTACATATATACTATCATCTGTATTCTCTTTGTCAATAGTTAACTATCCAGACAAATAAAAATTTTTTGTTTATTGGCTTTTAAAGGGAAAAGCAGCTCTACCGCAGAAAATAACCTGCAAGTTATATTGCTATGCTAAGGTGGAAACTGCTCCAAGTTCAAAAAGAAAGGTGCGTGGGGAAGATCTTTTGGTTTTACATGTTGCTGATCAGCTTATCAGCGTTTCCCTTAACACTAATTGCCACTATTATATTCTTTATTAAGAGGGATCCGGTTTGGAAAAAATGGCTTATCGGTTTTCTAATAACAGCCGCTGCCCTGCTTATTACCATTATCGCTTATCCGGTCCCCGACCATCCGACATTTCTCTAAAGCACGGACACCCGGCCGCATGGAACGATCATCTAATAGGCCATTGTTTAATTGACACCATAAAGATAAGCACTTATAATTAGCATACCGACTGGTCGGTACTTGCTGTCCAATATCAGCACTTATATCTGCAAGGAGAATATTGAAAATTATGAACACTCGGGAACAAATACTGCATTCCGCCGTACAATTATTTGGCACCAAAGGATATCACGCCACTTCCATACAAGACATTTGTCAGCTCGCGGGAGTCAGCAAAGGGGCTGTTTTTCACTACTTTAGCAATAAAATCGAGTTATTATTTGAAATTCACGAAGTAATCATAGATATCTTATTAACCCAATACGAGAGCGTATTAAAGAATGATCAAACCAATTCGGCCGTTAAATTGCGCCAATTAATAAATATATCAGTTGAACTAATGGTTAAATATAAACCCTACATAGCGGTACTATTTCGTGAATACAAAAATTTACAAGACCATTACTATACAATTACCAAAGACAAGCGCGACAGGTGCGAAGCTATTGTTACGGAGGTTATTAAACAAGGAATGCTTAATGGAGAATTTCGCCGCGATTTGGAGTTTTCCATATTAGCCAAGTTATTTTTCGGCATATGCAATTGGACATATGTGTGGTTAAATCCCGAAGGGATGCTTACACCCCAACAAATATCCGATAATATTTGGAAATTATTCATTGGAGGTTTGGCCGCCGGCGCCCAATAACCGGGCAGGCCCTAATTTATGCAGCCAAAGCGAAAGGGGAATGAACATGAGAACAAGAGAGCAGTACATTGAAAGGTTAGGCAAGATGAACCGCAACCTCTACTGCAACGGAGAAACAATTGACAGGCTGGATGAACGTCAGCAAGGTGCCATAAACGTTATGGGCCTCACCTTTGACGCGGTCTGGGACCCTCAAGGCCGGGACCTCTGCACCGCAACCTCGCATCTCACCGGAGAGACTATCAACCGTTTCAATCATATTCACCAAAACCCGGAAGACCTGCACAAAAAGCAAGACATGACCCGTTTTCTCTGCAACAAGGTTGGCCAGTGCATCCAGCGCTGCATGGGCATTGACGCCGCCAACGCCATTCATACGGTTTCCTTTGAGGCGCAGAAGTCCCCCAAGGCGAAAACCGCTTACCACGATAACTGGCTAAAGTGGCTGGAACGCTTCCAAAGAGAAGACCTGGTGGCCAGCTGTGCGCAAACCGACGTTAAAGGTGAACGACTGAAGCGGCCGTCCGAACAAACCGACCCCGACATGTATGTGCGCGTGGTGGAAGAACGGAGCGACGGTATCATCGTCCGCGGTTCCAAAGTCCATATCTCGGAAGCATCTATTTCCGACGAGATATTGGTAGTGCCGAACCGGGCTTTGAAAAAAGGTGAGGAGACCTACGCCCTGTGCTTCGCGGTCCCTTCAGATTACGAAGGGGTAAAGCAGGTGGTCCACTTCCACAACTACCGCAAGCGCGACCACTATCAGAGGGGGATTGACATAGGCTTCACGGACTCTTATGTCATTTTTGACGACTGCTTTATTCCCTGGGAACGCGTATTTTTGTGCGGAGAAACCATCCACGGCGGTATAGCGGCCTTGCTGTTTGCCCTGTTCCACCGGCATTCCTATTCCGGGTGCAAACCCGCCATGCTGGACTATGTTATCGGCCTGGCTGCCCTGGCTGCCGAAATAAACGGCATTGAAAAGACTCCGCACGTGCGTGAAATGCTATCCAAGCTGATCATGACCGGCGAGTTGGGCTATGCGGCCGGTTATACGGCATCCGCCATGGGTAAACCGGTGGTATATATGCCCGGCATGGGCAACGTTCCTTATGGACCGGGCAACTGCATACCTCATTCCATCTACGCCAACGTGGGCAGGTGCCTGACCGGCGAGGCCGTGTTCCACGAGCAAGAAATACTATGCAACATTGCCGGCGGCATGCCCGCGACCTTCCCGTTTGAAAAGGATCTGGCCAATCCGGAAACCAAAGCACTGCTGGAGAAATATCTCAACCGGAATCCCAAAATACCCATTGAGGATCAAATTAAGTTCTGGCTTAGTTTTGTTGACTTCACTTTATCCGGCTCCGCGGGCTCGGCTACCTATGGCGCATACCACGGCGGCGGCTCTCCGATTATGGAGCAAATCGCCATCACCAGTCAGTACGACATCGAGTCCAAAAAGGACATCGTCAGAGCAATCGCCGGCATGTCACCCGGGAAGAAGTAGCGCAGCAAACCGATCTCAGTATGCTAACAATACCAATATGAGATTACCACGCCATTTTCATTACCCACAATGACGGACCGGAACTTTGGTTTTCATATCTTTGTAAGCCTGCCTCCGGCAGCACGGTATGTACATCTGTTATATATTTTGCAAGGGACCTGCCAACAGCAAGTCCCTTTTCCTGTGGGATAATTTACCATACCCGTTAACAAGGCGCTCTCAGTATTACAGCGAAAAGTATAGTTCACCAAACTATTGAGATAGACTTGCAGCCACCTAAGCGCACTAAAGTATGCCACTTTAAATAACCGGTACCGTTTAGCCGGCGCCAGGTGTTGATAGTTTGAATCTTAAATTTTCGCCTTTCAACACCCGGCACTCATCAAAGCGACGGAAGCTTTCCCAAAAGTAATTTTCGCCGTAATATTAGGTTATTTGCCCGACCATTAAACAAGAACCGCCCGCCGGTCACCCGCTTGTCACTTTAAATTTTCAGGATTTAAACCTTCAAGCCGCTTTAATGTAAATCTGCCGTCCTTTCTTATCAGCACATCATCAAAATAGATCTCCCCGCCGCCATAAGCAGGTGTTTGGATACAGACCAAATCCCAGTGTATAGCGGATTTATTGCCATTAAAACAGCTGTCGTATGAACTCCCCGGAGTGAAGTGGAAAGAGCCGGAGATCTTCTCATCAAATAAAATATCTTTCATGGGGGTAGTAATATATGGGTTAACACCCAGAGCAAACTCGCCGACATACCTGGCCCCTTCATCAGTATCCAAAACCTTGTTGATCCGCTCCGCATCATTGGCCACCGCTTTGACAATTCTACCATTACTGAATTCAAGCCTGATATGCTCGTAAACAAACCCCTGGAACTGAGACGGCGTGTTATAGGTTATATAACCGTTTACCGAATCTTTAACCGGCGCCGAGTAAACCTCGCCGTCCGGAATGTTTCTTTTCCCCGCACATTTAATGGCCGGCAGCCCCTTGACAGAGAAATTCAGATCAGTGTCACGCCCCACGATTCTAACCCTGTCGGTACGGTTCATTAATTCAACCAGCGGGTCCATAGCCCTGGACATGCGGGCATAATCCAGATTACATACATTAAAATAATATTCTTCGAAGGCCTCTGTGCTGCTGCCGGCCTGTTGAGCCATGGACGGTGACGGATATCTTAAGATCACCCATTTTGTTTTGGCTACCCTGATTTTTTCGTGCACGGTTTGGAAAAAAAATTTATTGTATAAATCCATCTTATCCGCGGGCACATCCGATAGCTCGGCACTGTTATCCCCCGACCGAAGACCGATATAGGCATCCATTTCATTCATCCTGGCCGCCTCGTGCCGGGCACGCATTTTAACCTGGTCTTCTCCCGCTCCCAACAGCCAGGCTCGTTCAACAGAGCTGTCCTTGATCGAAACAAAGGGCACACCGCCGGCCCGGTATGCCTCTTTAATCAGTTCCTTGACTAACGGCGCCTCAAAACCCGTATTTTCTATCAAAATTTTTTCTCCGCGCTGTAATGCGCAGGAATACCGGATAAGGTTTTGAGCAAGTGCAGTAATTCTCGGATCAACCATAAAAAAACCTCCCTCAATCTAAAATATTATATTACGCCTATTACTATAGCAAAAGTATAGCTTATCGAACTTTAAGATGGGTTTGCCGCTCCTCGCCGCAGTGGAGTGCACTGCCTCAATAACGGTGCCGTTTAACTGGCGCCAGGTGTTGAAAGTTGGAGATCCTGGATTTTGAACTTCCAACACCTGGCGCCTATCAAGACGGCGAAAACTTTGCTCCAAAACTAATTTACGCTGTAGTTCTATTATATTACCGCAAATCATAGGCGGCGCTTGTCTTTTACCCGCCATGCCCGGATTGTTTCCGGCCCCCGGAACATAGACGATAAAAATTGTTGGATAATACTAGTTTAACCTATATAATTTGTTGAAGCGATATTTTTACGCATTAAAATAGAACGAGAGGTGGGAAAAAATGCCGAGAAAAGCACCCGGCACTTTATGAGGCTGGGCAATTCCTTACTTATCCAGGCCAGGTTGGAGGCTAGGCTGAGGGAATTAACCATCCTACGGATGGCCACTCTTTGCCGCTCACATTACGAATGGTATCGGCATGAAAGCATAACCAGGCAGGTGGGGTACCAATAAGCAAATCGCTATACCCCAGCGCAGACACCACATTTTTGCCCGTCGATCTCCGGTAAACAGGACAAACAATTATATTGTCGAACAATCAATTAATATAATATTGGTGGGTGGTAATTATGAAGGCCAAAGATATAATGGTTCATCCTCCTCTTGTACTCAAAGGGTCCACTTCTGTTGCCACAGCGTTAAAGTCCCTGGTTTGTCAGGATGAGGATGGCGCGGTTGTTGTTGACAGTAACGACAATTTTACAGGCATGGTTTCAACGAAAGACTTGGCCGGGGCCTTGGCAAACAGGGAAAGCCCGCATGGATCACTGGAAGGGTACACTAAAAGTGATCACTCCGCAGTATCACCTGATATCGACATAAAGGAACTGACGGGCAGGGGCCCGTGGGCCGTGGTTTATGATAGACGAGTGAAAGGCATCATAACCCGCAATATGCTTAACGAGCGTCTTTTGGCCAAAAGCATAAAAAAGGCGGAAAAGCTGGAAGCAATAATTAATTCCTCCTTATTTGTCTTGTTTCTTGGGTTGATTATACTAAACTCAACTTTCACAGAACAAAAACCCCCTTCAGGCTAGGCACAGCCTGAATTAAAGAACATTAATTACTTATGTTGACATTTAAAAAGCATTAGCAACAGCGGGCAACAACCGTTTCCTTATATATATTGGCAATTGTTGTAACCACTCACCAACTTTCTCGGCAATGACAATAGATCTTGCCTGGGGCTCTACCTTATCGGCAACAACCATGACAGAACTCATGATGGTTAATAGTTGGGTTAGAGCTGTCCGGTAATCGAGGTCTTTTACCTCATCACACATTATGAAGAACAGTTCCCCTAAAGATTTAGGGTCAGTGTTTAACCTTGACTCCCATGACAATACAATGTATCTGGTAAAAATAATGCTGGTATGAGCTATCATCATATCGTAGGAACGTCCTTGAAACTCTTTTGCCAACTGTAGATAAGACTTGGCAACCTTAAAAAATGTCTCTATATCCCAACGCATTCCGTAGCAACGAACAATTTCCTCGCTGGATAAAGTGTAATCGGTGCTAAGCAAAGCTAACCACTGGCGCTTCTGGTGTATATTTCTTACAAACACAACCTTGGCTTTGATACCCGGCTCGATTTGAACGATAACCGAAGATAGTATCCGTTTATCGGCATAATTGGCGACAAGATTCGATTTTTGGTAGAGGTCTTTTAGGGTCACAAAAGTTAGCCATTTGCCACCAACAACATACTTTTGTTTGAGGTCCTTAACCATCCCAACAACGGTAAGGCGCTCGTTGTGCAGGGATTTAATTAAAG
Source organism: Desulfoscipio sp. XC116 (assembly GCF_039851975.1). Lineage (GTDB taxonomy): Bacteria > Bacillota > Desulfotomaculia > Desulfotomaculales > Desulfallaceae > Sporotomaculum. Next base: position 3,903,292 of record NZ_CP156660.1, read on the forward strand.
GCGGCAGCATAAACCAACTATCCATTAAAATGGTATCTGCCTGAACGCCGGATTTAAGCGTGCGACGAACAAGCGATGCCACAACCTCCGAAGTGCTTTGAATCGCTTCCCGGCGGCGTTTGTAACCATGTGTGCGTTTATCTATGCATGAAGATGTTTCGCAATAGCGGTTTTTGGGTTTACTTGAACTTAGCAGTGAAAAATCAATTGGTACAAAAGAGTGCCCGTCCGACCAACCCAATGTTAGCATGCGAAATCCTTTAACAGATTTACCGCTGGTATGGTCAAAAACATTGGCAAGCAACTCCACCTTTTGGCTTCTACCGCGGCTATAAAGAGAATCGTCAATGATTAAACACCCGTTTTCTAGTGGGGGTCGTAAGCTTGGCCATTTTGGATATTACATCCTGGCTAACGGCCAATAAAAAGTTCCTCCAACCAAACCGTGGGTTATTTAAAAACCGATAAACTACATTTTTACCGGGCAGGTCTTCTCTCCTAGAACGTTGCAGTAACCTAAACCAGTTTTTATTTGCAAAAACCATCAAGAAAACCAAACAAAAGACTGTTAGGCTCGAAAATCCAAGGCCTTTAACTATGCCGGCTTTGCGCAGGTAATTTGCTATATTAAATTCCGAAAAAACAAATTGAAGACTTTTTGGTAGTTGCTTAACCCCTAAATTTTTTGTTATCATGATCTTGGACACCTTCCTTGGTCTGGTAATTTGGTTTGGGCAATTCCATTTTACCAAAAGGATTGGTGTCTATTCTACTTTTTCAAAGATTTCAAGGGTTATTTTATTTACCCGCAGGGCCATTTAATTGTTGGCTTAATGGCCATTTTGTAAGTGGGAAAGTTGAGTTGAGTACTAAATTGAAACATTCCCATTAAAACTAATTTCAGTACTCCTGGGATAAACAATTGTACATACGTAACAGCCTAATATAAAGGAAATGCTATTGTATTGGATAAACTGTTTAAAATAACTAACAATATAACTGTGCTTTATTTTAAGTTGATTTATTTCATAAACTTGAAATGGAGTTGCCATACCGGTTTTTAAAATTTTAGATAATGCCTCTTTAGCAGTCCATAAAACAATTAACATGATGCTGTTAGAAAAGGGAAGTGTCTTAATTAGTTCTTTTTCCTTTTCAGTTATTGGGAGCTCCAATAAATTGTTTTTATTGAAATCTATCTGCTCAATATCAATTCCCATAGGAAGGCTTTCAGGAAACGCAACAGCCGCACCAATATTATCACAATGGCTAATGCTGACTTGAATATTTTGATTTTTTTTATTTATTACAATGGGGTGATTAAAAATACCTTGCTTTATATGAACATCCCAGAGATTTGTTTCTCCAGTCAAGATGGATAAAGCATGTTTGGCCGAATATCTTCCTAACAAATAACTTCTTTTTCTTTTTTCAAAAGTAAGTGTTTCAAAATATCTTAGTTCTTGTGGATGCAGATATTGTACTACTTCTAAATAATCTGAGATAAAAGGTAAACAACATATACATATACTTGCTCTAAACACTCTTTCTTGATCCTTTAGCAATAATTTGCTGGTGCAAGTCCTTTGCATATCAGAATTGGCACAGTTAAATAAATCATTCATTTGATTATCAAACATTAAACTAATTCTCCTCTTATAATTGTGTACTGCTAATCTAAACGGACTGCTTTGCGAAGTGTAACAGATATTAGAGCCAATTGAGAATATCAATCCCATAAACATCATGGCTTCTAAGACATACAAAAAACGCCATACCCAAAACAAAAGATAACTCGAATTATGGCACAGCAAGAAAGCATGAGCTTGTTTGAATTTCAACAACGTTTTAATAGTGAAGAAGCTTGCCAAGAACACCTTTTTAATATGCGTTGGCCCGAAGGATTTTCATGTCCCCGCTGTGGTTGCAAGGAATATTACCATATATCATCGCGTTGGCATTATCAATGTCAAAGCTGCAATTATCAAGCACTCTTGACAGCGGGAACTATGTTCACAAAACTTGCACACTATTGCAGAAGTGGTTCTGGTCCATATTCCTGGTTGCTAACGATAAGCGAGGCTTCTCTGCCCTTTCTTTAAAGGATACAATTAACGTAAGTTATCCCACTGCATGCCTGGCTTATGCTGCATAAGATCCGAAATGCAATGTCTGGCCGATCAGCTTTATCAGCTTTCCGGATTGGTTTAATTAGATTATGCCTTCTTTGGTGGGCCAAACGGTTTCCAAGGCCGTGGTACTGAAAAAAAACCTGTCTACGTTGCAATATCAACAGATAATCAGGGCAAACCGCTTTACTTGAAAATGAAAGTAGTAGACCGAATTAATAAAGAAACGACGTTAGATTTTGCAACCATAGTCATTGCCTCAGGGTGCACAATTACAACAGATGGATTCACCGTGTATCCCTAAGTTAAAGTCGAAGGTTACACCCATAATCGGGTTGTATCTTCTACTCCTGAAGCTGAGGAAAAACTTCACTGGGTACACGCTATCATTTCCAAAGCTAAGGCTTTTATCGTTGGCACTTTCTGGGCATGGCGTTTTTTGTATGTCTTAGAAGCCATGATGTTTATGGGGTTGATATTCTGCAATTAGCCCTTGTATATTTATACCCTATTAGTTTTTTTCATATATTTTTTTCCGGCTTACTTTTCCATCATGTTATCATTAAATACCTTACCATATTTTATATCTATCCTACAATTATATGCTATAGGTTATTTTCTTACATAAAGTGATAAAAAATTTTATTTCTTTACATATGATGACAAAATAGTAAAAAAGCAAAATTAATGTAAAGCAATTAACAGAAAAACCTTAACATGGTAATATTGATCTTAATTTATAAAGAGCCAATTGCAAAATTAAGGTTTTCGCCCTGGAAACAAAAGGATATTGGCAAGATAAATGCAATTAATTTACAAAGATAAACAAATAGAGTCTGATGGAATTTATTGGTGCAAATATTAGCCTAAAAAAGCACAGAGATATCCTATACAAGTAAAATGCACAAAAAGAAAGATATAATTTGATATTACGCTACATTCGGTAACGCCTTATCTTTGAGCTGAACAATGGTTCCAGCAAGAAACGTTATCAAACAAATCATAATATCAGTAAACGCTTTATCTATACCCCTTTTAGTTAGCCGGTCCATATATAGATGGCCCTTTAACACGGAAAATAATCTTTCAATTGAAGTGCGATGCCTATAAAGCTTATGCCAGGTACGGCTTCCACGGTGGGGCTACAGAACATTCGCGGGTTTTCATTAATGGATACCCTTTTGACATACCCATAAGAACTAGTGCACCCGCATTCACATTGGCAATCTACTGGTTGACCGAAAATCCTGGGGCAGCGAAACTTGTTGGTTAAAATTTTCTTTTCAGTGCTCCGATAAACCATAGCATTTTTACCCGGGCATAAAGGCGTACCATAATCAGTATGTTCCTTATATGTGCCCTTTTTACCGCGGTGATTCAATTTAACTATTGCCTGGCCACGCAACTTTAAAGCTTGTGAATATATGTATTCAGCGTCATAACCAGCATCCATAAGGTAATAACTAGGGGCAAAACCAAACGCTTTATTGTGGAAATAATAGCCTTCATTCATTAAAGTTTCAGCAAACTCAAAATCAGAGTAGTTAGCTGGAGCAATCCTGGCGGCTACAGGTATCGGGCCGTGATTAGTATTAACAGCTGCCAAGTGAAGTTTATAACCATAAAAAATATCCGTTTCCCCGCTGGAAGCAGTACGGTGCCCAAAAGCGGCACCGGTTTCTCCATCCTTGCGAGGGCGTTCTTTAGCTGTAATATCCGTGCTATCAATAGCAATTTCTCCGGTGGAGATTGTCATTGATAAGACCTGACTTGAAAGGCTATTGCACAAATCACCAAGATCCTTTTGAAAGTTCGGACCAGTAAGTTCTTTTTCGAAACGGGAGAACACGCTTTCAGAGGGTGTAGGTTTCATGATATCGAAGCCACACCAATGGGCTAACATCGGCGAATAAGCCAAGCATTTAACTAATGCTTTTGTAGTGGTTAGCCCCATCAGCTTTTTAAGTACCAGAGCGCGAAATAATGCTTGCCTGTCGTACCCCTTGCGGCCAGGACCGCTATAACAGGCATGAAATTCATCTAATTTTCCCCATTTAATTTGGGTAATAACTTGGTATATTTTATCTTGCTCATTAAAATTTTCTATAAAAATTTCAAAGGGAAAAAGTACTCCTTCAAGAATATACATATTAGGGTTTCACCTCGCTTGCGTTTTTTGTAGGGGTACAAAGAACATTTCTGCAAGCTAACAGGTGAAACTTTTTAATTTTGCTAGAATTTATGAGATATTTAAGCTTTTTTAATTTGGGTATGTTGCTTTTTACATGTGCTAAAAGCCTTGTGGTTGGCGGGGTGTAGATTATGCAATTGGCTCTCGTATTGTAATAAGTTAAGTGATAGTCATCAAATTAATAATGAAGATGCATTAAAAAATAAATTGTCAGTAGCAGCATCTGAAAAAACAAAATTTAATGTGATTGTTCCGTTTAGTGGCGGTAAGGATAGTACGTATGCATTGTTTCTAATGAAGGAGATCTATCAAATGCGACCCCTAGCGATAAATTTCGATAATGGTTTTCGTTCTGAATATGCAATAAAAAATTTGCATCATATAACAAATCTACTAGAAGTTGATTTAGTAACCATAAAGCCAGACTGGGGCTTAATGAGAAAACTATATAAGTGCTTTTTAAAATACACTGGAAAGTTTTGCACGGTGTGCAATGCAATAGGTTATTTAACTATTTTTAACTATGTTCTTCAGCTTGGACATTTAATTGGGTGTTCACCGCTAGTAGTTGGTGCATGGGTGTCTAAGATTGAAGAACAACCAGATGTTTATTCCTTTGATATGAAATATTTTATCAATACAATAAAAGAAGAAAATAATCTTTATGAGGAACTAATCAATAATTGTTTTATAGATGAAGATTTACTCTGCGCTCTAATGAATAACCCTGACCCTAGGGTTGTAACTTCTTATGATGAATCTTTAATTGTTAATTTTATTCAATTGCCAGATTATTTAAATTGGGATATTAAAAAAAGATGATTATAAAGTTTAATCAGGCGCCCTCTTTTCGATGCAGAACATACGCATTTGCAGGCTTGCCTTGATAAATTTTGCTACCGCTTCAATCGCAAATATTGGTGTAATCAGCTTTTTAACAGATTATTAGATACTTGTATAACCAGGCCGGTTTTAACTATGCTGAGCTAACTTTATAATCATGTAAAAAAATTACAAGTTTGTTGTGTGACAAGTTATCCTGGAAAGTTCCTGAAGGAATTGAAAGAACTCACTTTGACTGTATTGTTCATCCTGTTTCTGAGTATATTCAAATTAAAAAATATGGATTTGGACAAAAAGATATAAGCTATTCAAATATGATTAGAGATGGCCAAATATCTAGAAATGAAGCAATAGAAATGATAAGGAAACAATCTCGCGATGAGCCAAAAGAAATGGAAGTTTTTTTAAGGCTCATCAATATTACAAGGATGATATAAATTGGCATGGAGGGTGGCATGTAAGGTCTTAAAGTTTGGTGGTAAACGAATGATAATTTAATTTAGAAATGTGAAATAAATTGTGTTTTTATTCTCGCATGATAAATTTTATTCATGGCCAGTTAACTAGAAATATTGATAGCTAAAAAAGTTTTCTATTGTCCTGGAAAGTTGTGCTTTTGCGCAAGGAGTGTATCTGTTTTTATTCTTTTTATTATATATCATAAATAACTCAACTTTCCCACTTGCAAAATGGCCATTAAACCAACAATTAAGTGGCCCTGCGGGTAAATAAAATAACCCTTGAAATCTCTGAAAAAAAAATAGAATAGACACCAATCCTTTTGGTAAAATGGAATTGCCCAAACCAAATTACCAGACCAAGGAAGGTGTCCAAGATCATGATAACAAAAAATTTAGGGGTTAAGCAACTACCAAAAAGTCTTCAATCTGTTTTTTCGGAATTTAATATAGCAAATTACCTGCGCAAAGCCGGCATAGTTAAAGGCCTTGGATTTTCGAGCCTAACAGTCTTTTGTTTGGTTTTTTTGATGGTTTTTGCAAATAAAAACTGGTTTAGGTTACTGCAACGTTCTAGAGCTGTGCCATAATTCAGGCTACCTCCCATTCGATATTGTTTCAATTATGGCACATGTGTTTGGAAGCGGGAAGAGATTCCTGATTAAGCTTTATAATCATGATTAAAGTCGGCCAAGAATTATCAATGGGCTTATAATAAATTTGAATTCATGGTTAGTCTTTTGGGGGGATTGTAAATTAAATTTAAAGAAAGTGAAAAATACATGAAACATCGTAAAGAATGGATTACAAAAAAAAATAAACTACGTATTTTGAAAATATCAAGTATTAAGTGTAATTGCTATCTTGTCACAAACGGTCAATCGACAATTTTGGTTGATACTAATATAACTTTGAAACGAAAACAGATGCTCCGAAACTTAAATGAGCTGGGTTTTCACCAGTTGAACGCGATCGTGCTGACGCATACGCACTTTGATCATGCAGGTAATGTTGCCTTTTTACGAAACAAATTTAGGTGCGCTGTTTTTGTTCATGATGCCGAAGAAGAAAAGTTGGCTGTTGGCTGTACCCCTTTACCTTTGGGGGCAATCTTTCCTTTGAGCATTCTAACAAGATACGTCAACAAACATCATATTGTATTGCCATTCCAAAAATATGAGCCTTGTAAAGCAACAACCATAATTCATGATATTTATAATTTAAACGCTATTGGTTTAGCAGCGTATATTTTGCATACACCCGGCCATACGTTTGGTTCCGTGAGTATCATTGTTGACGAGGAAATCGCTTTGGTTGGGGACACCATGGTTCATGGTGTAGGTGGTAGTATTTACCCACCGTTTGTTGATAATCCCAAACTGTTATTAAATTCCTGGCAAAAGCTATTAAATACCGGATGTAGACTCTTTTTGCCGGCTCATGGCGGTGAAAATACACGAATTGTAGTCAGCCGTTGCTTTGACCGCTATACTAAAAAGCAAAATGATTGCTAATAATTATTACTTGAGAGTCAAAAATCCTAAATCAGTATCCTATTTGCGCAAAGACCTACTTGAAGACGAAAGCTGTATCATGAGCTGCGGTTTATGCTTATGAAATATGATGCATAGACCCGAGCATATCGCTGGAATAGACAATTTCATCGTTTATAACTAATGAAAATTTTGTAAACAGGTGGTGTGTTTGGCTGTGAAAATAAAATTAACAAAAGCTCAAGAAAAAATTTATAATTTTATAAGATTGAATAAAAATGATGCTTCGTATAATATTACGTATTTGTGTGAAATTCTAGGAGAGCTTAACGTAGAACGGTATAAATATATCTATGAAGGTTATATAAATGCACTTGATGTGGCCAAGGTAAACATTGTCGTGGAGGAAAAAATTCCTTATCACAACGTAGACGAAAACCGTAAGAATCAGTTAAGAATTATTGATTTCACAGATAAGGATCGTGCTGCTTTTCAAAAAAAAGTTAAAGCCATTGCGAATATGCGTAAATCAACGCCAATTGATCTGAGCAAATGGCCATTGTTGGAATTTGAATTGTATAAGAATGCTGAAAAATTATCATATGTTACTGATCAATATGTCACACATTATTACAGATGTTTATAGTTGTTATCATATGATTTCTTTGATCAGTAATTTATATAATTCTGATTTATCATATAATGCCATTAAGTCCAAATTACAAAAGGAAATAGGTTCCTTCTTTTCTTTAAGAGAGCAGCTAGATCAGCTTCGTTATAATGACAGAGCTATTAATTTTTTCAATAGCGAATTACAAGATGTTGAAAAATATGAAGTTGAAGCAATACGGCAAGCCCGAAACTATCGTGGCGTCCTCGAAGGTAGCAGTTGTAATTTTGCTTTGGATCGAATTCTAAATCATAGGATCAAAAACTTTATTCAAGAGCATCATGTCACGGAGTTTTCGTTTTTTTTATCAGTCTATATCCTTATGCTAGCAAAACTAACAGCTACAAAAGATTTAATCGTAGGAATTCCCTTGGCGAACCGGCTTGATAAGTCCATTCGAAATATATTTGGTTATTTTGTAAATACTTTGCCCATGAGAGTCTACTTAAATGAAAATGAAACATTCAACAGTTTTTGTAATAATATCTTAAGTAAAGCTTTTAAACTCGTAAGGTATCAAGATTTTTCCATCGAACATCTGAGTAGAAAAACCATGGGCTATATCAATAATATTTTTACTTTTTATAATCAAGAATTAGTCCTTAAATTAAATAACTGTAAAGTAAGAAAAATAGCACTAAACACAGAAACAGTTATGTTCGAGCTTACGAATCAGGTAGAGTCTGGTAGCAATTATTATATTAATTTTGAACACGGGAAATTCTTTACAGAAATCGCGATGGAGGAAGTATATCATAGTATTTTAGAACAGGTGTTGGAGAATAAAATTATCAAGGAGATACAGCTTGTCCCCAATCTGGGAAAAAGCTATATGAACATCAATGCGTATGAAGAAAATATGTCTACAAAACATGAACATATTATGGATCTTTTTTATCAGATTGTTGAGGACTATCCCGTTCACATTGCTGTGCAGTGTCATGGTGTTTGCTGGACTTATCGTGAACTTGACAGAAAATCAAATCAGGTCGCACGGTTGCTATTAAATCATTATCCAGAAGAAAAGTATATTGCCTTTTCTAGTTATCGTAAAAATGAACTCATTGCTTTGATTTTAGGCATTATCAAAGCGGAAAAAACATATGTTCCCATTGATATAAATACTCCTACCAAACGTTTAGAATATATTCTAGAAAATTTGGGGCAGGTACCTTATATTGCTGAAACAGAAGTGATTCAACGATTCAACTGCGATTATACAAAAATTATGGATATCGCGGAAATGTTTCATTGTCTTGAGTTATATTCGACCGACAAAATCACTATTAACCTTTCTTTTGATCATGAGTTATATACGATTTATACTTCAGGCTCTACAGGAGAACCTAAAGGGGTATCTGTCAGCAATAAAAATTTGCTTAGTCTGATTGAGGCAACAAGGGAACAGTTTGATTTTAACAGTCGTGATGTTTGGACATTATTTCATTCTTATAGTTTCGACTTTTCTGTTTGGGAGATCTTTGGTTGCCTGCTGACGGCAGGAAAACTAATCATTGTCGATCCGTTGGTATGTAAATCTCCAGAGCAATTTTATAATTTGGTATCACGAGAGAAAGTAACAATTTTAAATCAAACCCCGACAGCTTTCAAAGGTTTTATCAAAGCCGACAATTTGATTCGTTACACCTTAAATCTCAGATATGTTATTTTTGGTGGTGAAGCGCTGTATTTCAATATGCTGAGAAATTGGGAAATTAACCATCCACTGACAACAACAAAGCTGATTAACATGTACGGTATCACTGAAACAACGATTCATGTAACATATTATGAAATTACTCATAAAGATATTTACAAAAATGATAAAAGCATAATTGGTGTTCCACTTAGAAACCTTGTTGTTTATGTCACAGATCAAGAGCTGAATATTCTGCCGAAAGGTGTAAAAGGAGAACTCTTGGTATGTGGGAATGGCGTTGTGAAAGGATATTTTCGTAATGATGAATTAACAACCAAAAAATTTGTGTATGTACCACGAGCAAAACAAATTGCCTTTCGTAGCGGCGATTTGGTGAAAATTAACCAACAAAACCAGATCGAATATTTGGGCAGAATCGACCGACAAATTCAGTTGCGGGGATATCGAATCGAATTGGGCGAAATCGAAAATGTATTAATGAGGGAATTTAAGTTGGATGCATGCTCTGTGCAATTGATTTACTATGGAGAAGATGACGAAAGGATTGTTGCGTTTCTTGTTGTAAACCAGGAACTGTTCAATATTCAAGGTATTAACCATAGTTTAAAGGAAATTCTACCTAATTATATGATACCATCTCATTATGTACGTGTTGATCAGATTCCGATGAATGTAAACGGAAAAGTAGACCGCGACAAATTAATTCAAAATTTACAAGTTAACAAGGCTTTTTTTACTAAGGACATTCAAATAACAGATGAAATAGAAAATAAAATTTATACTATTATAAGTAATCTGGCGAAAACAAGAGATTTTTCTCTTGATGAAAACTTTTTTGAAGTTGGTATTAATTCTATTCATATCGTAGAAATCTATCATCATCTCATGAATGCTTTTCAGATTGATAACTTTGAGGTTGTCGATTTGTTTGAATATACGACAGTCCGTAAAATTGCTGCTTTAATTAAAAAACAAAAAAAACAACCCTCTACGCAGGTCAATCGAGCCGAGTTAAGACTTGATAAAAAAGGGAAAAAAGTTAGATAATAGTACCTGGAAAAGTGGATAAATACATTGGATAGCACTAATAAAAGATCCCAAATTATTGCTCCTTGACAACTTCACATAGCAAAAATAGGCGATTAAAAGCAAAAATCATCCCAAAAAGGCAATAACAAGCTAGGCCAGTGTTCATTTAAGATGATCCGGCTTTATATAAGGGCATATCCAATATATTTAAATTTGTCGAATACTACGCTGCAGTTTCTAAAGACTTCAAGCTAATTTAAATGAGTATGTTGGGTTTGATAACCTTAACCTGGGCATCCAAATATTGATTGACAGCGGCAAGAATGGCTTGCCAGAACTAGCGCTTTTTAGTTCGTGCTCTGGCAGATTCAATTTGGTTATCAACAAGGATTCTCTTAAAAGTGCGCTCAACAGTGGTTCTGTGAGCATAAGCAATTTTTTAGGCTTTCGAGCCATGTGGCGCAGGAGTAAAAAGACGTAAATCCCAATCAGGTTTTGTATAAACAACACGTCCGAAGTTACTGGGAGAGCATTCCTTGTGCCGAGGACATTTACTCTTATTTTGTAATTAGGGCAACGCCATTTAATGAGATATCTGTTTTTATTAAATCCCCAATTGAGCATGGGTAAACCTGCGAGACAGATAGGTGCACCATTATCTATCATCAACAGAAATGGGACCGGGTAAAGTTGGATTATCGCTGGCACGCTTACAGAGTGTGTCCATAAAACCTCGTTCATGATAACTGTCCCATCCCCAGTTAGCATTGGGATCGATAAAAGAGCGTTTACAGTTGCAGCGATAAATGCCTTGGGTGTGGCAATCGCAGAGCTTTTTGACGTAGGGGCTGGCGCCGGTTTGGGTGGTCAATATTACGCAATTCTACGAAAAACACAGAAATTCGGAAAATATTTTCATTTATTTAGTTTCAATTCGCGGGGTCTAAACCCATTGCCTTTAGGCGGTATACGCTTTAAGCCTTAAAAAGCAGGGCATGCAGGGCATACTAAACTCAAAAAGGAGAAGAAATATGCCGGCAGAATATAATAAATCCAGCCATGCTGTTTATGACATCAAATATCACATCATATGGGTAACAAAGTATCTATATAAATTATTGGGTGAAGAAATAGCAAAACGGCTAAGGGAGTTGATTCGTCAGGGCTGTGAAGCAAGAAACATGACGATAGTCCAAGGAAGTATAGGGAAAGATCATGTGCATATGCTGTTATCCTGTCCGCCAAGTCTGTCACCGAGTAAAATCGTCCAATATTTAAAAGGAAGGTCATCAAGGTTATTGCAGGATGAGTATCCGGAACTCAAGAAAAAGTACTGGGGACAACATTTATGGGGTAGAGGATATTTCTGTGCAACAGTAGGAAGTGTGACGGAGGAAACAATCAGACGCTATATAGAGAATCAAGAAATATCCGGCAATAACGAGATATTTAAGATAAGAGAATGAGTTTCAGTCATGATTTAGGTTGCTTTCAGCGACAGAGCTTTAAGAAGGATTAATCCTTAGGTGGTCGACTTTCAGTCGAAAAGCATTTATGCTTTAACCTGCCTACTTTTAGTAGGCGGTAGTTTAGATATAAGGATTTTTCATAATTGCTGTAGCATAAAATTCAATGCCATAATTTAGAACTGCAATCACAAGTTTTAAAATACCTGTATTACCTAAGCTGCCTGCTTTACAATTTTAGGATCAATACTGAAATCATCGCTGTGAATAACATCGCAATACATGATAATAAAACACGCGCTTTTACTTTTTTAAACCCTCGCACATTTAGGTTTTTAAGGTTCAGGCATTCTTTAAAGCGGCCAAAACAGCGCTCGACGGATGTGCGTTTATTGGTAATATTTGGGTCCAGCTCTTACTACAATGATGAGAGTGTTAAACCGTCTGGGATCATCTTTAACCCGTGTTTTTACTGCTAACCCGTAATTTGAACGAGAGCACTAGGCTGAACCATGTGGGCAGTCTACTTTACACAAAACATGCGGGCACCTGAATTTATTGCAACCATTCTTATTACTACCCCGGTAGATCATAGGGTAACCACCGGGGAGCAAATAGGGGTGTAAAATCAAGGCCTTCATGCGGCATTTTAGCTCCACGTAAGTTTAGCGGTATAATGCCTTGTGAATTATATTAATGGTAAAAGGTTGCGTAGATTTCCTTGATATCGCAACCGGAATCCATTGTCCAATATTTGGGGGCTATCTGATCTACTGGCAGGAGTTAAATTTACGGCCAGCAGCATTTTGCTTTTACAATCAACCGCCAGGTGTGCTTTCAAACCAAACCAGGTTATCTGATTGCCGTGACTGTCATTTTTAGAGCCCCAATCCGGTTGGCTGCCATCTTGTTCTATGGTTTTCTTAGGTTTTGCTCTTTTTCGAGATTCTAATTTGGTTGCATTTAGAGCAGCACAATCACTGTCTATAGTCCCTTGTTTCCGGAGTTCACTCACAAGTTGCTTAAAATACTGTTCTAATAAATTCATTTTCGGATATTGCTTTAAAAAGTCGGCTAAATGTGGAAACGCTCGGTGTTTGACTTGCTATTGGAAAACCGCATGCAAAACTAAAAACAGGATCTTGTCTTAATCGTTCGGTTAAAACAGTAAATCCGGTATTCTTTTAATAACCACTGCAAACAGAGCTCGTAACTTTGCGGCCAACGAGTACCCATTAGGCCTTAGAGAGCTTTTTTCAAAGTTATCAATAATGGGGCTAAGATCGAAGGTGTGAAAAATCTTTTCCAACCGGGTTTCAGGTTGCAGTTTCAAAATTTCGTCAAAGGAAAACAGGCACTGGTTTTGAATATACAAGTAACTTCACCTCTCGTTTTTGTCGTTTGTTATTAGGTGGTTACTTGCAATATTCGGCAAAACAAGGGGTGAAGTCCTTTTTTGTGTACTTGAAGCCCTCGATTATATTGGCGTATGGATTATGCAGAATGCTTAGATAGGAGAATAATCATATGGATGATACAAAAATTGCCGTCATTGGTTTGGCAGGACGTTACAGTAATGCTGAAGATATCGGGATAATGTGGCAAAAGCTACTAGATGGAACAGATTTTCATGTTTGGGGAGAATATAGGAGAGACAATCTAGCAGCACTATATATAAACCGGTATGCAAAAATAGATTATTTGGAATACTTCGATAACGAGTTTTTTCATTTTACACCATACGAAGCACAGATTACAGACCCGCAACAAAGAATACTGTTGGAGTGTTGTTTTGAAACATTGGAAAATGCCGGCTATGCCGATATAAGCAAAAAACAATGTATCGGTGTCTTCGCCTCTGCCAGCTTGAGCACATATTTATTGCACAATATTCTTTCTCAAAAAAAGTACAATAGTAACGAGATCAATTATAATGTTTTGATTAGCAATGATAAAGATTTTACAGCAACCAGGATTGCTTATAAGTTAAACTTGTGTGGACCAGCATACACTGTACAATCTGCTTGCTCAAGCTCACTCGTTGCACTACACTGTGCATACCAAAGTATTCTTAATTATGAATGCGATGCGGCGCTTGTAGGTGCTGTCTCTATATTAATTCCCCAAGAGCAAGGGTATTATTATAAAGAAGGCGGTATTCTTTCAAAAGACGGCATATGTAGGCCCTTTGATGATGAAGCAAACGGTACGATCAAGGGGAATGGATGTTCAGTAGTAATGCTTAAAAGATTGGCGGAAGCCGAAAAAGATCAGGATCGTATTTATGCAGTTATCAGTAGCACGGCCGTTAATAATGATGGTTCTGCTAAAATCGGTTTTACAGCCCCGAGTGTTGAAGGACAAGCAGCCGTGATCGATGAATGCATTGCCTATAGCAAAATCGATAAAAGCAAAATCGATTATATCGAAGCGCACGGTACCGGTACAAAATTGGGAGATCCGATCGAAATCAAAGCCTTATACAAAGTATATAGCAATGTCGATAAGAAGATACCTATAGGCAGTATTAAAGCAAACATTGGTCATTTAGATGTCGCTTCAGGATTGACTTCCACCATTAAAGCAATATGTATGTTGCAGGCTGGTATCATTCCTGCAAACATTAACTTTAAAAGTTTGAACAAAGAAATCACATCAAAAGTCCCTTTTTATTTTCCCGTAACAAATAAAAAAAAATTACTTACCCATATCGGCGTCAGTTCCTTTGGGTTGGGTGGTACCAATGCACATGTAATCGTATCTAAATATGAAAAAAAACAACGCCCCAAAAGCCAGCATGACATGTATATGATCCCGATCTCTTATTTCAGAGAAAGTGACTTAGAACCCATCACCAAACAACTTATTGCTAATCTTAATCATCACTTAGGAGATATTGTTTATTCTATGTCGATTGGTAAAAGAAAGTTTAAAAATAATGTTTACCTATTGTTCAGAAATAAAGAAGAATTGAGCGCCAAATTGATGGGCAAAGATTATATTCGGTCAAGCAGATACCGTCCCAGTCTTCCTGTTTTTGGTTTAGAAGATTACCGGTCGTTTCAGTATTTGTTTCCTAAATATGAAGAGCTTTGCAAAACTGCTGGAATTGACAATGTGTCTATCGATAAACAACAGGAGTATTTTAGTAGGCACTTGGCGTGGATCCGTTTTTTAAAATCAATTTGTATGCTTGATGCAGAGGATTTAACTTTTGTCAAAAGACTTGATCAGCAACTATGGGATTTAGCTGACAATGATGAATCTTTTCTAGCAATGAGTTGTTATGATGAATTTTTTTCCTCTATACCAGTAGGTATAGAAACGGCTTTGACCGAATTTCTAAATTTTATAGGACAAGTTCAATGTATAAGCCAAATTGATTTTAAGGTGCTTTATAAAGATCTAGGTTGGGAACACCTTGCTATTACAAAATACCCATATAAGAAAAAAAGGTTTTGGATTGATGTTTATGAGAAAGCAAAGAATGTTGCTCAGATAGAGCATTTAACCAGTCGCGATGAAGACGCTTATGTGGAAATGATTTTAGAAATCTGGAAAGGTGTTATTGGGCTTGAGGAAGTTGAAGTCGATGATGATTTTTACGAGTTAGGCGGAGATTCCCTCTTATTAATTGCTGTTTTAGATAAGATAAATAACAGAATTTCGACAAAGTTAAGTATTGAAAATGTTATCAATTTCAATACTCCTAGAAAATTGGCCGGCTATTTATCTAATAGAATTGCTATTTCTAATAATTACACGTTTATCTCTAAAATCAGAGATAATGGTCCTTCAGCCCAAAATATTTTTTTGATCCATCCTGCTGGTGGCACAACGCATTGTTACAAACTTTTGCATAAATATCTTGATACACAGGTGGAATTTAATTTATATTGTATTGACTTGCCGCAAAATCATAGCAATTATCCAACGATGGAATCGTTAGCAAAGCTTTATGCAGCTGGTATTTTAAATATCCAAAGTGTAGGACGCGTAATTATCGGTGGTTATTCTTTCGGTGGAAATATGGCTTGTGAAGTAGCATTACAAATCCAAAACCAAAATAAAGGAATCGTTATTGATCATGTCCTGCTTTTTGATTCTCATCCTCCGATTGCTTACAACTCCTATCAAAATCAAATAATCAATTATAATAAAGTTTTTTTTGTTATGCTGGCAAACTATCTTCAACTTGATGCTAATTATATTGCAGAAGGATACCAAAAAGGAACGTTACAGGATGAATTAATGCTTAGTTTAAAAAACAATAAAAAGTTGGGTTTATCCTTAAGTGATGAAGAAATGATAGGTTTTTTTGATCGCTGGGTTTATAGTCATAAATTATTAAAACAGCATCAATTTAATGTAAAACTTCCTATGGATTGTGTCATTTTTCGTAGCATCGAAAATGAAGATGAGTTTATTCTCAATACTTTACAGATTAAATTATACCAAAAGCAGGAGTGGGAAAAATATTTTGACGGTAACGTAAAAATTTTTGATACACCAGGCAATCATTATACAATGTTTAGCGATAGCGAAAATGTTAAAGAATTAGCAAACGTAGTAAAAGAATGTTATATGCAATTGTTTTAACCCCCCTGTGTCAGAATAATTATCATAGACACCTAAATAGTTTCCCCTGAAAAACGGGGATTTTCAAAGAACCGTATTAATTTTAGACCTCGACCAATACAGATAGTTTTACCCTACTGATATTTTAGGTCTACACCATGCTCAACCTGGCTAATTTGGTCAGGTTATATGCAAATATTGAGTTCCCAACCCAGCATTTTGTGCCAGACGTACCCCTAAACAGACTTCGGCCTAGTCCGTACTTGCGTTTAAGGACACTTATAGTAGTCTCACCGCCCGCACGCCAGCGCTGAAGTCGTTTAAACCAAGGTTGCTTTTCGTGAGCTTTTCTGACAGCACTTTTCTTGCTCTTGTAAGGTAAGCTAATTCTTTTAACGCCTTTATCCTTTAGCATCTGTTCATTGGCTTTGCTACCGAAGCCACGGTCTGTAGCCACTTCTTTGGGTGTTTGCCCCAAAGTCTGCTCGTGTTTGTCAACATCATCTTCAAGGAGTGTATCGTCGCTGGGATTGCCTTGGTATACAGCATAATTACTGATAATTTTGTTTTCTACTTCTTGAATTAGAACTTTGTGGCCAAACTCTGTGGTTACCTTAGCCTTGCCCCGACGAATCGGGCGAGCATCTGTATCGAAAACACCCACACAATGCGGTCCTTGATTTTTTCTTTAGCAGTTGCCTTTCTGCTTTGGTCTATAATTGTTTGGGTCACGTGTAGCTGATCCGTAAGTTTTTCTATTATATTACCGCAAATCATAGCCGGCGCTTGTCTTTTACCCGCCATGCCCGGATTGTTTCCGGCCCCCGGAACATAGACGATAAAAATTGTTGGATAATACTAGTTTAACCTATATAATTTATTCAAGCGACATTTTTGCGCATTAAAGCAAGTTCTGAAACTCAGTGGGAGGTTCAACTCCCCCTGAATTTTAGAACTGCAAATGTATGACTTAATTGGCGTAAGTCTCCCACTTATATAGAAGTGGGAGACTTACGCCAGGCTAGTCAGGTTAGAATAACGACAAGAGGTGGATAATAATGTCAAGATTACCTGTGCTTTCTTTGGAAAAAATGCCGGAAAAAACGCGCGACATGGTAACGGGGGGAAAATCAGAGCTCAGCGGCTTAAATATTAATCGGATGGTGGCGCATGCCGAAAAAAGCGCCCGGCACTTTATGAGACTGGGCAATTCCTTACTTACCCAGGCCAAGCTGGACGCCAGGCTCAGGGAATTAACCATCCTACGGGTGGCCGCTCTTTGCCGCTCACATTACGAGTGGTACCAGCATGAAATTATAGCCAGACAGGCAGGGGTGCCTGATGAACAAATCACTGCGGTAAGAAATAAATTGGACAACCCGGTTTTTAACGATCTGGAAAAAGCAGTTCTTCAATACACGGATGAAGTGACTCTGAACGTCAAGTCCACCGACCAAACCTTTAATGAGCTTGCTAAAACCCTCAGCCGCCGGGAACTGGTCGAGCTGACCATGACCATCGGTTTTTATAATCTGGTGGCCAGAATTTTAGAAAATACCGAGGTGGAAATAGAAAAATAACGGTGCCCGGACAAACTCCGGCCCGGGCAGTTCAAACACGTCCTCCCCAAGGTATAACATATCTTTTCGTCAGCGAGAGAGGCAGTCAAGTCTTTTTTAGTTCAATCTTTTTAGGTCTGATTGGTTTTTTAGGTATTAATTTATAAGAAGGTCCGAGGGATAAAAACAACTTAATTCTCCGAGAGATCTTTAGCTTTTTAACTTCCGGCTGAGTTTTTATCTTATCGCCGTATCTTTGATCCAGTGTTTGCAAAACCGAAGCCCCGGCAATTCCCCAAATCGAAGAAGTGATCATATAGGATAAAGCGGAACCAAAAGCCATGGGCAATACTTTGTGAAGCCCGATAATATAAGCCAATGACATAATTGCAAACCAACTTCCAAAGCCTATGAATAATCCTCTTATTATGTAATTTTTATTATTTTTTTTAAGTAAAAAGTAGCTGAAGATTAAAAATATACCTGTTGCAAAGCCAATTTGAGCAACGGAACTAAGTATAGTTTCAGCCAAGTTGCTTTCCTTTCTTCCCAAAATCATTAAAGATGCATAATTTATAAAACGACGCTCAGAAAAATTAAGCGCATAATAAGAGAACAAATTAAGACCTAATAAGATTAAGGAGGCCAATGCTCCGGCAAGCAATATTCTTGTAAATCTATCTTTAAGGTCAATGATTCTCATTTTGGCATTCCTCCACGATAACTGAAATTATGCAAATATTATAGCCATTAAAGTCTATCGTAATTCGCCCCAAAGAAAGGCTGTTGCGCAATGAACTGCCGGTTCGTTGCGCAACAGCCTTTTTTCGCCTTTGCTGCCGGAAATGCCGGTAACTTTCAACAATATTCATTATCTCACCGTCGGAAGACAGCAGCCCGCTTCGCTGGGATGAACAGCGAAGCCAATAAACACATCGGGCAAATTGACGGGAAAGAATCGACCCTACCCGACCCGACCGGTTAATTGTGAGCCAGAAATGTTTTTATGGCCGACTGTACTTGTTCATTGGAGAAACCTTTTAAATCAATTGCTCCCGAGCGGCATGAAGCGGTGCAGCTGCCGCAGCCCTGGCATAAACCGCTGTTTACCCGGGCGACTTGTTTTGTCCGACCGCCGGCTCTATCAGTAACTTCCTTTATCTCAATGGCGTTAAACGGACAAACATCCCGGCACAAAAGGCAGCCCTGGCATAAGGATTCATTTACCTGCGCAATCATGGGATTGGTGGCAATTTGCTGTTTATTAAGCAAAGTGCAGACCTTCATCGCGGCCGCGCCGGCCTGGGATACGGTGTCGGGAATATCTTTGGGTCCCTGGCAGACTCCGGCTAAAAAGATCCCCCCCGTGTTGGTCTCCACCGGGCGAAGTTTGGGGTGTGCTTCCTGGTAAAACCCGTCCTGGTCCGTGGTAAAACCGACAGTTCTGGCAAGCTCCCGGGAATACCGGGACGGCACCATCGCCGTGGCTAAAACAACCAGGTCCGCCTCAATCTCCACCTGGGCGCCCAACAAAGTATCCGCACCCTTGACCAGCAGCTTGTCGCCCTTCCGGGATATCTTGGATACCCGCCCCCGGATATAGCGGGCCCCTTCATTAACAGTACGCTGGTAAAATTCCTCGTAAGCCTTGCCCGGCGCCCGCACATCCATATAAAAAACAAACACCCGGGACCCCGGTATTTTCTCCATCACTTGATGAGCATGCTTGGCGGTATACATGCAGCAGGCCCTGGAACAATAAGCCTTGCCCTTGGCCTCATCCCGGGAACCCACACATTTGATAAACACTACGTTTTGGGGCTCTTTACCGTCGGAAGGCCGCACTATTTTACCGTCGGTCGGCCCGGAAGCGTTGACCAGGCGTTCGAACTGCAGGCTGGTAATTACATTGTCTAATTTTCCGTAACCGTATTCACCGTACGCTTTGGCCCAGTCAAAGAGGTCATAGCCGGTAGCCATGACAATGGCGCCTACTTCCACCTGCCGGTACTCATCCCGGTCCTCGTAATTAATTGCCTGGGCCGCGCATACCTTGGCGCAAACACCACATTTTTGTCCGTTTAAGAGACGACAGTTATCGGCGTCTATGCAGGGCTTATTGGGAACAGCCTGGGGAAACGGAATATATATGGCTTTGCGCTCGCTCATATATTGGTTGAATTCGCTGGGCACTTTTTTAGGGCATTTTTCCCAGCAAGTGCCGCAGCCGGTACACTTGGTATGATCAACATAGCGGGCCTTTTGTTTCACAGTCACGGTGAAGTTGCCGATATAACCACTCACTTCAGTAACTTCGGAATAAGTTAAAAGTTCGATATTGGGATGCTGCGCCACCGCCACCATCTTGGGCGTGCTAATACATGCCGAGCAGTCTAAAGTGGGAAAAGTTTTGTCCAACATGACCATTTTACCGCCTATAGTCGGCTCCCTTTCTACAAGCACAACTTTATGCCCGGCATCCGCTATGTCCAGGGCCGCCTGAATGCCGGCAATACCACCGCCTATCACCAACGCTTTTTTGGTTACAGGAATAGCGTCCTCAAAAAGCGGCTCCAGGCGGGCCGCTTTGGCAACGGCCATTCTGACCAGGTCAATGGCCTTGGCGGTAGCCTTCTCAGGCTCCTTGGCATGTACCCAGGAGCACTGCTCGCGAATATTGACCATCTCAAGCAAATAGGGGTTTAACCCCGCCCGAGCGATGGTATTGCGGAAAGTAAGCTCATGCAAGCGAGGTGAGCAAGATGCCACTACCACCCGGTCCAAATTATGTTCTTTAATAGCATTTACAATCATATTCTGTCCCGGTTCGGAACAGGTATATTTATAATCCACACTGTGCGCAACATAGGGAAAATGGGCGGCCTGGGCAGCCACCCGAGGCACATCCACAACTCCGCCTATGTTTGAACCGCACCAGCAAATAAATACTCCAATCCGCATATGCATCGCTCCAATATGAAAATATTTACGCAAGTTATTTAAAAATCAACTATCCAACCAGTTTTAACACCTGTTTAGTATCCACAAAATGAGTATTAAAGCCTAAAGCAGAAGGTTTAAGCCCCACGGCCAATCCGACTAGCTGGGTAAAATAAAGTACCGGCAGCCGGTAATCGGTACCGAAAACCTGGTTGACTTTTTTCTGGCGCATATCCAAATTAAAATGGCAAAGGGGGCAGGCTGCGGCAATACAATCAGCCCCGGCCTGGGCGGCATCGGCAAATATTTTTTGAGTTAGTTTTAGAACTACGTCCTCATTGGATATAGCCAGGGAGGCCCCGCAACATTCGGTTTTACTGTTCCAATTCACAGTCCGGGCGCCAACGACCTGCAGCAGGTCGTCCATAAGCATGGGGTTTTCGGGGTCATCGACTTGTATTTCTTTGGGTCTAACCATCAAGCAGCCATAGTAGACGGCTACTTTTAAATTCCGCAGCGACCTGACCGTCTTGGCAGCGATCAGCGCCGGGTCCAATTCGCAAATAACTTCCAGCATCGACTTGACCCGAATACCGCCGTGGTAGGGTTTGCCCGTGGCCCAGTTAACCTTTTCACAAAGTTCCGGATTAGTTTGCATTTCCACGTTGGCCATAGCCAGCCGCTGATAGCAGGCTGCGCAGGGAGTGGTGCAATCCAGCCCCATTCCCTCGATGATGGCTAAATTGCGGGCCGCCAGGGCCACCCCCAACAAATGGCTGGTACTGTGTCCGGGTGTTGAGCCGCAACAGCTCCAGTCGGGTATTTCCACCAATTCCACGTCCAGCGCACGGCAAAGCGCCCTGCTTGATAGGTCGTATTCTTTACCGCTGGAATGTTCGCTGCACCCCGGGAAATAAGCGTATTTCATTTGTCATTCTCCTCCAATTCCCGTACCCGCCGGAAAATCAATTCTATATCGCGGTGACTCTTATTTCTAGCCGGTAATAACTTGATTTTATTGCGGCTGAACATAGCCAAACCGGTAGAAGAATTCTGAAAAATATGTCGGGTTTTTAAATTATATTTAAGCATCATGCCCAGCTCATAAAGTTTACCGTTACCCTTAACAGTATTTAAAAAACAATCGTAAAATGTGGACACATCCTTTGCCCGTCCCTGTGTTTTGACACCATTGCGCTTGGCCAAGCCGCGCAGGCAATCCATAACCCGGGCCAGGTCAACATTGCGGGGACACCTTGAGGTGCAGGTGGAGCAACCGGCACAAATCCAGATAGCCTGGCTGCTTAGCACCTGCTCCTGCAGCCCTAATTGAACCAAACGAATCACGCGGTGGGGCGGAAAATCCATAGCAAAAGCAACCGGGCACCCGGCTGTGC
Organism: Desulfoscipio sp. XC116; assembly: GCF_039851975.1. GTDB lineage: Bacteria > Bacillota > Desulfotomaculia > Desulfotomaculales > Desulfallaceae > Sporotomaculum. The sequence goes on from NZ_CP156660.1 coordinate 3,925,705, forward strand.
ATTTGCCGCATTGGTAGCATTGTTCGACCGGCTGTCCGCTTTCTTTACTTACATAATCAATAAAACCGGAGTTGTCGTGTAGGCTGGCCGATAAATCAATTGCTAAACTCATTTTACAAGACTCCTTATACGAAATTACGCTGAGATTTGTATGTAATTTCGCTATAGTTAATTAATTAATCCGCTTAAAATAAGTAATTTTTGTTTCTTTATAGCCGGCATCATAGTATAATTTAATACAACAATAAATATAATTACATTTCATCTGATTGTCAAGACTCCTAAATAAAGACATGTGCTTTACATTTTAATAATTTAACGTTATTATCGCGCCGGCGGGGATAAGCAATGGGGAATATTAGATGCAAATTATTATAGATGCCCTACTCCCGGTTAAGGAAAAACCCGTCGTTGAAATGGGGATGCAGGAGGAAACAATGGCTGAGAATGATAAAATATTAATTGTTGACGACGAACGGGAAATCGCCGATCTTGTTGAGGTTTATCTTAAAAACGAAAACTATACGGTATTTAAGTTTTATAACGCCGGGGACGCGCTGGCCTGCGTTAAACACGAGCCTCCGAGCCTTGCCGTTCTGGACGTCATGCTGCCGGATATGAACGGCTTTACGCTCTGTCAGAAAATCCGCGAAGAGCATTTGTTCCCCATCATCATGTTGACCGCGAAGGTGGAAGACATAGACAAAATCACAGGCTTGACACTAGGCGCCGACGATTATATCACCAAGCCGTTTAATCCGCTGGAGCTGGTCGCACGTGTCAAAACGCAGTTGCGGCGCTATACCCGTTATAATATCTCCGACACAATGCCCGCGATAAAAAATGAATATGATATCAAGGGACTTCACATCTGCCGTGACAGTCATGAGTGTACGCTGAATGGCACAGCGCTTACCCTGACGCCTATAGAATTCAGCATTCTCTGGCACCTGTGCGAGCATTGCGGAAACGTGGTTTCATCCGAGGAATTGTTTGAGGCCGTGTGGGGAGAAAAATATCTGGATAATAACAACACGGTCATGACCCATATCGCGCGGCTCCGTGAAAAAATGCATGAACCGGGCCGGAAACCGAAGTTTATAAAAACAGTGTGGGGAGTTGGGTATAAAATTGAGCAATGATTCATTGAAGCGAGCGAGGCGCAGCAAGCTTTCGAGACGAATCTTGATTCAATATACCGCCGCACTGGCAGGATTTGCAGCGGCCCTGGCCCTTCTCTTTATAATAGCGTATAACATATATTCCAGCTTCGTGTTTCAGACAACCGATTGGGTTTATATCCTCGCACAATTCTATGCGGAATATATAATCGTGTTCGACGGTATTATCGTATTTGCGGGCTGGACCATCATTACCTACCGCTTTTTTCAGAAACCTCTTCGCTATCTGGATGAAGTCGTCGAAGCTTCCGCACAACTGGCACAGCCTGACAATACGCCGATTGTTCTGTCGGAGGCCATGAAGAACGTGCAGGACGAACTGAATCTGGTACGGGAACAAGCGCTGCACAATGCCATGGCCGCGAAAGAGGCTGAACAAAGAAAAAACGATCTGGTCGTCTACCTTGCGCACGACTTGAAAACACCGCTGACCAGCGTAATCGGATATCTGACTTTGCTTCGGGATGAGCCGCAGATTTCACAGGAGCTGCGGGCCAAGTACACCGGTATTGCACTTGATAAGGCGGAACGCCTTGAAACGCTCATCAACGAATTTTTTGACATCACCCGTTTCAATCTTACCCATCTGACATTGGAGCCGGAGTCGGTTAATTTTACCCGGATGTTGGAACAAATCACGTTTGAATTTAACCCCGTACTGGCGGAGAAAAACCTGCGCTGGAATGTGCATTTAGCTCCGAATATCCGGATAGTATGCGATCCGGATAAACTGGAGCGTGTATTTGACAACCTTCTGCGCAACGCCATAAACTACAGCTATCCGGAAACAGAGATTTTTGTCGCCATGGAACCGTCCGGCGGAGATCATGTAAAGCTGCGCGTTGAGAACCACGGCAAAACTATTTCTCCTGAAAAACTGGATCGAATCTTTGAGCAGTTTTTCAGGCTTGACACCTCCCGCTCCAGCTCCACCGGCGGAGCCGGGCTTGGCCTTGCCATAGCCAAGGAACTTGTCGAGCTGCACGGAGGTACCATTACCGCCGCAAGCGCCAATGAACAGATTACCTTTATCGCAGTGCTTCCTATGGATTGCAGGAAAACGGATCGTCAGAAAATCGTATGATTTTCGCAATTTAAACTTAAGCTTATCTTCATCATAATTAAAAACACGGTTGTCCCCGCTTTGGTACGCTAAAGGTACCGAGCGGGGATTTTCTTTTGTAAAACCGGCTATCCGCTCCCCGCCGGGACGGAAGTTATCGAGAAAGGGTGAACATAAGATGAAAAGATTAAATATCGCCATCCTGTTTGGCGGCTGCTCTCCGGAGTACGGCGTATCGCTTCAGTCCGCCTATTCTGTCATCAAGCATGTTGACACAAGTAAATATACGCCCGTGCTGATCGGGATTTCATCTAAAGGAGACTGGTACCGGTTTGACGGGGACATTGAGAAAATTGCGGCGGATACCTGGTGCAATCCCTCCGACTGCCTGCCCGCGGCACTGTCTCCAAACCGGAGTGCCCATACCCTACAGGTGTTTCACTCCGACAGGATTGAATCCATCCCCGTTGACGCCGCTTTTCCTATCCTGCATGGGAAAAACGGGGAGGACGGCACGGTGCAGGGCTTGTTTGAGCTGGCCGGAATCCCGCTGGTCGGCTGCGGCACACTGGCCTCGGCGCTCTGCATGGACAAAGACCGGGCGCATAAGCTGGCCCGCGCCGCCGGTGTGCGGGTTCCCAATGCTTTCGTACTGCAAAAGAGCATGGATGCCCCCATCGCTCCGGGACAGGCTGCAAGCCTCGGTTATCCGCTGTTCGTAAAGCCGGTCAGGGCCGGTTCTTCGTATGGCATTACCAAAGTGTTTGACCGGCATGAACTTCCCGCCGCTATCAAATCGGCATTTGAATACGATGATGAGGTGATCATTGAGGAAAGCATTACGGGATTTGAAGTTGGCTGCGCCGTGCTGGGCAACAAGGTGCTGACGGTTGGAGAAATTGATGAAATTGAACTTGCGGACGGGTTCTTCAATTTCACGGAAAAGTATACGCTGAAAACTGCGGCCATTCATGTTCCGGCGCGCATCCCCAAGGAAAAAGCGGAGGAAATCAAACTGACTGCCAAAACTATCTATCAGGCGCTGGGATGCCGCGGTTTTGCGCGTGTGGATATGTTTCTGAACGCCGCCGGGAAGATCATTTTCAATGAAGTCAACACCATTCCCGGTTTCACATCCCACAGCCGGTATCCCAACATGTTAAAATCAGCCGGAATTTCCTTTGAACAGCTCATTTCCAGCGTGATCGAATTGGCGGCAGGCGCATGAAAACACTTGTCATCCCACAAAAGGCCGTTTACGCGGGCAGCTTGATTTTAGTCAATGGAAAGTACCCCTATCAGGAGGGAATTGCCGGATGCTCCCTTATCCCGGTCAATGCAGACAGCAACAAGGTGCTGCTGGAACGCAGGACCGCCGTTTTACTTTCCAGACTCATGAATGACTTGGACGGCTGGACACAGATCAGCGCGGTGAGCGGCTGGCGTTCCAAGCGGGAACAGCAGGAGATTTATAGCCGGTCTCTGCGGGAGAACGGGGCGGCCTTCACAGAGCAGTTTGTGGCGAGACCGGGCCACAGCGAGCATCAGACCGGCCTGGCCATCGACCTGGGGCTGAAGAAACCGGATATTGACTTCATCCGTCCGGACTTTCCCTATTGCGGCATCTGCCAGACCTTCCGGGAAAAAGCTCTGCCTTATGGCTTCATCGAACGCTATCCGCAAGGGAAGGAAACTGTCACGGGAATTGCGCAGGAACCCTGGCATTTCCGATACGTCGGGGCGCCTCACGCCGCAATCATGGCGGAGCTGGGCCTTACGCTGGAGGAATACCATATTTTCCTGAAGCAATATCCCTGCGGGAAGGAATGCTTTAACTATCGCAACGGACATCGGAATATTGCGGTTTCCTACGTAAAGGCCACGGTGGGAGCGGATACTGAACTCGAGATAGACGCCGACGTTCCATACTCGCTATCCGGCAACAACATAGACGGTTTTGTCCTGACCGAGTGGAGAAATGACGATGACAAAAGATAAGCAGTACGGTGGGCTGGATGCGTTTAAGATCATCGCCGCCCTGCTGGTGATCTGCATCCATACCTCGCCCCTGACTATGTTCAGCGCAAATGCGGACTTTTTCCTGACCCGGGTCGCCGCCCGGATCGCCGTGCCGTTTTTCCTGATGGTGTCGGGATTTTTTATCCTGCCGCCATATCTGTTTGCCAAGAGCGGCGATACCCGCCCGTTGCTGCGCTTCCTCAAAAAAGCCGCGCTTTTATATGCTGTGGCAATGGCGATCTATCTGCCGGTCAATCTTTACGCGGGCCAGTTCAAGGGCCTTGACGCGGCGGGCGTTCTCCGCATGGTCGTATTTGACGGTACGTTCTATCATCTGTGGTACCTGCCGGCCGCTATCCTGGGCGTTTTGATTGTGTACCTGCTTGGCCGGAAGCTGCCGTTCAAAGCCGTTTTGGGTGTTACCCTGCTGCTGTACGGCATCGGCCTGCTGGGAGATAGCTATTTCGGCGCGGTTTCCGGCGTGCCGGTACTGTCCACGATCTATGACGCCGTATTCCATGTGTTTTCCTATACCCGCAACGGACTGTTTTACGCTCCTGTTTTTCTGGCCATGGGAGCATGGTTTGGAAGTCCGGCGCGGCTTTACGGGTTGAAGATAAGCGCGGTTGGCTTTGTCCTCTCTATGGCGTTGGTGTCCGCCGAGGGCTTCGTCCTGCGCGATCTTGGCTGGCAGCGCCATGACAGCATGTACCTTGCCCTGCTGCCGTGCATGTATTTCCTGTATCAGCTCGTCCTGTCGTGGAACCGGAAGCCGAGGCCATCTTTGCGGGTTATTGCAACCTGGATTTATCTCATCCATCCCTTTTTTATCGTGGCCGTGCGGGGAGCGGCAAAAGCAGCCGGCCTTGCGGATGTGCTGGTGCGGAACAGCCTGATTCATTATCTTGCGGTATCCGTGCTGTCCGTCCTGTTTGCCATACTGGCAGCCAAACTGCCCATATCCAGAAAGCAAAAAGCGTTTCGCAAAGGGCGGGCCTGGATTGAGCTTGACCGCGCCGCGCTGCTTCATAACCTGGAGGCCCTCCGCGCCCTGCTTCCGGACGGATGTGAGTTGATGCCCGCCGTTAAAACGAATGCCTATGGACATGGGGCGGTTTTGATCTCGCGAGAGCTGAACAGGCTGGGCGTGAAAGCCTTTTGCGTCGCCACGGTCCGAGAAGGGGCTGAGCTTCGCCAGAACGGCGTCACAGGGGTTATTTTGATCCTGGGCTATACCCATCCGGGGGGTTTTCCTCTTTTGCGCCGCTATCACCTGACGCAGAGCGTGCTTGATTTTTCCTACGCAAAAGTCCTCGACAGATATGGAAAAAGCATTCCGGTTCATGTCAAAATTGACACGGGAATGCGCCGACTGGGAGAGCGCAGCGAAAAGATAGATGAAATCAGCGGGATCTTTCAGTGTCGGAACCTGAAAATTGAGGGCATTTTTACTCACCTGTGCGCAGCCGATGAATCCTCTCCCGCAAGCACAGCGTTTACAAATGCCCAGGCCAAAGCTTTCTACGACGTGATTGCCGGGCTTCGTCAGCGCGGATTGCCATGCCCGAAAAAGCATATCGTCAGCAGCTATGGCCTTTTGAACTATCCGGAACTGGCGGAAAATTATGCGCGGATCGGGATCGCGCTTTACGGAACGCTCAGTACCCGTGCCGACACGGAGCGCAGCGGCGTTTCGCTGGAACCGGTCTTATCCGTAAAAGCGCGCATCGCCTTAGTAAAAGATTTGTTTCAGGGAGAAGCCGCCGGTTACGGGCTGCAGTTCGTCGCCCCGCGGGACACAAGAGTAGCGGTTGTGACTATCGGATATGGCGACGGCATCCCGCGTTCATTGTCCCACGGCATGGGGAATGTTTTGATTCACGGCTGCAAAGCGCCGATTGTCGGCCGCATCTGTATGGACCAAATGCTGGCGGATATATCCGACATTCCGGATGTGCAAGCCGGAGATGCCGCTGTCATCATCGGACAGTCCGGAGAGGCGAAAATAACCGCCTGTGATCTTGCGGAACAGACAGGGACAATCTCGAATGAAATACTCAGCCGTTTGGGACAGCGGCTGGAAAGACAGATGGTTTAGATGGCATATGTATTCATTTTGACAACGTATCAATATCTTGATAAAATATGAGTATAATCCGGATGGAGGTGGGGTTATAGCGACTATCAGGCCAAGTTCAGACTTACGCAATAAATACAATGAAATCTCAGAGTTCTGCAACAAATACAATGAGCCGGTGTTTATCACCAAGAATGGTACAGGTGATCTGGTGATCTTGTCAAATGCGGAGTATGAGCGTTTAAGTGGAAAGTATGAACTGTACCGCCTGCTTGAAGAAGGTCTGGCATCCATGAAGAAGGGAACAGGCCGTCCGGCAGAGGAAGTATTTGCTGAAATTGAGAGGGAATTCGGCTTTGACAGAGTATAAGGTTATTATCGAATCCTCCGCTCAGAGGGATGCGCAAGGTATTCTCCGTTATATAACGGACACGCTGAAAGAACCTGTGGCTGCCAGGCAAATTTATACATCAATCAAGGAGCAGATTCTGGCGCTGAGTCAAATGCCGTTGCGGCACAGCGTTGTTCAGGATCAACCGTATGCCGCAATGGGAGTCCGCAAGCTATTGGTTGAAAACTATATCGCATTCTATATTGGTAATGAAGCAAAGTGCGAAGTACACGTTCTGCGTATCCTCCATAACCGCAGAGAGTGGCAAAATATCTTATAGCTTCTTTAGGCTTGTTGCTCAATAACACTTTCACATATAAATTCAACACAATTTTGCGGCATATGCCCCGCCGCTTCGCTCTGTCCGCTATTCCACAGTCCCATTGACAACGCCTTTCGCCTGTCCTTTGGAAGAGGTCGGGGGGTGCGGGGGCAGAGCCACCGCAAAAGCCAATGATTACCGCCCATACAGCGGAGCCGGTTTTGCCGTAGAATGGAGCCGCCGACAACGGGGCAGGGTCTTATCCTGTTCCCCGTTGTCGGCGGCGCAATGGCACGGCAACATCCACCGCAGCAACCGAATTGCTTGCCTTTTATCTCCCGTCTGCTTCAGCAAAAAATGGACGTTTGCAAGCACAGCCCGGGATTAGCCCTCGCCCTTAATCCAGTCGGTATTCCGTTCCGTCCACCCTGATTGCCCGGACCTCGTTGAGATTTAATATCCTGGAAAAATAGCCGGTTGTCACTACTTTGCCGTCCGGATTGCGCTCGCCCATGGTTTGAATGACCAGCGGCGGTTCCTGTCCCTCGTCGACGATAACCGCGCCACCGCCGCCGGTCACGGTTTCCTCTCCATCGTCAAACGACATCTCAGACAGTAGTTCCTCGCTAGAACCGTCCTTCATCAGCAAATCTACCGGGACCGTGGGCAACCCGCCTGTCGCCTGTTTTTCCCTGCCGGTTACCAGAACGCCGAGCGGAGAAAGCTGTACCGTTTCCGGACAATAGTTTTGCTCCTGCTCAGGCTTGGCGTCAATCTTGATTTCCTTGGCCGCCAGGGAGCCGTTGATTTTTACTTTCACTTTCAGCGGGGCGACTGTTTCCGCCAGGGAAATCGTCAAGGGTGCGTCCGTACAGTCTCTCAGGCTGCTTACCGTGAGGTAATAGTATTTTTTCGCTTTCCCGGCGAATTCAGGCAATTCCTCGCAGGAATAGGCGTCAAAACTTCCGGCATCATCCTCGGCTTCCGGTATAAAAAGCCTCGAAACTTCAATGGCTTGCAAATTTAGCGCTTGGCCCGTTAAATTTTCCAGCGATACCACGATATTGGTTTTGTAGCCGTCCGAAAGCATGCTTTCCACTGTCATTTTATAGGTTTGATCGGCGTCCGCAAGCAGAGGCGACCAGACATCGTCTTGAACGTTTTGCACACTGGAACCAAATATAGGTTTAAAGAATTCCCAACCGCCTGAAGCGGCCAGCGCCGTTGCGCTGAACAAGCATAAGACAACGGCAATCAGAATAACCCTGCTGTTTTTTTTCATACCCATCCTCTTTTCTTGATCTTTTTCGCCGGGACCGCCTGCCGGGCCCGACTCCTGTTCAACCTGCTCCCGCAATTTGGCGCGGGCGATCTGCGCAATTCTTTGCTGGGAAGGACATAAGCCGGTAGTATTTTCAATCTCCATGTTTTCATAGAAACTGCCGTCCAGGCGGGAACACAACTCGCTTATTCTAACTCTCACAGCCGTAGCCCCTTCCTTCCAACATTAATTTTATTTTCTTTCGACACCTGTGGAGCTTGGTTTTAACAGTGGACGGATTTACAGCAAGTTTCCGCGCAATCGCCTGTACCGGTTGGCCGAAAAAGTAAAACCGGATAAAAATTTCGCGATCAGGTTCGCTGAACTGCCCAACAGCCTCGTTGATTATTTCCGCCTTTTCACGCTTCACCGTCAACTCATCCGGGCCACCCGTTCCGCTAAGCATCAGCGCATCTTCTTCCAGCGGAATAAGTGCCGGCTTGTTTTGGCGCAGGCGGCTCAAGGTAGTGTTGCGCGCAATCTGGGCCAGGTAGGGTCTCAGCGTACAATTTTCCCGGAGCTTCGCACCGCTGTTCCATACCGCCAGGAAGACATCCGCCGCGATTTCCTCAACATCCTCCACCCTGAGCGCCTCATGGGAAAGGTTGCAAACGATAGCCGCAACATAACTGCCATAGCGTTCCATCAGCATGGTCAACCCTTGTTCTTCCCCGGCTTTTATTTTCTGAATGATAACGTTATCAGCCATTTTTTCTTCCTTTCACATCGGACGCGTCATCTATCAATACGCAATAAGGGGAGAAAGGTTTCACTTGTTTTGGGAAATTTTTATTTTTGATCGTATAAGCCAGGTATCCAAAGAAGTACGAGTATTGGCGGCCTCATGTACCGGACGTCGTATACAAATATCCGGACTGCGTTATCCCAATGTATCTTTATAATGATTTTAATTAAAATCCATATTTTTTTGATATAATAAACTGATTAATTTTAATCCGCCAAATAAGAAATTATCTAATTGGACATTCTAAAGTAGGAGGACAAATATGCCGAGAAGAACCGACATCAATAAAATTTTAATCATCGGCTCGGGACCGATAGTAATCGGACAAGCTTGTGAATTTGACTATTCCGGAACTCAGGCTTGCAAAGCCCTGAGAAAATTGGGTTACCAAATTGTTTTAGTCAACTCAAATCCCGCTACCATTATGACCGACCCGGAAATCGCGGATGTAATTTATATTGAACCGCTGAATTTAAAGAGCCTGACCAACATAATAGCCAAGGAGCGCCCTGACGGGCTGCTGCCCAATTTAGGCGGCCAATCGGCTTTAAACTTATGCTCCGAGCTGGACAAGGCCGGTGTTTTAAAACAATACGCGGTCAAAGTGATCGGCGTGCAAATTGACGCTATTGAGCGTGGCGAAGACCGCATCGCCTTCAAAGAAACGATGAACCGGCTGGGTATCGAAATGCCCCGCAGCAAACCGGCCTACAGTGTTGAGGAAGCGGAAAAAATCGCTCAGGAACTTGGCTATCCGGTAGTTATCCGGCCGGCTTACACCATGGGAGGCACCGGCGGCGGTTTGGTTTACAATGTTGAGGAGCTAAGAACCGTGGCCAACCGGGGCATCACAGTCAGCCTGGTGGGACAAATACTGGTAGAAGAATCAGTGCTTGGCTGGGAGGAACTGGAGCTGGAAGTTGTTCGGGACGCTAAAAATCAGATGCTGACCGTTTGTTTTATCGAAAACATTGACGCCATGGGCGTACACACCGGTGATTCCTTCTGTGCGGCCCCCATGCTGACCATTAGCCCGGAACTGCAGCAGCGATTGCAAAAATACGCCTATGACATAGTGGAAGCCATAGAAGTAATCGGCGGGACCAATGTCCAATTTGCTCATGACCCTGAAACCGGACGGATTGTGATTATTGAGATAAACCCGCGCACTTCCCGTTCGTCCGCCTTAGCTTCCAAAGCGACCGGCTTTCCCATCGCCTTAATCTCGGCCATGCTGGCAGCCGGCTTAACTCTTGACGAAATCCCATACTGGAAGGAAGGCACCCTGGATAAATACACCCCTTCCGGTGATTATGTGGTCATCAAGTTTGCCCGCTGGGCCTTTGAAAAGTTTCCCGGCTCCCAGGATAAGCTGGGGACTCAAATGCGGGCGGTCGGTGAAGTAATGAGCATCGGCAAAAACTATAAGGAAGCCTTCCAAAAAGCTATCCGCTCCCTGGAAACAGGCCGTTACGGGTTGGGCTTTGCCAAAGATTTCAACCACCGTTCCCTGGAAGAACTGCTGCATCTGCTGGCTGAGCCGTCCAGCGAACGCCAGTTTATGATGTATGAGGCATTGCGCAAAGGCGCGGATATCGATCAGCTTTACCGGTTGACCTATATCAAGCCGTGGTTTATCCGGCAAATGCAAGAGCTCGTTGCGCTGGAAGAACAAATTCTAAAGCATAAACACGGGCGCCTGCCGGACGAATTGCTGGTCCGGGCTAAAAAAGACGGTTTTGCCGACCGCTATTTGGCAATGCTGCTGGATGTGCCGGAAAAAGAAATTCGTGAGCGCAGAACCGCTTTGGGGGTTATCGAAGGGTGGGAAGCCGTACCGGTAAGCGGTGTTGAGAATGCGGCCTACTATTTCTCCACCTACAACGCCCCTGATCAAACCACGGCCACCGACCGGCCAAAGGTAATGATTCTGGGCGGCGGTCCGAACCGGATCGGCCAGGGCATTGAGTTTGACTACTGCTGCGTTCATGCAGCCTTTGCCCTGCGCGATATGGGCTTTGAGACGGTTATCGTCAACTGCAACCCGGAAACAGTCTCCACCGATTACGACACCTCCGACAAGCTGTACTTTGAACCATTAACAGTGGAAGATGTGTTAAGCATATACGAAAAGGAAAAACCCCTGGGGGTAATCATCCAGTTCGGCGGGCAAACCCCCTTAAATATTGCCGGCGAGCTGGCTAAAGCAGGGGTAAACATATTCGGTACTTCTCCTGATACCATAGATTTAGCCGAAGACCGCGACCGGTTCCGCCGGATTATGGAAAAACTCGATATTCCCATGCCGGAATCCGGTATGGCGGTAAACCTTACGGAAGCCCTGGCCATCGCCAACCGGATTGGCTATCCTTTAATGGTTCGCCCGTCATATGTTTTAGGCGGCCGCGGCATGGAAGTTGTTTACGACGAGGCTATGCTCCGCCGGTACCTGGCTGCCGCGGTTGAAGTTACTCCGGAAAGACCGATTTTAATCGATAAATTCCTCAGTAACGCTATTGAAGCGGAAGCCGACGCCATAGCCGACGGAACCGAGGCCTTTGTACCGACAGTGATGCAGCATATTGAACTGGCGGGCATCCACTCCGGGGACTCGGCCTGTGTGATACCGCCGGTAAATATCCCGGCCAAGCATATTGATAACATTGTCAGCTATACGCAAAAGATAGCCGGGGAGCTCGGGGTAGTCGGCCTGATGAACATGCAGTACGCCATCGCCGACGATAAGGTTTATGTTCTGGAAGCCAATCCAAGAGCCTCACGGACAGTTCCCCTGGTATCGAAAGTCTGCAATATCCAAATGGCCCGGATGGCCACGGAAATAATGTTGGCGGACAAAACCGGCGCCAAGTCTCCCGTTAAAAAGCTTGCCTCCAAAACAATTCCTCATTTCGGGGTAAAAGAGGCGGTCTTCCCTTTTAATATGTTCCAGGAGGTCGACCCGCTGCTGGGACCGGAAATGCGCTCCACCGGAGAAGTACTGGGCATTGCCGATTCATTTGAGCTGGCCTATTACAAAGCCCAGGAAGCGACTCAGTCCCCCCTGCCCATATCCGGAACGGTTCTGATCAGTGTGACCGACCAAGATAAACCGGCCGCACTGGAAACAGCCGGTTTATTCAGCAAATTAGGCTTTCGTATTAAAGCAACGGAAGGAACCCATAAATTTCTTAAAGAGAACGGGATCATATCCGAAGAGATTAAAAAATTGTTCCAAGGTCGTCCCAATATAATCGACGGCATTAAAAATAAAGAGATCAACCTGGTTATCAACACCCCGTCAGGAAAACGCAGCCAGCATGACGACTCTTATATACGCAAGGCGGCCATTAAATATAAAGTACCTTATATCACCACCACGGCGGCAGCCCTGGCCAGTGCAAGGGGCATCGCGGCGTATAAAGAAAATAATACACAAGTCAATTTGAAATCTTTACAAGAGTATCATGCGGACATTATCGATACCCTGTAAAATGACGAACTTCAGACGTCGCAGGTTGTATGCATGGCAATGACAAACCAACTATATCTTCATCTTTTTACGGGCCGCATTTAGCGGCGTATCTACACAGCGCAACACCGAAGGGAGTGTCGCAAAACTACTTTTTTGGAGTAGTAAGCGACGCTCCCTTCCTTTTACAAAATTAAAGCCGGTCTAAAAACTCATTTCAACCTGTCTTTTATCATCCGGATAATATTACAGCGCAAATTACTTCTTAAGCAAAGTTTTCGTCGTCTTGATAAATGCCGGCAATACCAGGCAATCAATATATATTTATATTTTATTGGAAATATGTAACTCATCTGCCTTGTTGTGCATATTGTAGAATAAATGTCAGGGGGGATTTATATGGATAATCAATGGTTGAAATGTGTAGAAATGGCTATGTGCATGGAACTCAAAAAGATATGTCTTATTTCTGAACTGGTCCAACAAATTCCATCACCAGCAAGACGGGATGCTGTTTTAAGAGAACTTAGGGAAGAGGCCGGCGAAGCAAGTTTCTGGAATACCATATATTGTTGCTCTTATGATAATTGCGCTCACCCCCCCGGTTACGCTCCCGGCTGCAATCCCGGTTGTGATCCGAATTATGGACCGGGTTATGGACCGGGCCCTGGATGCGGACCGGGTTATTGCCCGGGATACGCGCCGGGATGCGGACCGGGCTATGTACCGGCAGAGTCGTACAAAACCAAGCAAGAAGAGGAAAAAAAAGATAAGAAAGATGAATAAAAGGAGGTCTCAGGGTAATGTCTTGGCATAACCTGGTCAACCAGATAATAAGAATCGAAGAACAGGAAATAGAGCTTTATCAGAGAATCGCCGCGGGTGCCCCATCTCAATGTTTAAGAGAAATGGTATGTAACAGGATCGAGTGGGAAAAAGAATCATTGAACTTCTGGCGAAATTTCTTAGGTTATAAAGATTGCAGTGTTAGTAAGGTCCAAGAAGCCGAAGCTAAAGGCGATAAGAAATAAGACAACGCACCGGGGTGAGATAGCCCCGGTGCATTGTCTTATTATAGACATCCACGCCGCTTGCACGGCGCCATCAAAGGATGAAAATCAGCTTAGCCTGTCATTGCTATGAAACCCTCCGAGAAGAAGCCTCCAGACTCGTCCCGGACGAGGTTCACAATTGTTTGTTATTACGGTAAACCCTTATTATATTTTCGGCCATTTTACACATATCTTCCCTAAGCCAGCCCGGCTCAAGCACTTCCACGGCATCCCCCCACTGCGCCATCCAAGTTTTCATTTCAGCAATACCACAGACATTAAAGGAAACAATAATCGATCCATCATCCATTTCCTCCTCTATTACCTGGGAAGGATGATAGATAATGTTTTGGACCCGAAATGCTACGTTTGGGCCAAATTTAATCTTCACCCGGCAGACCTCTCCATCGCTAATTACCCCCCAGCTTTGCGCCATATATTCTTTAAGATTAAAGTCCTCAGGATAATGAAACTTTTCCGCCGTATAAGGAATAGCGTCAATAACTTGATCAACTTTAAAAACCCGGATATCCTGGCGCTTCAGGCAGAAAGCTACCAAATACCAGTTTTGCCGCTTGCAAATAAGACCGTAAGGTTCCACAACCTGCTCGGTGATCTGCCTGCTGCATGCCGCAAAATACCTTATCTTGATACGATAACCGTCTTTAAGCGCACCAACCAGTCCGGTAAATATATTGCCCACCCATTCCGGCTCGGCCAGGTTCTCTTCCACCAGGTAAATACGACTCTGCAGCTTCTCCACAGCCAGTTCCACGGGGTTGCAGTGATATTTAAACAAAGTGGAAACCAGAACATCCTTTAGATCGTTTAGGTGACCGGCCAAAGCCGACCCCTTTTTCTGCAGCAGGCTTAAAATAAGAACCGTAGCCTTTTCGGGACTTATACCGGGCAAATACCCCACTTCCAGACAATAATAAGTACTTTTGCGCCCGTTTAGAGACCGTTCATTCTTGATTAATGAAACCATCAAATCATTTTGAATAGTTTTGAGATCGCGGTGGATCTGCCGCTCAGATACCTCATATTTTTGTGCAAGCTCTTTAACAGTTACTCCGCCATACAGTGTTCTTTTACTAATGTAGTCAACAATCATATTTAGCCTTAGGACTCTTGTAGCATCCTTTCTAGGCTTTGTACCCATAATTAAAACCTCCCAGAAAACTCCTCATTATATGAACATATGCACATTATGAAAAATTCGCCAGTATTTTCCCAAATACCTGCTAAATGCATCATTAATTACCTCATTTTTTGCATAAAATCCAAAAAACATGGGTTTCTATCACAATGAGTATATGGAAAACATTTTCTCTAAGTGCTATAGTATATAGACATTATGACCGCATAGCTTATTCTTAGAGGTGTTATGATTGACACCAAATTTGGCCAAGTGCTAGAATGAAAAAGGGCGTAAGCCAAGAGAAATTTGCCCTGCATATCAAGCTACACCCCACTTATATCAGTCAGCTTGAGCGAAGACTCAAAGGCCCGTCACTGCGCACCTTGGGAAAAATCTGCGCGGAACTTGACGTGACCCCGGTTGAACTCATGCGGTACCCGGAACAGGAATAATACCCTAATTTCCGAAATAAACCTTTGGTCTCCAATTTTGAGCTAATATTGCTGAGGTAACAAAATGATAAACTTACTAATAGGACTGGCGGCAGGATTCTTCGGAGGACTTGTGGGCCTCGGCGGCGGAGTGATCATGATCCCCCTGATGGTGGGCGTTCTTAAAATGGGTCAGCACAAAGCCCACGGCACAAGTCTTGTGGCACTGGTGTTCACCGGGATATCGGGAGCATTCACCTACGCATCAAATGGTTCGGTGGATTTACTTGCCTCCTTGCTTTTGGCTTCCACCGCCATATTCACCGCCAGGGCGGGCGCGCGCTTTGCCAACGCCCTTCCGGAATGGAAGCTCAAGAGATCCTTTGGCGGGTTTTTAATCCTCATTTCCCTGCTCTTGCTTCTAAAACCTTATCTGTACCATGTGGCCGATCCCGCCACGGGATGGCTAAAAATTTCGGTTCTCTTATCGACAGGGGTCTTTACCGGCTTCCTTTCCGGAATGATGGGAGTCGGAGGAGGTACGATCATGGTGCCTTCAATGGTACTGCTTATCGGCTTCACCCAGTACGCCGCCCAGGGCTGTTCCCTTCTGGCCATGGTCCCGGTGGGCATAGTCGGGGCTTATACCCACTGGCGTTTAGGAAACGTCAGCACGAGCATATTGCCGGGATTAATTCCGGGCATCCTTCTAGGCACATATTTGGGCGGCTCCCTGGCCCACATCCTGACTGAAGAAGCTCTGCGCATTATCTTCGCCGCAGTGCTGATCTGGACGGGAGCAAAATATTTAATAACACCCAGACCTTCGCCCGACAAGGAACCGACAGCAGTTGAAAAAACGGAAAAGAGCAGCTAAGGCTGCTCTTTTCCGTTCATATGGCATTTAAAGATATCCTCAATATATTTCCCCGGTCGTCC
The DNA here is from genome assembly GCF_039851975.1 of Desulfoscipio sp. XC116. Lineage (GTDB taxonomy): Bacteria > Bacillota > Desulfotomaculia > Desulfotomaculales > Desulfallaceae > Sporotomaculum. The sequence continues at coordinate 3,941,796 of NZ_CP156660.1, forward strand.
TCGTAACGATGTGCCAACGGAAGACCTCAATCCACCAATGACCTGGCCAACCCGACAATCTCCTGCTCCCGTTCCGCCAGCTTTTCCGTATTCTGTACCATATTAATCATTTCTCCGTTAACCAAACGGATTTTTGAATCTAAATCATCGGCCAAGCCGAGGATTTTTTCGACATTTAAAATAGCCTCTTTTTCGTTAAAACGCACTGAATCCACAGTTTGTTTAGTGCCATTGGACAACTTGCGCACTTCCTCGGCTACCACGGCAAACCCGCGTCCATGTTCACCGGCCCGGGCCGCTTCAATAGAGGCATTTAAGGCAAGCAGATTAGTTTGATCAGCTATACCGACTATTTCCCGAGAAACGTTAGCAATCCCCATTAGCTTGTCCTTCACTTCATGAATTGTTTCTTTCAACATGTCAGCCATTTGCAAAACCGAATCATTTTGCCGCTCCACATTATTAGCACTGCGAACGTTGTCCTGATTGGCAGCCGCCAGCTGGCTCATAGAGCTTATGATCTCCGCGACCTTCTCTTTCAGACTTTCCCTCAGCGACTTTTCATTAGTCATTATTTCCAGGCCCGTCCTGTTGTAATGAATGCAATTATTGAGATGATTTACACCGTTATATATGGCCTTGGCAAATTCTTTACAGCTCCCATAACCACAGGCAAAACAGTTTATATTCTGAGATTTCTCAGTAGCCTTATATAATTTAATAAATATTTGCTCAAGCTCGGAACGGATGGGTTCTTTCTTTATAATCCCGCCGGATTTGTTCTCGTATTGACGGATAAAATCATCCAGGCTCAATTCTTTAGCAAACTTTTCAAATAAAACGTAAGCGTTACCGCCCAATAGTTTCTTTTTGGACTTTTCCTTTATTTTTTGCTGTTTAAGAACATTAGTTAACTTATCAATATCATCAACCTCAATATTTTTCATTGTCCCGGTGCCCAGGTTACAGCCATTAATACAATTCAGCACGTCAACGATTAAAGGGAGGCTTTTATTCTCCTTTAACCTTTCAGCATACCGGTTCAAATAATGATAGGCATGATTAACACCCTCCACTTGTTTTATCCATGCCGCACCGCCCGTATGAAATTCAACGTTCTCCCGCAAACCTCCCGGTCTGCTGTAAGTTAGACCGAGACCGCACCCTATGTCATCAAAATCCGCTTCATCATGCACATCCAGGTTAACATTATTTTTTCCCAGGTACTCCGATAACTTTTTATAAGTAACATTAAATTCAATCAGCTTGCCCGTATGCTTATCGTTGATTTCATTAATTTTAGCTATGCAGGGCGATAAAAAAGCCAGCTTATCTCTTACTTGCATGTATTTATTCAGGTAAACGGCCGTACACATCATGGGACTATGTACAGGAGCCAGTTTAGCCAACAAATCAGCATTGTATTTCTGTGCATAATTTACAATTGGCGGGCAGGGCTGCGCCACAACGGAATCCAGGCCCAGCTTTTGGATAGCCTTTAAATAAGCCCAGGTGGTAATATCAGCGCCCAGAGATACATCGTAAATTATATTGACGCCTTTCTTTTTTAAGTAACTAAATAGTTTTTTATAATTAGTAAAATTATACCTTATAGCCGGGGCAGCCAACACGGAAATCCTTTCACCCCGCTGCAGGGCATTAAAAAATTCTTCCGTATCATCATAATATGCACGGGCATCGTGATCACACACCTCAATGCAATGACCACAATTGATGCACCTTTCCGGGTCCACTTTGATCTTATTTACCCCATCCGCCAGATAAGCGACATTGGCATATTCCACAGGACATTCCAAAATACACTTATTACAGCCGACACAGTTATCTTCCAGGGTAAAGATTACGCCCTTTGTTTTATCTATACTTTCCACAATATTCCCCCATCTTAAAACTATATACATTATCGAATTTATTATCGACATTTATTAAATTTTTTTTATTGAAAAATACAAAAAATAATAAAATTTTTTTATGAAATTGAAACCACCATCCGTAAAGTTAACTATTTTACCGATGTATTGCAATTGCCAAATTAATTATTTATTGGTATTTACAATAAGCACATTTTTTTATATAATAACCGTACTAACACTGGTAGTACGGTTGAAACAGAAAGGAGGGGTTTAATGTTTGAACTGGATTTAAGAAGCAGGCAACCTATCTACGAACAGCTGGCAGAGAGATTTAAAGAGATGATCATCAGCGAAATTTTAAAGACCGATGAGCAATTGCCATCGGTGCGCATACTTTCAGGCCAGCTGACCATAAATCCCAATACCATTCAAAAAGCATACAGGGAACTGGAAAGAGAGGGCTATATCTATTCAATACCGGGAAAAGGCAACTTTGTCGCCCGGATAATGCGCGGCGAAAATGACGAGAAGTTGTCCAAGCTGAGAAGGGAGCTGGTTAAAATACTATCTGAAGCTATTTACCTGGGCATGAAGAAGGAGGAAATTACCAAAATAATCTCCGAGGTAGACGCTATGGTCAAGGGGGGAGAAAAAAGTGATAGAAGCTAAAAACATCAGCAAGATGTTTGACGGTTCGGCAGCGCTGGCCGATGTCAGTATTAATGTAAAAAAAGGATCAATTTACGGGTTGGTGGGCTCAAACGGGGCCGGTAAAACAACCTTGTTAAAAATATTGTCCGGAATTTATCGCCAGGACCAGGGAGAAGTTTTGATAGATAACCAAAAGGTTTTTGAGAATATAGAAATCAAATCTAAAACAGTCTTTATTCCCGATTCGTTATACTTTTTCTCCCAATATTCCGTCAAAGATATGGCTGGATTTTACCGAATAATTTATGCCGACTGGAACGAGGAGCGTTACCAGAAACTAAAACATGCTTTCCAGCTTGATGAAAATAAAAAAATACAGCGCATGTCCAAAGGAATGCAGAGGCAGGCTGCTTTTTGGCTCGCTTTATCGATAACACCTGATTTTTTGATTTTAGATGAGCCTTTAGATGGCTTGGACCCTGTGATGAGGCGGAAGGTCAGAAATTTAATCATTCAAGATACAGCCGACAGAGAGATGACCGTGTTAATATCATCCCATAACTTAAGGGAACTGGAAGATCTATGTGACTGTGTAGGCGTGCTGCATCAAGGCAGATTGATTGTGGAGAAGGAATTGGACGACTTAAAATCGGACATACATAAAATTCAGGCTGCTTTTCAAGGTGATCTGCCGGAGAACATATTTAAAGATAATGAAATCTTATATCAAGAAAAAAAAGGCAGTGTCAATCTGTTTATTGTCAGAGGCAAGAAAGAGGAAATAGTCCGGGATATTTCTCAATACCAGCCTCTGCTGTTGGATATTTTGCCTCTGACATTGGAGGAAATATTTATTTACGAGATGGGGGAAATTGGTTATGAAATCAAGAACATCGTTTTTGAATAAAGGATTTGTCCTGAATGATTTCAGAAAATACAGCTGGGTGGCGGTTGTTTACACTTTAGCTTTACTTTTTATAATTCCTTTAAATATAATAATGATGTGCAGCAATGATGATATTTACAAAGATGCTGTCAAAAACCTGCTTTTAATTAATAACCCGGAAACGCAGGCTACTTTAATGCTGGCAGTGCCGGTTGTGCTGGCTGTTCTCTTGTTCCGCTATTTGCAGGTCAAAATATCAGCCGATGCGCTTCACAGTCTACCCGTCAAAAGAAGCAATATTTACAGAAGCCATATTTTCACCGGGATTATATTGTTAATCTTGCCGGTATTAATCACAGGCGCTATCTCCATTCTATTAAACTTATTTCTGGACCTGGGCAGCTATTACAGCGTTAACGATGTTTTTAGATGGATGGGTATAACCGTTCTGATGAACCTGGTGGTTTTCCTGGCCTGTGTCCTGGTTGGCATGTTGGTTGGCATTTCGACAGTGCAGGGTATTTTAACTTATGTTCTTTTATTTTTCCCGGTAGGTATAACTGTTCTGCTTACTTGCAATCTTGAGTTTTTTATTTATGGTTTTATGTTTAATTCGGATTATCAATTAGACAAACTTTCTCCCATAACAAGAATATTTGCAGGGTTTAATCCTCTATCCGAGCGGTCCATGAGCAGCGGTGAAATACTGATTTATATGGCAATCTGCCTTGTTTTATTTTTCTTGGCCGATTATCTTTACAAAATAAGAAACCTGGAAAATGCAACCCAGACAATTGCCTTTAGCAAGACGCGTAATGTATTTAAATACGGCGTTACTTTTTGCACCATGCTGCTGGGAGGACTTTATTTTCAGCAAACTCAACAGACTATTGGCTGGGTTGTCTTTGGTTATTTGGCAGGTTCCTTAACCGGCTATGTGATTGCCGAAATAATGCTGCAGAAATCTTTAGGGTTTTTTAAAGAAGTGAAGAATTTTAAAGGTTATGCGGTTTTTAGCGCTATAGTCATAATCTTGATGCTGGGCATTAGGTTCGACATGATAGGATATGAAAAAAAGCTGCCTCCGTTGGACGAGATCCAACAGGTTTATTTCAGCAATAGTTTTTATAATTACAACCTGGACAAAAAATACCAAACAGATTTTTTCTCCGATCAAGGCAATTTGGAACACATTCAGCAGCTTCACCGGAGAATTATTGAAGATAAAGATATTAATTATTTAAATAAGAACAAAGAGCAAAAAAGAAGCGTTATATTCATTTACCAATTGAGTAACGGAAGTACAATGACCAGGGGCTATCAAATTGCTTATGATGCCTATGCCGACTATTTAAAACCTATTTGCGAATCCGAGGAATATAAGAAAATGCATTATGATATTCTGCATGTCAACCCCGATGATGTGGAAAAAATCACCCTGCGTCCAAATATGAACACGGGCAGCTACAAAGAAGCAGCGATACTGGATCCGGCCGAAATAGAAGAAGCAATAGCAATGATGCAACTTGATGCTATGAATAAAACTTACGAACTGATGACCGAGCAAAAAGAACCGTGGGCCGATGTAAGCATATTGATTGCCAACAATAAGCTGCATAATTACCCCAAGTTGTTTAAGGACATTGAAAAACGTGGTGGTGATGGTGATAAGGATAAGTATATCCACACTGCTTGGAACAAATCCGATCATTTGCTGGAAAACTGGCTGCAAGAAAAAGGTTACGACCGAAAAGCGAGAATACTACCCGAAGAAATATCTTATCTCTTAGTTGAAAAAATAGAAAACCGGGACCAGTGGGAAGAATTTAGAAGGACGGGTCACTTTAAAGATGAACAAACGGCAGATGATAAAAAAGTTAAGAGATTGGAAATCAGAGATAAGAGCCAAATTGAAACTTGCTTGAGAGAATATGGCGATCGCTGGCTTTTAGATTATTCTTTTACTCAAGACAATGAAGGAATTGGTGGATATATTATTGGTTTTTACGGAATAGATAATCATAATTTAGATTACGGCAGCTTTGCAGGAGATAATGTTCCCGATTTTGTCAAAGAATTTTTTGAAGAGTAAAAAGGGAATTGACCCGGCGCTGAGAGACGAGTTGAATTAAGGTTCCGATACTGCAAATAGACCAAATCAACATTACCGTTAGCGCCTGCCAACAATTTCGGTACGGCAATCCCGATACGGCAGCTTATCATAACATAAAAAAAGACTATCCCCCGGAGTTTAAACAGCTCCGGGGGATAGTCTTTTTATGAATTTTAGGGATAACATTTCAGAACACCGTAAAAATTCTATCCCTTAGTACTTATACATCGTTAAATGGTGCAAAGAGATCAATGATGCGGCGGAGGAATACTTTGGCCCCGATGGGTTTTATGCCCGTTAATTCTGGATACCGGCAATAAAAACGTATTGACATTGTAAATACAGGGAAATATATTTTTAATAGGTGATGTAATTGAAAATTAATAAATTCAATTGGGATGACAAAAATATCAATCATATAGCCAGGCACAATATAACACCTGATGAAGCTGAAGAAGCATTTCTGGATGCTTTGTTCCGTAAGGGCCGGGAAGGACGTTTACTGGTTTATGGAGTGACTGACCCAGGACGGTTTATCTTAGTGGTGGCTGGCCTTAAATCCGATGGTGTTGTCCGGGTAATAACAGCCAGGGACATGACTCAATCTGAAAGGCGGTACTACTTACGTGAAAGGGGGAGGTGGTAATATGGCCAAGAAAATACCCGAGTTTAAATCTGAAGAAGAAGAAGCCCGATTTTGGGACGAGCATGACAGCACTGAGTTTCTTGAAGATTTTGAACCCGTAGATATTTCGGTTTCACCGGAATTAGAAGAAGAAATATTAAACAAGCGGGAACTTAAAAAGCCTGTTACTTTGCGTTTAGCGCCATATCAGATTGATGCCGTTAAAAAAATTGCTTATAAGAAAGGGCTGCCTTATCAAACTTTAATCCGCATGTGGATTAAAGAGAGGATTAAAGCTGAAATGTAAATAAGCAAAAACTCCGGTATTATTTGCCGGGGTTTTTGTTTAAATTTTATTTTACCGGTAATCTTTTCTCAACAATGAAAATATAGTTTATGGAAAGGAGATGAGTGAAATGAAGAATATTAGGAAAAATATCATCATAGCATTAACACTTCTTATTTTGTGTTCGTCATCAAGTTATGCATATTTACATTATATGCAAGCTAACAAGAAACAAGGCGATATAAATGCAGATATAAACAAACAAGTAAATAACAACGAAAACTTATCAGCTAACAAAATTATAAAGCAAACAGCCCGGATTTCATCTGATATAGTTATCTATAATACTCATTTTGATGAAGATTATCCTTCCGGGCTCAAAGTTTCCGATGTAGGTTCATTAATTAACGACCAACTTGTTAAAGGTGGGGTAAATAGCAGTTTTGTTGAAAGCAACTCCAAAATGGATTATAAAAATGCATACAAAGTCTCACGTAACACAATAACTTCAAATGTTGAAGGATATAGCAATGCAGTTCTTTTGGATGTTCATAGAGATATTTCCGGCAGCCCTGAATCAAATCCCAGCAAGATAATGTTAGTAATTTCTAAAAACAATCCCGACTATGAAAGAAACAGGGAATTTGCCGACCTATTATTAAGAGAGATTGAAAAAACCAAACTTGTTGAGGTTGATGCTTATTTGCACGATCGCAGCCCAACATTCCATTTAAATCAGGACCTTTCCGGCAAATCTGTATTAATAAATGTGGGGAATGATAAATCCAGTGACGATGATATTAAAGAGTGCATCAACGCCATTGCGGCGGCATTAAAAAATATAACTGCGTAACGGCGTCAATACCGATTACCGGTCTGGATATGAAAACCTTAGAGAAACTTGGGAAAGAGCTGAACTAGCCGGAGATTGGCTTTCCGGGAGTCCGCTTGGATTTCCCTCTTTTTTTCTCTTTATTGTAACCGCGCTCTCCATATGGCTGCAGCTTTTCAAGCCATTTTTCCTCCAATTTTTCCAACTCATCCTTTTTATTAAAGTAACCTTCTTTTTTCTCTTCCAGAACCTCAAGCACCTCAAATACAAAGGCATCTTCGCCAAATTGATTCCATTCCTCTTGAAGCTCTTTGTTTTTATGCCCTCTATTTTTTAAAGAAAATTTTCTTCCGTTAATGGTTCTTAAATTTGGAGTCGCAGTTACAAACATCTTTTGATTTTTTATATTTTTGATTTGATAAACCCCGCCCTCGGTTTTCATTTCCTTATACTGCAGCTTCAATTCCTTTTTCCGATCCACATCTCTTTCCTCCATCCCATCGGCCTCCCCTTTCAGCCAATACCGGCTCCCATCAGGTTTTCTGTCAAGAAATCCATAATCAATTAAATATCTTCGCAAGGCGACAAAATCATCATAAGCTGTTTTCAGTATTTCATTAACTTCCTTTTCGCTGTAGACCCTCTCCGCCTCAAATCGTTTGGCGATTTCCCTTAGCACAACCAGCTTGCTTTTTTCCTTAATATCCAAAGTTTTTAATCGGCCGTCAGTTCCTTGGGGGAAGCATTTAACAAGTATTTTCCCATTCTCTTCCTGGGTTATATTATAACGGTCATCTACCGTCCCGACCGTTTTATGTGGCGGCAAATAGCCCGGTGAACGCTTATTTTTATCTTTAAGGAGTTCCATTAGCACCAGAAACATTTTAGCCTGGCGTTCTTTCTCTTTTAATATAAAACGGTGATTCCGAATGGTGGAAGCACTGCCGATACCCATTTCTTTTTGTACTTCCCCATCACTTTTTCCCCGGTAGAAAAGCTGCAACAGGTTTTTCTGATGCTCCGTCAGACCGGTGAGCCTTCTATCCTGTTGCATCAGACAATCAAACACCGACCGGTGCTCCTCTGCAATATGAATACGCATATACTTTTCGGCTTCATATAGAATACTTTCCCGGGGATATACAATCCCTTTCTCAATTTTTTTACCGCATAGCAGGCATATATAGTATTCTTCAGCTTCGACATATCCTCTTTTAAGTTCATCAATGGTCGCGCTCCAACACAGATCAGAAATATTCATCAATAAACACATCCTTGATTTGATTGCTCCCCCATAAACATATTACACACTTGTCTATGAATTGTCAAGCATGGAGCAAGTATTTTAAAAGTGAACCCGTTCAACTGAAGCTGAACATCGAAGCTTCAGGTGGGGATTCCATCCCACCTGAAGTAAAAAGCGAAACTCCTGCTTATAAAAGTGGGAGTCTCAGGACTCCAGGCATCAAATAAACTCCGGCTCTTGATTGAGATTAAGATAATTTTTCCTTTTGGGGAGGAAGTTTGAACGCATGCAAAGAATATGTCAGAATTAATAACTTTATAACAGACGGAAAGCAGCATGCCGCATTTATTATTAGCAAATTAAGCAATCATAGCATATGGAAAACAACTTAGCTTAAAAGGCAGGCCGAACATGGAAAATATTATTGAACTGAAAAATGTGCGGAAAATATACCGAATGGGCAGTGAAAAGGTGATAGCCCTCGACAATGTAAGCCTCACCATTGGCAAGGGGGAATTCTGCTGTCTTTTAGGCACTTCAGGTTCGGGAAAATCCACGCTGTTAAACCTAATGGCCGGTCTGGAAAGACCAACGAAGGGTGAAATAAAAATCAAAAAATATGCCCTGGGGAAAATGGATGAAACCCGGCTAACCCGATTGCGGCAGAAATATATCGGCTTCGTGTTTCAGTCTTATAACCTCCTGGAAACCCTCACCGCTCTGGAGAATGTAAACCTGCCCCTGGTTTTTAAAGGCATACCCAAACATATCAGAGAGAAAAAAGCTCGAAAGATGCTGGAGGCCGTGGGACTTGGGAAACGTTTGCAGCACAAGCCATCACAGATGAGCGGAGGCCAGCAGCAAAGGGTGAGCATCGCCAGGGCTTTCGTCGCCAACCCGGAGATTGTCTTTGCCGATGAACCCACGGGAAACCTGGATTCCAAGACTACCCTGGAGGTTATAGGACTGATCACCTCCCTGGCCAGGCAACACAACCAAACCCTGATTATTGTGACTCATGACCACGAGATTTCCGAGTATGCGGACAAAATCGTCCACATTAAAGACGGGAATATCGATTACATAAAAAATAATGAAAGAAAGAGGGAAAGAGGTTCGCTATTATGAGTAAAAGATTGCTGATTACTTTAACGGTTTTGCTAATGACCTTTTATAATATATTAATCCTGCCCGCCGGGGAAGATCGGTCCCAGATCCGCTTTAACGATTCGGTGGCCGAGGCGGCTTACGGAAGCAGTGACAATTTGGATAGCAACAACAGACCCATCTTGATAATTAAGAACATCAGTTACGCCCCCGAAACCGTTGAGGCGGGCAACGAGACAACCGTCACCGTCACCCTCACCAACGACAGCAACAAAGCGGCCAAAGACATTAAGATCACTCTTACCGGGCTGAAAAGCGATGAGTTTACCCTTGCAGAAAAATCGGATACCAAGTATTTAAAAAGCCTCGGCGCAAACCGGGATACCAAACTTGAATTTTCCCTTCTCGCCTCGGCAAAGATGACCAGCGGAAATTACAGCCTGGGTGTCAGCGCCAGCTATCAGGATGAACAGCAACAAAGTTATACAGACGACTATAATGTATTCATTAAAGTGCAGGGCAAGGAAAAAAACGCCGATGTAGCCATCAATAACATCATTGTAACGCCCAAGGAGGTCAAATCCAACGAAAGCTTTTCCCTCACCTTCACGGTGAAGAACAATGGAAAAACACGGGCGGATAACATCAAGGTGTCGGTCAAAGGCGACGAGGGCATCCTTTCCAAGTCTCCCGACATCCAAATGATCGAAAGCCTGGAACCGGGCAAGTCCCACGCGGCGGATTTCACGCTGTTTGCCGGTGGCGACGAACTTAAGTCCAAGCATTACAACATCCAGATTAGCTTGGAATACGAGGATGCGGCCAAGGGCGACGCCAAGGTGACGGTGAACCAGTACACGGGGGTTAACGTCAATACCTCCAATGGCAAGCTGATCCCTAAAATCATCATCAACAGCTACCGCTTTAAACCTGTGGTCGTACGGGCCGGAGAGCGGTTTAGCCTGGAGATGTCCTTCCTTAATACCAGCAGCGCCAGAACCGTCAATAATATCAAGGTATATCTGACCGGCATCGACTCGGACAAGGAAGGAAAGATCGTCTTTACACCGGTAGGCAGCAGCAACACCTTTTTTATCGATTCCATCAAGCCGAAGGGCATAGCCGGAAGAAACCTGATTATGTATACTATCCCCAATGCGGAGCCCCAAACTTATACGGTAACCGCCAACATTGAGTATCAAGATGAGGATGGAACGGAGCACAAGGCCACCGAACTAATCGGCATCCCCGTTATCCAGCAGTCCCAGCTTACTGCCGGGGAGATCAGCCTGCCGCCGGAAGCCTTTATCGGAGAACCCACGCCGATCAGCTTAGAGTTTTATAACACGGGCAAGACCAAGCTCAATAATGTAATGGTTCGGGTTAATGGGGACTTCGACGTACAGGAAAAACAGTTATTTGTCGGTAATTTCGATTCGGGATCCTACGATTATTTCGAGACCAATATCATCCCGACCAAAGCAGGGCAATTGAACGGGGAGATTATCTTTACCTTTGACGACCCATCAGGGGAACCCCAGGAGTACGTAAGGGAGTTTACCGTTAACGCCGTCGAAGCGCCTCCATTCGATCCCTCCGAGCAAATGCCCGAGGAGAAAACGAACGAGGGCCGGAACCTCCTCACAAAAGCACTTAAAAATAAGTCCTTCTGGGCAGGCCTGGGGGTCGGACTTGCTGTCACGATAATAGCAGGTATTGTGCTCTCCAAAAAGAAAAGAAAGCAGAGTATAGAGTTTAATGAAGATGAATAATATTGATTTATTGGCCATGACCTTGAAAAACCTCCTGCGGCGGAGAGTCCGAACGATGCTCACCGTAACGGGTGTATTAATCGGCACCGCCTCCATTATCATTATGGTTTCTATCGGCATCGGCATGAATGAGGGTTTTAAAGAAGAGCTCGGCCGCATGGGCAGCCTAAACACTATTAACGTCCGCTCTTCCTCGGACGGCATGTATATGGCTGTGGCGCCGGAGCAAAACGAAGGTATGGGAAGGGATCAAAAAGAGCAACAGAAGCTGGATGATAAGGCGATGGTCCTGTTTGCCAAAATCCCGGAGGTTGAAGCGGTGATTCCCTTTATGGAGGTCTCCGGCAAGCTGCTTGCGGGAAAACACCTCGCCCATGTGCAGCTCCAGGGAGTCGACCCCGGCCAGATGGACAAACTTCAACTTACCGCCGGCGAGGGCCGGCTGCTGGAGAGCAGCGACAACCTCAACTTGCTGTTTGGCGCCGAAATCAAGAATTTCTTTCACAATCCACGGGCACACCAATATGCGCCGGCTGAGATTGATCTGATGAAAGATAGGCTCACCTTGTCTCTGGATATGTCCTACGGGGAATCCCACCAAGACAGCGACAGCGACAGTGACAGCGGCGGCAAGTCCTCCAAAGGCTATGCAGTAAAAGGGATCGGAATTCTGGAGGAAGGCAATTTTGAAAACGATTACAATGTATTTATGCCTATGGAACAACTAAAAAAGATGGTACGGGATCATAACCGGGGCAAGAAACAAAATGAGGTCATAAAGTTCGACGAATACTCCAAAGTACTGGTTAAAGTAAAAGATATCAATGATGTCCAAAAGGTCCAGCAGCAAATCAAGGATGAGGGATTTAATGCGGACAGTCTGACCGATATTCTGGAATCTATGCAAAAAACCGCGGCCGGAATCCAAAAGGTGCTTGGAGTTATCGGCGCCGTCTCCCTTTTAATCGCCGCGATAGGCATAACCAACACCATGGTTATGTCCATCTACGAAAGAACAAGGGAAATCGGCGTCATGAAGGTGATTGGCGCCTCCCTGGGGGATATCAGAAAACTGTTCCTGCTCGAATCCGGGATGATCGGCTTCTTTGGGGGAATAATCGGCGTCGCCTTCAGCTACGGGGTTTCCTATCTCTTGAACACGACCGGTTTCGTATTATTCGACACGTGGGGCATGCAGGAGGGGCCGGGAAACACATCAATCATTCCCCTATGGCTGGCGGCGAGCGCTCTGGCCTTTACCAGCCTGATCGGCTTGATTTCAGGCTATTACCCGGCCCGAAGGGCAATGAATCTCAGCGCCCTGGAAGCTATCAAAAAAGAGTAAAGGAGCTGTTGCACAACGAGCTAAAAAGATATCGGATTATTATCGGAATAATTGGCAGAATCTAAAAAAAGGAAGCGTCGCTCACTACCCCAAGAAAGTAGTTTTGCGACACTCCCTCCTGGAATTGATAATCTATTGTCATCTTAGGTACCACGGGGAGTAGGGGCTTGTGGAGCTTTATATTTTACTGCTATTAGTAAACCTCCTCCGGGACGAGCCCGTAGGTTTTCAGAGACAGGTTTCTATAAATTTTTCTCTACAATCCCAGCTGCAGAAATAATGTCTCTGATCATCCTTGATTAATACATATGCTTCCGACTTCGGCAAAGTACAGCCACAAATATTATCAGTTACCATTTCAATTTCTTCTTCAACTTCGGGTTTTAATTTAGCCTTTTCTTCCTGTACCCTGGCGGCTTCTTTCTTCGCTCGTAAAAAAGCCCAATAATTAAATAAGCCGTTTACTACCAATAAAATTAATAGGAAATCTAGTATACTTTCAACAACTCCCATTTGCCACACCTCTTAAATATATTTCATTAAGACATATTCAACAGTATCTTAAAGACCTCACATATCTTATCTATTTCCCCTTCAGTTATATTATCGAACTGTTTCACCAATAGTTGAAACCTTGCAGCTTCAGTATCAGATAGTAGTTTTGTTCCCGTCTCAGTCAATTTAAGCCACACGATACGCCTGTCTTTATCGGATCTATCCCTCTCAATCCAACCGTTTTTATAAAGTCTTTCAAGTATTGTAGTAGCGGCAGCCGGAGAAATATCTAAAATATGAGCAATATCCGCCGCCTTGCAACTCTCGTTGGTTGCAATAAGTTTAAGTAAAAAAAATTGAGTTGGCGTCACAAGATCATTCAAGAG